>JBNJFZ010000196.1:7129-10064 GCA_051747295.1 Myxococcota bacterium
GCGGACAGTGCAGCAATCCCTCCCGCGGACCTCCCCATGAGTGACAAGACTCGACGCCACCCGCTGGCACGACTTCTCTCGTACGCCGACTCGCACCGCTCTCGCGTGTGGATGGCGACCGCCTTTTCGGTGCTCAACAAGCTCTTCGACCTGGCCCCGCCGGCGCTCATCGGTGTCGCGGTCGACGTGGTCGTCGAAAAGGAGCAGTCACTGATCGCCCGCATGGGCATCGTCGATACCTTCGACCAACTCGTCGCGCTCGCCGCCGTCACCGTGGTGGTATGGGCGGCGGAGTCGGCCTTCCAGTATGCTTACGCCTGGTACTGGCGGAACCTGGCGCAAACGATACAGCACGAGCTTCGCCTGGACGCCTACGATCACATCCAGCGGCTCGATCTGGCGTATTTTCACGAGGAGAGTACCGGCAGCCTGATGGCGATCCTCAACGACGACGTCAACCAGCTCGAGCGCTTTCTGGACAACGGCGCGAATGACCTGATTCAAGTCGCGACGACGGCGGTCGCCATCTCGATCACCTTCTTCGTGCTGGCGCCGAGCGTGGCGTGGATGGCGATGCTGCCGATTCCGTTGATCATCTGGGGCTCGTTCAAATACCAGGATTTGCTCGCGCCGCGCTACGCCGAGGTGCGCGAGCGCGTCGGCATGCTCAACAGCAGGCTCTCGAATAACCTCACCGGCATCGCGACCATCAAGAGCTTTACCACCGAGCAGTACGAGCGAGGTCGCATCGAGGAGGAGAGCGACGAATACCGGCAAGCCAACAGGCGCGCCATCAAGCTAAGCGCCGCGTTCTCGCCGCTGATCCGCATGATCATCGTGATCGGATTCGTGGCCACCCTCGTCTACGGAGGCAAGCTCACCGTCGATGGCGAGCTCGCCGTCGGCACCTACAGCGTGCTCGTCTTCCTGACGCAGCGCCTGCTGTGGCCGCTGACTCGACTAGGCCAGACCTTCGACCTGTATCAGCGCGCGATGGCGTCGACGAATCGCGTCCTCAACCTGCTGGAAAAGCCCATCCACATCGACGACGGAGACGACGAGGTCGAGACCGATGCGGTCGACGGCGAGATTGTATTCGAGGACGTGACGTTCTCGTATCCGGGGCGCGAGCCGACGCTCGATGACTTCAACCTGACGATTCCCGCGGGCGCGACCGTCGGCATCGTCGGCTCGACCGGTTCGGGGAAGACCACACTCATCAACCTGCTGCTCCGGTTCTACGACCCGCAGGAGGGCAGGGTTGTCATCGACGGCAAGGATATCTCGGAGTTCGACCTCGAGTCGCTCCGGCGTGCGATCGGTCTGGTCAGCCAGGACGCGTTCCTGTTTCACGGGAGCGTGCGCGAGAACGTCGAGTACGGCACGTTCGAGGCCGACGATGCCATGATTCGAAGCGCCGCCGAGTCGGCGGAGGCCACCGAGTTTATCGACGAGATGCCCCGACAGTTCGACACCGTCGTCGGCGAGCGAGGCCAGACCCTCTCGGGTGGCCAGCAGCAGCGGATTTCGATCGCGCGGGCTGTCCTCAAGGACCCGCCCATCCTGGTGCTCGACGAGGCGACTTCCGCGGTCGATAACGAAACGGAGGCGGCGATCCAGCGGTCCTTGGAGCATATCACCGCCGAGCGCACCACGCTTGTGGTCGCGCATCGTCTCTCTACGATTCGCAATGCCGACAAGATCGTCGTCATGCGCGACGGCAAGATCGCCGAGGAGGGGCGGCACGACGATCTTGTCGCCATGGATGGCATCTACGCGAACCTGTGGCGAGTTCAGACCGGCGAGAAACCAGCAGGGCGCGCGGCATGAGGATTTCTGATACGTTGCGCCGAGAAGTCAGACGCAGTGAGGCAGTGCGATGGAGATTTTGACAAGAGCAGTGGATCGCGGCGTGGCAGCCGTGCAGGGCATGTTCAAGATGTTCACGCACGGGTGGGGCGACGAAGAGGTGCTCGATCAGCTGATCGATGAGGTCCAACATGTCGGTCCACCTCGCACGATCGACATCCGTTGGCGGCGCGGCAAGCGTAGCTGGCGCGGCCACCACGTCTTTCGCGGCTGGTTTCAGAGCCCAACCCCGGAGCTGCCGCTTCCGCCCGCCAGCCGCGCCGCGTATGTCGAGATGTTGCTCCCCAAAGAGCCTTTTTCCCAGCCGCGCCCCGCCATGGTCGTGCACCTGGCCGGAACCGGCGATGCGACCTTTGCGGGGCGCCGACAGATGGCCAAGCCCCTGCTCGACCGCGGCATCGGTGCCGTCATCCTGGAGAACCCCTACTACGGGTATCGCAAGCCGCCCGAGCAGTTCGGCACCATCCTACGCAAGGTCGAAGACCAGATCCTGATGAACCTGGCCACCGTCGAGGAAGCGCGTGCGATCCTCGACTGGCTGCGCCGCGAGGGATTCGAGCTGTTGGGCACCACCGGCTACAGCATGGGCGGCTTCATGTCCGCATTCACCGCAGCGACGATGCCGTATCCCGTTGCCGCGACGCCGTGTGCGAGCGGCGACTCGGCGGTCCCCACCCTCCTGCACAGCCCGCTGTCCAGCATGATCGACTGGGAGCGACTCGCCGAGGATACCGGCAGCATCGACTCGGCGAAGGCTCGCATGGGGGAGTTACTCGACAAACTCGCGATGCGCCACTTTGCGCCCCCCGTGATGCCCGAAGCCGCCATCATCATGGGCACCAGCCGCGACGAGTTCATCCCCATCTCCCAGCCCGAGGCCCTCCACAAGCATTGGAAGGGCTCGGAGTTACGCTGGATCAAGGGTGGGCATACCAGCGGTTGGGCGATGCACGGCGGCGAGATTCGTGAGGGCGTGTTCGACTCGTTCTTTCGGCTGCGGCAAGAGCGATTGGGCTGGTGAGAGGGCGGAGCGCTAAGCGGCGGAGCAGCTAAGCGGCCGAGCAGC
>JBNJFZ010000197.1:0-7500 GCA_051747295.1 Myxococcota bacterium
CATCTCCTACTCCCCCTACCCACTCCCCCACATCTCCCACATCTCCTACTCCCCCACCTCTCCCACATCTCCCACATCTCCTACTCCCCCTACCCACTCCCCCACATCTCCCACATCTCCTACTCCCCCCTAACCGCGCATCTCCGACTCCGAATACACAAACCGCTCGAGCCGCGTCTGCAGCACGCGGCAGGCCTTCGGCCCGCCCCACTCGTCGTCCAGAGTATACTCGTAGCTCCCGGATTTCTTGCCCTCGACTCGGTCGATGATGTCCCAGTCCTCGAAGAGTCGAAGCGCGTTCTTGAAGGTCGGCTTGGAGATCGTCTCGTAGTAGATGATTCGGCCGCCCAGGTAGTCGTTTCGGCCGCTCTCGAGCGCCGCTTCGACGATCTCGTCTCGCCCCCGCTTCTTCTCGTGCAGGCTCGGTAGCTCCTCGGCGACGACTGCGTAGGCCTCCAGAAAACTCAGGACCAGCCGGCGGAAAAACTGCAGCTCGGCTGGAAACGGCTCGGGGTATTCGACCAGCGTGCGGTGCTCGTTGTGGTCGATCGTCACCCAACCAGCCGCGTCGAAGAAGCTCAGCGTCCGCATGAACACGTTCTCGAACTCGGCGCTCTCCTCGTAGATCCACTCGTATTTGAAGAGCCGGCTCAAAAACCGGGTCTCCTCCATCAACTTGCCCAGCTCGATCGGTTGCGAGGCGAATGAGCGAAGCGCGGTCGCCAGCAAGGCCTCGGGCACAAAGTGGTGGATGATGTTGTTGCGATAGTACGCCAGCTCGAAGCGTGACTCCTCGGGAACGGCATAGAACGTCGACTGCTCGGTTCTCCGCTCGTCGAGCTGCTCGTTCTCGCGGAACAGACCGAGCGCCTCGTCGACGACGTTGGCGACCACATCGCCGATGACCCGCTCGGCCTTGGGCTCCGATGGCCCCGATGATGTCGCGAGCGCGGGCGCACGCTGCTCCGAGCGCGGCGCCTCGACCCGCTCGCGCTGATCGTCGAGCGCCTCGGTGAGCGTGCGCGAGAGCCGCGCAGTCCGGTCCTCGTAGGTCAAAAAGTGCAGCAAGAAGCCAATCTGCTCGAGAAAACGCGTCCGCTCGACCCCGCGGCTGGTATTGTTGAGCAACACCATCGCCACCAGCGAGGAGGGCGTGACCGTCGTGACCTGGTTGATGTCGTAGTTGACGCGGTGGGCGAGCCGCACGGTCAACTCGTCGAGCTCCTCGTCCTCGGGCTTGACCCGGTCGACGTCGTATTTCTCCAGGTAGCCGCCGAGATCGATCGGCTCGCCGAACTCCACGTAGAGTCGTCCGTACTGGCTGGTCAGAAACTTCGGCGTCTTGAGCAGCCCGGTCAGGCTCTCTCGCTCCTTCTCGGCGCCGAGTACCTCGCGCCGGTAGCTCGTCTCCTCGATGATCTTCTCGTACGACACCGAGATCGGCACGACCTTGATGCTGTCGATCCGGCCGCTCGCCAGGGCGCGCACCACCATGTCCATCATGCCGTACTTGGGCTTGACCAACTTCCCGGTTCGACTCCGCGTCCCCTCGATGAAGAACTCGACCGGCCAGCCCTCCTCGAGCTGGCGGACCAGGTATTCTCGGAACACGATGGGATACAGCTTCTCCCCGCGAAACGTACGCCGCAAAAAGAACGCGCCGGCGCGTCGGAAGATCGGCCCGAGCGGCCAGAACGACAGGTTCACCCCGGCGGCGATGAGCGGCGGAATCATCCCGTAATTGAACAGGATATAGCTCAAGACCAGGTAGTCGATGTGGCTCTTGTGGCTCGGGATGAGCACCACGCTGTTGGACTTCGCCGCTTCACGCACCCGCTCGAGCCCCTCTTCGTCGACCTCGAAGCCGTCGTAGATGCGGTACCAGACGAAGCTGAGCACCGATGACATCACCTTGATCATCAGCATGCTCGGCGATGCGGCGATCTCCTCGAGCTGATCGCGGACCCGCTCGCGAATCGCCTCCTCGTCGACGTCCTCTTCCGCGGCGATCTCGCGGACGGCGTCGGTGATGGCCGGCCGCTGCATCATCTCCTGAAAGAGCATGCCCTGCTTCTCGCCGGTCGGCCCGAGCACCACGTGGCGCTCGCGGTCGAGGTATTCACCCACGCGCTCGCGCAGCAGCTCCGAGGCGTCGGCGGTTCCCGCGTTGGGATACTCGCGCAAAAACTCCTGCAAGTTGACGGTCGTCGATATTTGCACCAGCGGCTGCCCGAGCCGCAGGAAACTCTGCCAGAACGTCTGAAAGAAGCTGACGAACTTTCGGAAGAATCCCGGCCGCTGCGCCGTGCCGAAGATGTCGTCCAGGAAGCTCGCCCGCTTCGGATCGGGCCGCTTCTCCCAGACGAGCAGCATCGGTACCAAAAAGATCGGCGTGTCGACCTTTCGCTGCGCCCGGATCATCCGCGTCAGATACCGCTGGCTGAACTCGACATTCTCCTCTTGCTCGGTGCGCGGCTTCTCGAGGAACAAGAAGACCGGCTTATCCTCACAGACGAGCGCTTCGACCTGTTCCTCGGGTTTTTCGGCCGGCGATCGCGAGAACAACCGCTTGATCCAGGATATCGGCCCGCGAAGCCAGGTCATACGAAGGCCGTTGGCGAACCTCGCCAGCGGCAGATCGCGCTGCAGAAAGACGTAGTTGAAGTACAGGTAGTCCAGCAGGCTGCGCGTCTGCATGACGTATACAGGCGTGCCGCGCTCGGAGACGTCCCGCAGGTTCTCGGTGCTTCGTTTCTCGAAGAGCACGTGCGCGAACAGCATCGAGCCGATAAACCGCAGGATCCAGCCGAAGCTGTCGAGCATCGAGGAGCGATTGGGCCGCTCCTCGAGCCGCTCGACCAACGCCTTCCTTCGCTCGACGTCGGCCGTGCCCTCGACCTCCGAGACCTCGCTGGCTTCTTCGAGTCGCGGAAGGCCCTCGGGCAACATCGATTCATGGGCCGGCCCGGTATGCTCCGGGCCGCCGTTCACATCCCCATGCTCGATGTCCGTCTCGGCGGTCAAAGAGTTCTCCTGATTCGCATCGCGTTCGACACGTCCATTTTGCACTACCACTGGGACTTATAACAGCACGACCGATGACGAAACTTCCTCACCCGCAATTCCTCTCCGGACACCGGCGCCGAGAAAATTGCGCGCAATCTCGTGCTGTGCTAACACTGACATACCGCGTATGCGGAGCGTATACGTGACGCACGAATTCCATTTACTCCGCTGTTCTCGGAGGAGAAAGCCCGGATGCGGTCCATTCATCGCTTTTTGCTTCCCATACTCGCCGTGCTGCTGATTCCGTCGGCAGCCTTTGCCCAGGATGAAATGACTTTCGGAGGAGACGACGAGGAAGAGTCCGTCGAATCCGAAGAGTCGGAAGGTGACACCATGGATTTTGGTGGGCCCTCAGACGGTGAAGACACCGAGGGTACCACCGACGCTGCGCCGAGCGCCAATCTCACGATTGCGGTCATCGCTGTGCCGACCCCCGATATCGACGGTAATCAACGCCGTGAACTCCAGAGCGCAATGCAAGACGCAATGGGGATGACGCAGGGCTACGACATGATGGGCGCCGACGCGGTGCTCCAGGGGCTCGACTCTCGTGGCGTGGCGACGTGTATTACAGAGCCGCTTTGCCTCGGCACTGTCGGCGGCGAAGCCGGCGTCGAGCGTATCCTGATGGGACGCGTCAAGGAGACCGCAAACGGATACTCGTTGGACGTGGACTTGTTCGACGTGGAGGACCGCCTGTTCGTCAAATACAGCACGCAGGCCAACCTCGGGAACTTCAACAAGGTGATCGACGCTGTCGCGCCCGCATACCAAGAGGTCTTCGACATTCGCGTGGACCGCCAGGGGCCGAACTACGGCGAAGAGGCCAACACCGGAAAGATCCAGACCATCCTCGCCTACAGCGCTGCGGGACTCGCCGTGGCGAGCCTGACCGGGGGCATCGTGTTCGGCTCGCAGGCTGCGAAGCTCGAGGACGAAGCCATCAACCACGAGCAAGACGATGAAGGAAGATACGTCGACTACACGCAGGTCCAGGCCAACGAGGATATCCGGGCCGCACAGGGCAAGGCGCAGACCGCCAATATCTTCTACGGGGTCGCCGGCGGGCTCGCCGTCATCAGTGGCGTGCTCTTCGTCGTCCAATCCGGCTCCGATGTCGCCGAGGGCGAGGGACGCGCCGGACTCTTCGACCGCCTGAAGCTCGCACCTGCCGTCGGGCAGGGCTCGCTGGGCTTCGGGGCTCGGGTCGACTTCTAAAGAATTGCTTTGCCAGGGGACGACAGTTCGTCTCGTGATCAAGACAGCTATGGGTCAGTACATGTCGAATCGAAATCTGCTTGCTAGCCTCGTTCTCATCCTCGCCGCCGGCGGGCTCTGGGCGGGTTGTACCGTCGGGTTCAGCGCCGAGGAGGATGGCATCTTCACCTGTGAGAGCAATGACGATTGTCTCGAAGACTACGAGTGTGGAGACACCGGCTATTGTAAACCAACGGGCCAGCCCGACCCAGCACCTGATTGTGACAACTCTGAGGGCGGTATCGACCAGGATGGGGACGGCTACGGTACCGGCGATGACCGCTCGAAGTGCCAGTTCGATGAGCGAGACTGCAACGACGATGACCCGGACATCTATCCCGGGGCCCCGGAGCTGTGCGACGGAAAGGTCAACGACTGTAATGACGGTGCCGCAGATGAGGTCGAAGTCTTCTCCTGCAGCTCGGAAGACGACTGTCCAGACCTCGCAGACGTCCCTGAAGGGGTCATCTCGGAGGCCAACTATCGAAGCAAGAGTTGCGAGGGCGGAACCTGTGTCTACCTCCCCCTTAATACGGCTAAGTGCTCTGTCGATGACAGCGTGGTCAAGCTGACCTGCGCGTCCGGCACGACCGGCTATAGCTGGGTGCGCGATGCCTCGAAGAGCTACACCGATCTGCCGGCGGAATGCCGCGGCCTGTAGGTGCCGACCGGCCCTGTAGAAAAAGCCCCGTCGGCTCACAGCCGACGGGGCTTTCTACGCTGCGCTCAGCGCTTTCGTTCGGGTTAGCCTTCGAGCGCGTCCTTGATGCGTCGGATACCCTCTTCGATCTGCTCTTCGCCGGACGCGTACGACAGTCGGATATAGCCGGGCGAGCCGAATGCCTTTCCGGGGACCACCGCGACGTGGGCTTCCTCCAGCAGGAAGTCCGCCAGGTCCAGATCGTCCTTGAAGCGGTCGCCGTCGATATGTGCGGAGACGTCGGGGAACACGTAGAACGCGCCGTGCGGCGTCTGACACTCGACCCCGTCGATGTCGTTGAGCCCATCGACGATGAGGTCGCGGCGCCCCTTGAACGTCTCGCGCATCTCCGCGATGACGCTGTCGTCCAGGTCGAGCGCTTCGAGTGCGCCGTACTGCGCGAACGTGGTGGCGTTCGACGTCGACTGACTCTGGAGCTTGGACATCTGCGAGATGACCGCTTTGGGTCCAATCGCAAAGCCGAGGCGCCAGCCGGTCATCGCGAACGTCTTACTGAAGCCGTTGAAGGTGACGGTTCGGTCGGCCAGGTGCGGGTTGACCTGCACGAAGTCCGGCGCGATCTCTCCCTCGTAGAACAGGCGGTCGTACATCGCATCGTACATGACCACGATATCGTCGTGGTCGCGCAGCACCTCACCGATCTCGGCGAGCTCCTCTTCGGAGTAGACCGCTCCGGTGGGGTTGGACGGCGAGCACAGGATGAGCCCGCGCACACCATCTTCATCGATGGCCTCCCGGAGCTGGTCGGCGCTCATCTTGAAGTCGTCCTCGATTTCCGTGTCGACCACCACCGGCTCGGCGCCGGCGAGCCGAAGCTGCGCCGGGTAGCTGACCCAGTAGGGCGACGGCAGTACGACCCGCTGTCCGTCGTCGAAGAGCACCTGCGTGGCGTTGTAGAGCGCCTGCTTGCCGCCGACGGTCACCACGACCTGGTCGGACTCCACGTCGCGGCCCCGACGTTCGTTGTAATCGCGCGCGATCGCCTCGCGGAGCGCGGGGATGCCCGCGGCCGGGGTGTATTTGGTCTTTCCCTCGTCCAACGCGCGCTTGGCCGCCTCGCGCACGGCCTCCGGCGTGTTGAAGTCCGGCTCACCTGCGCTGAAGCTCACGACGTCGACGCCGTCTGCAACCATCGCCTTGGCCTTCGCGCTGATGGCCAGCGTGGGCGAGGGTTCGACGCGCTCGATACGATCAGAAAATTGTACCACTTGATTCCTCCGGCCGTTCAAAATTTGGTTGATCTGGCAAATACTTCTATTCGTCGGATGCGTCCTGGTCGAGCTCTGCAAACCGCTCGACCAGGCGTGCTTCGACATGCCTGGGGACCACGCCCTCGACCTTCCCGCCGAACCGCGCCACCTCTTTGACCAGGCTGGAGCTGACGTAGAAGTCGGACTCCTCGGTCATCATGAACACCGTATCGATGGTGTCGTCGAGCTTGCGGTTCATATTCGCCATCTGCAGCTCGTACTCGAAGTCGCTGACCGCCCGCAATCCACGCAGGATCACAGCGACATCCCGCTCACGGCAGTAGTCGACGAGCAGCCCCTGGAACGTCGCGATCTCGACATTGTCGTCGGGAAATGACTCGCGGATAAACGCCTCGCGCTCCTCCACGTTAAACAGGGGTTCCTTGCGCACGTTGATCGCGATGCCGACGATGATCTTGTCGAAGATATGCAGGCCGCGCTCGATGATGCTCACGTGGCCGTTGGTCAGTGGATCGAAGCTGCCCGGATAGATTGCGACGCGTTCCATAGATATGACTCAGTCGAGTGATGGCGGGACGTGCGCCCACACGCATATTCGATCGCATGGTGAGAGGCAACTGGCGCGCAGGCTGTATGGCTTCGTACTATTCAGTGACAAACCGAAAGAACGTCAGTCGCGTGCGCCCATACTCCCTAGCATCTTCTTGCCGGAACCCCTCGATCTCGGGAATCGCCTCTGAGATCTCCTGCTCGAGTACCACGAGCGCTCGGTCGGTTACGCACCCGGCGTCGGCCATGGCCTGGAGCGCCTTTTCCCCGAGTCCCGTATTATAGGGCGGGTCGAGGAACCACAGATCCGGGTCGTCCACGATGAACTCGAGCTCGTGGGTGAACTCACCCTCCAGGATGATCCCCTTGTCTCGCGCGTCGATGATCTCGAGGTTCTCCTCGATGAGCTCGATGGCGTCGGTCCGCTGGTCGATGAAATAACACTGCGAGGCGCCTCGACTCAGCGCCTCGCAGCCCAGCGCGCCCGTGCCCGCGAAACCATCGGCGACGATGGCACCGTTGAGGTTCCCCACGATCGAGAACAATGCCTCCTTGACTCGGTCCGGTGTCGGTCGAATTTCTCCGTGCTCGGGGTTGGCCAGCCGTCGGCCCCCAGCTTTTCCTGCAATAATCCTCATCCTCGATCTCCATTCGGGTGGTGGTTGGGTCTCCCGCTGCGTGGTCGACTCCGCTGAC
>JBNJFZ010000198.1:0-7067 GCA_051747295.1 Myxococcota bacterium
CCGACCTCCACCGACGACTCCGGGATTTCACCCCCGGAGCCGCCGGGGCTGCCGGTTGTCCTGACGGCCGAAACCGTGTCCTGACGGCCGAAACCGTGTCCTGACGGCCGAAACCGTGTCCTGACGCCCGAAGGCGATCCTTTTTTGAGAAGCTGTGTACGAAGTGCCGCTGCGCGAGCGCGAAGCCCGGGCCGCAACGACCTCCGACGAGCTGGTTTAGGTCGCGCCGAACTTCGACACGACTCCAGCACGACAGCCATTTTTCACCCTTTCGGTGACCCACCCGAATCCGCCACACGACGTGAGACGGGCGTGCCACACAGGCACCACAGGTTTTTTTGAGTCGGATAAGACTCGCCCTGCCGCCGGCCGGAGCGCCTTGAGACGCCCCGACCTTCTGCCACAGACTCGACCGCCGGCCGCTCGACCCGTACAGGCGCCGAACGACCTTTGGCCGGCCGAAACTCTTGCAGTCGGACAGGCCCAGAACTGCGACCCGCCCACCGCCCAGAATTTGGAGAGGGGACTACCAGCACATGCGGCCGCGCCAATTCACCGCCCGGATCCGTTCACGTCGGCGGCAGATGACGGGACGCATGTGCTGCCCCTCTATAAAGGTTTTCGACCGAACCCCCCGAATCGTTGCGTAAATTTTTGTAATTTGAACGACGCGGAGCGCTAAGAAGTATTGCGTGTATACTCGCAAGGTGCTGAAAAATAAGCGCTTTCAGGGTTTTGGGTGGGTGTCTTTGAGCTTCAGCGGTGTATGGCAGTTCTCTGTTGGCCGATTTATCGAGAAACCGGGCGTAGAGACTCAAAACTCGTAGTTCACGCCCACGCCCATCACGAAATAGAACGCACTGTAGTCGCCATTGCCGACGGTGGTGGCGAGTTCGTCTTCGGCGTCGATGGGGTTGATCTGCTTGACCTCGGAGTTCGTGATCGTGCGGTTTTCCAGGAAGTACGCCGCCGCGCTTCCGTCGATCGAGACATCGCCGAAGCTCCAGGTTAGCCCGCCGGTGAGCACGTGTTTGTTACTGTCGGGCAAGAATACGCTGTAGTACGCATCCTTGATCGCACTCGTTTCGTAGGCGTATCCGGCTCGCCAGGTCAGCTCCTCATCCCACTTGTAGTCGCCGCCGAAGCGCACCGAAAACGAGTCCTGGAAGTTCTGTGGAATCGACAGCGGTGCGATCGGGATGGCGCCCACGCCGGAGACATTCTCGACGTCGATGCTGTTGGGGGTGGCATCGAGCTCGTCGAAGACCGACCAGGCTTCGTAGACGCCGGTGAGCTCGAGGTCGAATGGCTCCTTGTTGTAGCGCAAGCCGAGTCGCGCGATCGGAGGAAGCTCCAGCGCCGCGTCGATGGTGTTGTTCGACAGCCGCGCGCCGTCGAATTGCGGGTGTGAGGGCATTCTCACGGTGATTTTGGCGTTCGGATCGTTGATCGTCGCTCCCAGCTGGAACGAGGCCGCGACTTCGATCTCGTCCGTCAGGCTCGCCCAGACTCCGATATTGCCGGTCGGGTTGAAGAGGCTCTCCATCTCGATCTTGGTCAGAATATCGAGGTCCTCATCCTCCGGTCGCCCGTAGAGCCCCGAGTATCCCGACGTCATGTTGATCAGGCGGAATAGCCCGATCATATTCTGTACGCCGATGCCGATGCGGAATTTATCCTCGACGTTGTACGCAAGCCCCGCGCCGAGCCAGGCTAGGACCGATCCCTCGTTGTCGATGAGTGTGTAGCGCTGTGCGCCATCTTCTGGCCACGTCGAGCCGCTCAAATAGGGCGCGTAGAATCCGGCCGCCCAGACGAGACCGTCGGCGCCGGTCGGGCCGCCCACCAGAATCTGGGGGCTGAATTCAGGCGGCGCCTGGTTGCTGGCCTTGTCATACGTGACGGTTTGCCCGTTCTCGGTCGTCCGCGGCGCGCGCTGGAACGAAAACGTCAGATCGACGGCGGCGAGGTCGGCCGTCAGGCTCAGTTGTTCGATCGTCGAGAGGTTGGCCGGGTTGTACCAGAGGCTGTTGAGGTTGCCCTCACCGCTGGCGACGAATGCACCCGCACGACCATTGGCGCGCACGCCACGTCCGGGCAGGTAGAAGCCGCTGGCCATCACTTCGGACGCCAGCAGCAGGACTGTGATCGCGGCGGTCGCCGCGCCGAGCAAACGCAGAGAAAATCTAGAACTCACTCCAAAAACTCGCTGATCAACAAGATAGGTTTGCCACCAGGCCGCCTCGCCGGCGGCGGGTCATCATCGGTTGGCTCGGGTTCGCGTCTCGATAATATCGTAGAGCTGCTCCATCCCGTGTACGTCATCGTCGAGCCACTCGGCAAAGCCGTTGAAGACGCGTCGGTAATCTTCTTCGCTGTACGGCCCTCCCGCGGCGGGGTCGCTGCGGAAGTAGTCGGCGATGACGTCGAAGACCGTGAAGACGGGGATGGATTGATCGGATTGGGTCTCGAAGCTGCGCTCGAACATGTCGAGGCCGACGCCGTCTTCGTCGATTTCAACCGTACGTTTGAGCATCAGGACTCCGTGTGAGGCCAGCGGCAGCCGGCCCATCGGCTCGACACCCCATTGCTTCGCGGGGTCGATTTTGTCGGCGAGGAACTTCGCGAGCGGGACCCAAATATCGGTCTGCAGCGAGTAGACCATCGTCACGTAAGCTGCCAGAGAGGCTTGCTGACGACCCTCTGGTCCACTCACCAGGTAAGTCACCAGATCCTCGGTCAAGTCGCGGTCCTCGGGCGTCTCGAAGATCTTTCTCTGCAGCTCGACCACCGCCGGAAGCGTGCGCGAGTCGAAGAGATCCACCATCGCGGTAACCTGCTCGTCAGTCAGCCACTCGCTCAAGCGACCCTCCTGGCGCAACTCGAGAGCACGCTCGGAGAGGTGCTGCATGGTCAGGACGCTCAGTGCTACGGTGCCCTGATTCTCGAAGAACGGTCGCTGCCCGTCCGGCCAGCTCGCCTTCAGGAATACCTCGAATAGCGTAGAGACGGCACTCTCGAAGCGCTCCCTGGCGCTCGGGTCGGCGTCCACGCGGTCGGATAGGTTGTCGATGGCGCCCGCCAGGACATGTGCGCGGCTCAACTCTCGAATCGTGCGCCCGTCGGGCAGGTTCATCATGTCGGTGCCGTCGCGCATCACGAAGCTCTGATCGGTTCGAAGCGCGTTGTAGACGATCTTGCGGAGCATCTCGACCAGGTCCTCGCCGCCCTGTGCCTTGAACTCTTCCGCTGCGGCCGACAGGTCGGCGAGAGCGTCGAAGATCTTGCCGTCCTCGAAGACCTCGACCAGCGCTGGCTCGTAGCTCTGCAAGTTGCTCGCGGCCATCGGCGAGTCGTTGCCGTCGCTGTCCTGATAGAGGTCGTCACGGCTGGAGTAGTGCTTGTGGACCGCCACGAAGAGCCTGGCGAGTAGGTCTTCGCGATCGTGGTCGCTGAAGGCCTTCGCGAGCGGGTAGAGCGTGTCGATGACGCCGGCCGCCTCGGAGGCGAAGAGCAGATCGGCGTGGTGGTTCGCCATCACGAAGCCGTCTTTGCAGACCGGCGGGGCGATCGCGACGTCGATGCCGATATTGCCCGAGAGTTCAGGTTGGTTGAACAGGCGCGTGATTTGGTCCGGGGTTGGTTGCTTATCGAGTTTCGCCCCAAATACCGGACTCAGGGTGCTCAAAAGGCCAGCCAGGTTTCCGGAATTAACCCCAATAATGTCCAACAGACCTCCGATCCCGCTGTCCCAGAACTCGTCGGGTACGTGTTCTTCGAGGTCGAGGTTGCCAGCGATCGACCGGACGAAGGCTTCGGCCGAGCCGTCCAGGCTGATAATCGGCGGCACACCCGAGAGCCAGTCAGGCTCGGTGATCGCCAATGCATAGGGCGTCCCCTGCGTGTCGCGCAGCAGGTGCACCAGGCGTGCGAACAGGCTTCGGTTGTTGAGCGACTCGGGGGCGTCGAAGTCCATCTGCGTGCTAAACATGCCGTCTCTCGGACAGGCTCGAATGCACTCGTAGCGAGGTACCGTGCCGATATCGTGGCTGCTCTTGCAATTCTGGAAGCACTGGTCGTAAGGCCCGTCCAGCGCGGGCGCCATCGAGTTGACGTCTTTGTATTTGAGCAACTCGGCGAGCGCCTCGCCGGTTCGACGTGTGATCGGGTCATCGAGCGCGCCCATAAAGTCGGCCCACAGTTCCGGGTCCGCCGCGATCTCCTCGAGCACCGGCATCAGGTCGTAGAGCAGCGTCTGCTCGTCGGTCATCTCGGCGTCGGGATACTGCTCGAAGATGTCGGCCATCTCGTCGATGCTGAAGACCACGCCTGCAAGCGCCGGGCTCTGCATGTCCATGAACTCGGCCAGCGCGACCATCGCTTCGTGGAGCTCCGGGATATCCAGGATGTGGACGAGCCCGTAGAAGGCGTCGATGAGTGGGTTGTCGGTCTCGTAGCCGAAGAATGCCCCGCGGTCGTCCTGCTTGGGCACGAGCTCGCCGAAGGCCGTCGGCGCGAACTCGGTCAAGTCCCAGAGGAACCCGCGAGCGCTCAAGAAGCCCAGCTGGCGCACCACGAAGTTCAGGCCGGTCCTATTGAGGTCGACGTACTGGAACGAGAATTCTCCTTCGTTTGCGAAGCCACGCCCGAATTCGTCGCGATTGAGTAGCTGGTTGGCTTCCGGGTCCGTCTCGAAGGGCTTGAGCTGAAGGTTGTTACCGGTCGACAGGACAAATTTGCCGTCCTCGTCGATGTCGGCCAGCCCGTCGCCGTCCTGATCGACGAAGGGAAATCGAAAGTCCGTGCCCTGTTTTGCCGCCATTGGATAGCCGCGATAGTCGTATCGCACCGCGTACTGTGCGCTGCCGACGTCAGCGGGCTCGAACCGGGGATCTTCGACGAGAAAGATATCCTGCAGCGAGTAGGCAAAGCTATCCTGGGGGTTGCCGGCCTCGACACCGTCGAGCACCTCTGAGAGCGCGACGAGTGTGTCCTTGAACGCGCTGCCTTCACTGGTGTCGGATTCTCCTCGATCGGTGACCTGGTCGTTTTCGAGCAGAGTCGCAGAGAGGCCAGTCCCGACCTCCTGGATCCGCGAGTACGACATCAGATGCCCCAGGAAGTTCTTCCCGTTGAGCGGGCTGATGTAGGTATCCGGGCTCGGTCGCTTGTTCGCCGCCAGCGCCTTGATGAGGACGTCGTTGTCGGAGGCGTCCTGGAGCATGACGGTGATCTTGCGGGTGATCCCCGGGAGTACGCCCTCTTCGACGAGGTCCAGGAGCTCCCGGAAGAAGAGGTCGATGTCGCGGAGCATCTCGCCGGGTGCGATCGTATCGACCGAGGTTACGAATTCCGACTCGCGCTGATCGAGCATCTGGGTCTTCGACTCAGCGTTCTCGGGGGCGCGCATCGCGTCCTTCTTCCAGATGTGATGCAACTCCTCACCGAGCGTGCCTCGCTCGGGCACGTCTCGCTCGAAGTCGTATTCTTTGACGCATCCTGTCGAGACGCTGACCACGAGCAGCAAGAGCGCGAGCAGGGCTGCGGAGGCGAGAGTGGGACGGTCCTTGCGACAATTCATACGGATTTTCTCGGGCGCGCGAGCGCGGAGACACTCGGATGGTCGAACGTGTCTCCAATCAAAAGATCGGGCGATGAAATGCTGAAAGAGTCTGCCGAAGGTTATCAAAACGACACGCCGTGCGAAAGCACTCTCGGAAGGCCATCGAGGTGGAATTGCGGTTCACAATCGCAACGTGTTCGCCGAGAATACCTCATGCTTTGGTTGACCACGTCGTCTGCTACGCATAACTTCCAGCATCGATATATGTGTGCAAGACTGATGGCGCATACGCGCTTCATGACTGCTGGTATTTTCGGTGTCACGGACATCATGATGACAAGGTCTTCTGCCATCCGTTTAGCTTCGTTCCTCTTGATCGGCCTCAGCTTTGCGCTGAGTGGTGCTGCGTGCGAGGAGCCCGTCGTCTCAGACATGAGCAGTCCTGCGACGGTAGGGGGCGTCCAATTCGAAGTCACCGAGTACGACGTCGAATACCTCGAACTCAGCGAGGACGACGAGATCTTTGAATACCCCGATCCCGTCCTCACGATCGACGTCGAGATCACGAACAGTGGCGAGAAGTCGCTGACGTACTCGCCGACGCACAGTGCTCAGCAAATGTCTGAGACGGCCACGCCGCTGCTCTACCCGGATCCGGGTGGAGATGCGAAGCTGCCACCCGCGTCCAAGACACCGATCCCGGGCGTGTATCTCGAAGAAGGTAAGCTGGAAGGTCAGGTGACCAGGACTCGGACTGTGGAGCCGGGTGAATCCGTGTCGGATATCTTCGTATTCGAGGTCCCGGATGCCGAGAGTGCGGACCTCATCTTCAGCATTCCCCCCAGCATGCACCGCGCCAATGTCCCGCTGCTCTTTCGTATCCCGTACGAGTACAAGGAGCCCAAGGGTCCTACGGTTCACGGCGTGGGAGATGCGGTGGAGGTGGGGCCGGTCAACTTTACGCTCGGGTCCGCGAAGGCCGAGTGGGTCAAGACCACGGATACCGCGCAGGGCGAAGGTTACAGCTCGGACCCGCTGTTCAAGGTCAATTACGAGATCAAGAATACGGGTAATGAACCCGTCGACTACGAGCCGGCGCACCGGGACGTCAAAGGCACGCGCGGGGCTTCACTCTACTCCAAAGAGGGCACGTACAGTCGAGTCCGGTTGCCGCCAACCACCCAGGCCGTCGGGCAGGTCCAGCGGGATAAAGAGCTGGAAGCCGGTGACAAAGTCGAAGACTTTGCGCTCTTCGAGATGCCCGACAAGGGCGCTGAAGAGCTGACCTTCGAGTACCCGGCGCGTCAATTCGGCCAGAGTGGGTTGATCCGTGTGCGCATCCCCTATGAGCACTCGGTTCCCGAGAAGCCCGAGGAAATTCAGAAGGATAAGAAGGAAGAGGACGACGACTGACGTCATGAGTGACGACAAGGACGACAGCTCGATCGGGCGCGGCCGCCTCGCCGACCAACTCGCCGGGCTGGATATCGACGCGCCCGACGAG
>JBNJFZ010000198.1:7167-9942 GCA_051747295.1 Myxococcota bacterium
CCGACGAGCAGTCGGAATCCGCCGAGAACACCCCACCTTCGACACAAAAAGCCGGCCGACGCGACGCCGTGCGTGAGCCGGAGGACCCCCAACTCTCCGACGAAGAACTATTCGAGCGTGCCATCGCCGAGATGTCGCCCGAGGAGGCGCGCAGGGCGAAGGAGCCTCGGGTGCAGCACGCCAACCGCGCGACGCGCCGACTATCTCGGGCGCAGGGCTCCGACGAACTTCCCGAGAAAGACGAACTTCCCGACCAGTCCGAGGCAAATGACGCGTCCACTCGGGCGAATGCGGGCGGCTCGAAGAAGTTGAGCGAAAAGGAACTCTTCGAGCAGGCTGTCTCCGATATCGGACCCGAGGACATCTACCGCGGAAAATTCGAGGGACGCGGCGCGAACTTGCCAGAAGAACCCGAAGACGTGCCGAAAAAGCAACCCGGTGTGCCCGGTCAGGAGCCCGTGCAAAGCACATCGGGTGAGCCGGAGGTCGACGAAGAGCAGGCTCGGGAGGCGCTGGGCGAGTTGCGAACGATGCGGCAGTTCGAGAAGGCGGTTGGGCCAGTCGACCGCGACATCGATCGCGAGAAATATCGTGACCGAGCTTCGCGCCGAGATCCAAAAACAGATGTCGAGCAACGCCTGGCGTACCGAAGCGACTCGCCCGACGAGATGACGACGCCACCACTGCCGAAGTCTGGAGACGGGCTCAACAACGTCGGGTCGCTCGATCCGGCGCACAAGGACCTCTTGGAGCGTTTTCAAAAGCGCGCTCGACGAAATCAGGTGTTCGAGATCAACGTACGGGGGGATACCGTCGAGGATGCACTGCGCCAGGTCGAGCTGTTCGTCCACCAACAGTGGAAGGAGGGCTCGGGATTCTGCCGCATCGTGCACGGCCGCGGGCTTCGCTCCGAGGGTGCGCCGGTGCTCAAGCCGGCGATCCTGCGATGGTTGGAGGGGCCGGGGTTTCGCTACGTGCGTGGGTACGCTCCGGAGACGAATAACGCGGGTGACTACGGCTCGGTGGTCGTCGAATTGGCGAAGCGCCAGACCGACTAAAGACACGTTACGAGGGATCTATGAGCAGCGAAGAGACACTGAGAGTGGCCGGCGTGACCGTCAGCGACCGCGCGTACAACGGCGAGTACGAGGACCGTGGCGGACCCGCGATTCGCGACTTCGTCGAGCGCGCGATCGCCGGTGAGTTCGAGTATCACGAGCGCGTGGTGCCCGACGAACAGGACCAGATCGAAGATGCGCTGGTCGAGTTGTCCGACGATATCGGGTGCCACTTGATCTTGACCACGGGCGGCACCGGCCCCGCCCCGCGGGATGTCACGCCCGAGGCGACGCTCGCCGTCGCCGACAAGGTGATGCCCGGCTTCGGCGAGAAGATGCGGGCGATCAGCCTCCAGTACGTGCCGACTGCGATACTATCGCGCCAGGAAGGCGTGATTCGTGGGACCTCGCTCATCATCAACCTCCCGGGAAGCCCCAAGGCGATCGACGAGATCCTGGACGAACTCTTCGAGGTCATCCCCGCCACCGTCGAGCTGATGGGTGGACCGCACTTCGAGACCGACCCGAACGTGGTGGTTGCGTTCTGGCCGAAGCACATGAGGTAGGGATTGGGAATTGGGGACTGGGGATTGGAAGAAGGCGTCCCAGTCCCCACTCCCTTCGACTAGCCGCTCGCGCTTCGGCGCGAGCGGCTAGTCGATCCCAAACGCTTTCTTGAGCTTCTCGAGCTTCTCGAAATAGACCTTGCGGGGGAACTTCTGGTTGAGGATATGAAATTCCTTTTTGACCAGTCCCACGCAGCCGAAGCAGAAGGTGCAGTTGGCGCAGTTCTCCGAGAGGATCATGTACTGGGAGTTCGAGCAATTGCGGCTCTGGACGCTGTAGCTGCAACTGCTGCAATTCTCGCAGTCGCGGCAGTGCGTGCAGTCGCTGCATTGCTCACAATTTGCACAATATGTGCAGTTGAAGCAGTCGACGCTATCCGTCGTGAACATGCACCCGAAGCAGCGAGTGCAGCCGTCGGACTGGTAGGAGCCCGGGTTTTCGTCGGAGCGCTCCGCGGCGGACTGTAGCTCGCGCAGAGCACGCTGGAAGCCGGATTTGTCCAGGGGAATCTCTTCTGACATGGGTCCTCGGTGTCCTTCGACCGGTGGGCTCGCGCGCCCATTTTGCACAATAGCTCCGTGATTTCTATTGGAAATCTCGGTTTCGATAGATTGACCGCCTCACAGTATTGGTGTAAAAATTTAACCGCTGAGGTGTTCGAGGTCGCGGTTCCCGGCGCAGCCTCGAGCCAACGGGATCATCTTCGCAGCCCTGAGGGCCGAAGGAGTATTCGGTCCGGAGGCGTCGCTTTTGTGCGAAATGCACGGCAGTCGCGGTGCCCAGACGTTGCGATAGATCCGCCTGAGGTCCTCATCGTTTTAGAACGATGAGGGGTCGGTTTTGCCTCCTTTCCCCAGGAGGCGCGCTTCGTGGCGACACGGAGCACCAAGATTGCTCGCTTCAATCTTCCCCCGATATGCGGCGAGCTGTTTGACTTGGCGCCGCGAGTTCGTTTTTTGAGCTCGCGGCCCGACCATTTCTTGGACTCGCGAATGCGGCGTCTCCCTTCGTCAGGCTGGTTGATTTGCACGAGCTCTGCGTCGTCCTGCATCGACGTAGCCTACGGCTACGCCTGCTTCGGCCGACTTCGATCTCGCACAAATCACCTCAGCCTGACTCGGTCCGACGCCGCATTCGCGAGTCCGGGGGG
>JBNJFZ010000199.1:0-9812 GCA_051747295.1 Myxococcota bacterium
CTCGCACAAATCACCTCAGCCTGACTCGGTCCGACGCCGCATTCGCGAGTCCGGGGGGCCGAAGAACCTCTTCGGCGCCTTGCTTCCTCAGGCAGCTTGTTTGGCACGAGCTCTGCGTCGTCCTGCATCGACGTAGCCTAAGGCTACGCCTGCTTCGGCCGACTTCGATCTCGCACAAATCACCTCAGCCTGACTCGGTCCGACGCCGCATTCGCGAGTCCGGGGGGATTTGTGATCGAGGGCTACGACCCGTAGGTCGGTGGCAAAGTCGCTCGCGTTGAAATGTGCTGCGCCCATCTTGGGCGCAGCGACGGCGTGCGGCCAAGATGGCCGCACGGCAGGTCTTGGCAGCCAAGCCCAGGGTGACTTGCGATCACCCGGTGCCCCCCATATTTTCAGTTGCTCGCCAAAGACTTATACTGTACAAGATTTCAGTATGCGTTTGTCAAGACGTTCGATCCGAGTGCGAGAGCGATGCACGAAATCAATACACCGCAGGGCGAGCTGCAGAAACTCATTCGGCGCTGGCAGAACGGCAAGGATGTCGGCCGGCACCTGACCGCGATGAAGCATATCAGCGCGCGCGAGGCGACGTACGGGCCGTTTCCGGAGAGCCTCAACCCGTCTTTAAAGCAGTCTTTGCAGAATCGTGGCTTCGACGAGCTGTATTCGCACCAGTCGAAGGCCATCTCACACGCGATGTCCGGCCGAAACAGCGTCGTCGTGACGCCAACGGCCAGCGGCAAGAGCCTGTGCTACAACCTGCCCGTGCTGGACTCGATGTATCGTGGGGCGAGCGCGCTGTATCTCTTTCCGACGAAGGCGCTGAGCCAGGACCAGACCGCCGAGCTCAACGACTTCATCAAGGCGGTACCCGACAGCGACGCGTCGTGGGAAGCACAGGTCTACGACGGAGATACGCCGCCCGACGTGCGCCGCCGAATCCGCCGAAACGGCCGCCTGGTCATCACGAACCCCGACATGTTGCACGCCGGCATCATGCCGCACCACGAGAAGTGGGCGAGCTTCTTCCGCGCGCTCGAGTATGTAGTCGTGGACGAGTTGCACACCTACCGCGGTGTGTTTGGCAGCCACGTCGGCAACGTGGTGCGCCGGCTCCATCGGATCTGCGAGCACTACGGCGCCGATCCGACATTCGTGGCGACCAGCGCCACCATCGCAAACCCCAGGGAGCTCGCCGAAAACCTGGTCGACCGCCCGTTCGAGGTCGTCGACGAGAATGGCGCGCCCGCGTCCGAGCGGTGGGTGTGCTTCTTCAACCCGCCCATCACCGACATGCAGCAGATGCGGAGGCAGAGCCCGCTGACGGCCGCGGAGCGGGTCGCGCGCAACACGATTCGGCGCAAGTGCGGCACGATTGTCTTCGCGCGCAGCCGCCAGTCGGTCGAGGTAGTGGTCCACCGCCTCAAGGACCGGCTCGAGCGCGAGCGGGGCAATAAGAACCTGCAGGACCGCATCGCCAGCTACCGTGGTGGCTACCTGCCCGACCTGCGCCGCTCGATCGAGCGCGGCTTGCGTGATGGGCACCTGTTGGGCGTCATCTCGACCAACGCCCTGGAGCTCGGCATCGACATCGGAAGCCTCGATGTGTGCGTGTTGGCGGGGTATCCGGGCAGCGTCGCCTCGACCTGGCAACAAATCGGCCGGGCCGGCCGCTCCGGCGGCACCAGCCTCGCCGTCGTAATCGCCGGGGACGACCCGGTGGACCAATTCATCATCCAGCATCCGAATTATTTCTTCGGGCAGTCGCCGGAAGAGGCGCGCATCGACCCGCGGAATCTGTTGATCGCGGTCGAGCATCTGAAGTGCGCGACGTACGAGTTGCCGTTCCAGGTCGGCGAGAAATTCGGCGCGCTCTCCGAGGAGGAGACGCGCGAGGCACTGGAGTTTTTGGAGGCCGAGACCGGCATGATCCACTGCGTAGACGGCTCGTGGAAGTGGTCGGACCAAACCTATCCGGCCAGCGAGATCAACCTTCGCAATATCGCGGAAGAGAACTTCGTGGTCATCGATATCACCCACGACAAGCCCAACGTCGTGGCCGAGGTCGACTTCGAGGGGGCTCACACCGCGCTCTATCCGAACGCCGTCTATCAGATCTCGGGCGAGCCCTATCGCGTGGAGCGGCTCGACTACGACGAGCGGCGTGCGTACGTGCGGCGCAGCAACGACGGCTACTACACGACCGCGATGCACTACTCGTCGGTGCACGTGCTCGACGTCTTCAAGGAGCGCGACGTGCCGCCGGCGAATATCGGGTTCGGCGAGGTGCGTGTGACCGAGCGCTTCGTCGGCTACAAGAAGATCAAATTCGGGACCGGCGAGAATATCGGCTACGGCGAGATAAATTTGCCGGAGCTGGATCTGCATACGATGGCGTATTGGGCGCAGCTCCCAACCGACAACTTCCCCGACCTGGCGCAGAGTCCCGAGCACTGGGCGCGCGTGGTCAACGGCGCCGGCAAGGTCCTCAAGACCGCCGCCAGCCTGCGCCTGATGTGTGATCCGCGCGATCTCGACCTGTGCATCGGGTCGATCGACGACGACCGGTGGCTGTCGGAGGGTTTCGAGGGGCTGACCGTGCGCGACAGCCAGGGTCAGATGCACGCATTCGGTGACGAGCCGGTCGCCGCGGCCGAAAACCACGGCAGCGTCGAACCCGGACGCATCGGCCCGGTGCTCTATGACCCGACGATCTTCATCTACGACCAATATCCCGGCGGCGTCGGATTCGGCGAAGGCCTGTACGAAAACCACCGCGACTTCGTGAAGCTGGCGCGCGAGCTCATCGAGGGCTGCCCGTGCGAGCGCGGTTGCCCCTCGTGCGTCGGTCCGGCCGATCCGGGCAAGGACGAGATCAAAGCCGCGGTGTCGCAGCTGCTCGGGCGGATGGCGTATGTGAATTGAGGGTGGTGAGGGGCGGCCGACGGGTTCGCCGATCCCCCTCATCCGCATACTGCGAAAAATCTGCACAAACCGCTTTCGTTGCGCGTTCGGTTTTGTCAGAATCGAGACAAGTCGAGGTCGTTATCAATAACTGCAATGTAGTTGAGCTCAATATGAAGAAGTTTCTTGTCGCGGCCGGTGCGGTCGCTGTTTTGTTCGCCGCCATCCCCGACGCCTCTGCGCGTTCCGCCCGGGTCAATCAGGTTCCGAACGGCCTCGAGAGGAGCTGCCAGACCTGCCATACCGTGGCGCTACCACAGGTGGGAAATGGCCCGCTCAACGACTTCGGGATGGACGTCAATAGTAACCTGGAGGGCACGGGCGTCTCGGCAACGGTCGACTGGCCTGCGGTCTGTGATTTGGACTCCGACGGCGACGGCTTCACCAACGGTGAAGAATTGGGGGACCCCGACTGTACGTGGACGACCGGCAGCAATGCCGGTGACTACCAATCCGATCCGGCAGATGCCGACAGCACGCCGCCGCAGGGCGGCGAAGATGCCGGCGGCGACGCGGATGCTGGCGACACGGACGCCGGGTCGGACGACGCAGGCGTCGACGAGGACGCCGGCGGTGAGGAGGACGCTGGTGACGGCATGGACGCGGGGGACGACAGCGGGACCAACGGTGGCAACGATGACGGTGGCAGCGACGACGAAGGCTGCTCGACGACGGGCGGCAGCGCCCCGGTGAGCGCGGCGGTCGCCCTGCTCGGCTTCTTGCTGGCGGGCGCCTGGAGGCGTCGCCGGTAAACTGCAGCTCGATTCAAAGACGACGGAGCCCTCGCCGAGCCGGTGGGGGCTCCGTCGTTCTTGCTGTTGAAAATTAGATCCTTTTTGGAGCCTCTGCGTTCGAACGTCTGTGACCGTTCACTCGCGGAGGAGCCATGACTTACGCTCGCCAGATCTTATTCGCCACCATCGTCATCGCCGGGGTGTTCGTGTGCTCGCAGGCGTTCGCGATCGGCCTGCTCATTCCCAACAACACCTCGGTGCGGCCGTTCGATATCGAGAGCCACCGCGTCGACGTGACCGTCACGAATAACGCGGCGGTCACGAAGGTCGAGCAGGTCTTCCGCAATCACACCAACCGGCCGATGGAGGCGCAATTTGTGTTTCCCGTGCCGCGTGGGGCGACGGTCAGCGACTTCTCTCTGTGGATCAACGGCGAGAAGACCAGGGGCGCGGTGCTCGATCGAAAGCAGGCGCGCCAGATCTACGAGGACATCGTGCGGCGTGTGCGCGACCCGGGCCTGGTCGAATACATGGACGGGCGCCTGTTCAAGGCGAGCATCTTTCCGATTCCGCCCGGCGGCACGCAGAAGCTCGAGTTGAAGTTCGGGCAGGTGCTCGAAAAGCGCGGCGGTATGTACCGCTACACCTACCCGATCGCAGCGGGTCGCGAGTACGTCACGGCGAAGACCGAGAAGGACTTCACGCTGACGGTGACGGCGCAGTCACCGATGCCGATCACGACCGCGTATTCGCCGACCCACAAGGTCAGTACCGCCCATCAGTCCGACAATAAAGTCGTCGTTGGCACCGAGGAGCTGCAGGCCGAGCTCGACCGCGACTTCGAGCTGTACCTCGGCTATTCGAAGTCCGACGTCGGCATCAACGTGATGACCTGGGACGCCGACGGCGAGGGCGGCGAGAACGGCTACTTCATGATGGCGATCGCGCCGCGCTTCGAGGCGAAGGCCCACGACGAGATCGGCCAGACCTACACCTTTGTCATGGACACGTCCGGGTCGATGAACGGCGAAAAGATCGAGCAGGCGCGCGAGACGCTGGCGTACTGTCTGGAGAAGCTGGACCCGCAGGACCACTTCAACGTCGTGCGCTTCTCGACGACGGTCGAGCAGCTCTTCCGGTCGCCGCAACGGGCGACGAAGGAGGCTCGCGAGCAGGGCGTCGCGTTTGCGCGTTCGCTCGAAGCCGCGGGCGGAACCGCGATCGAGCCGGCGCTCGAGAGCGCGCTATCCCAGACGGTCCCCGACGAACAGCCCCATCAGGTCATCTTCGTGACCGACGGCATCCCGACGGTTGGAGCGACCGAGCCGGACGAGATCTTGGCCGATGCCAAGAGCAAGCTCAGCGCGAAGGACCGGCTCTTTACCTTTGGTGTCGGCTTCGATGTGAACACGCGCCTGCTCGACGGGCTGGCCAATCACGGGCGCGGCCGGAGCGACTACGTCAAGCCAGACGAATCGATGGAGGAGCCGGTTTCGGCCCTGTACTCGCGGATTTCGGCGCCGGTGCTGTCGAATATCGAGGTCGATTTTGGCGGTGCGCGTCCATACGACGTGTACCCCAACCCGATGCCTGATCTGTTTCGCGGCGACCAGATCGTGCTGTTCGGACGCCACCGTGACGGCTTCAGCCGGGCGATTAAGGTCACCGGCGATGCCGGTCACGAGAAGCAGTCGTTTACGTTCGGAGGTGGCAGCTCGAAAGAAAGCGAGACCGAGCGCGCGAGTCCGGACGACTTCGACACGGCGCCGATGGAGTTTATCCCGAAGCTCTGGGCGACCAGGAAAGTAGGGTTCCTGCTCGAGCAGATTCGCCTAAACGGGGAGCAGCCGGAGCTCGAGAAGGAAGTCACGCGACTGGGGAAAAAGTTCGGGTTGGTCACGCCGTACACGTCGTATCTCGCGGTCGACGATAGCGAGTTCGATGACCGCCGGGTGCGAAACCCCCGCCGGCCGAGGCCTCGGGCGGAGTTCGAACCGAAGGACGAGTCGGTGGCGGACCTGGGCTCGGCCATGGGTGGTAGCGGGCGAAGCGCGTCCTCGGAGACGCGTCGTCGTCGGGCGCCCAAACCACGGCCGACCACGGATAGTTTTGGCGCGATGGAGGAGGAGACCGGCGAAGGCGCCGTGCGCGCGTCGGAGCGCACCCGCGAGCTCAAATCGGCGAATAAGGTCGACCGGGACTCCGGTGCTCGGACACGCTTCGTTGCGGGCGAGACGTTCCGGTTCGAGGATGGCGCCTGGGTTCAGGAGGGCCTGGAGCGCGGTGCGGACGCCAAAGAGGTCCAGCCGTACTCCGAGGACTACTTTTCGTTGTTGCGTGAACACAACCAGTTCAAGAAATTCGCCCAGTTAGGTGGGGCGGTGCTCTTCGAGTTCGACGGACGCGTGTATCTGCTGGCCGGCGACGAGTGACGTGCAATTGTCACTTGAACGAGAGCCCTGCGCGCCGATATGCCTGTTCTGTCGCGATCGATTTGATAGGATGCCCTGTCAAATATGGCCGCGACCGAATCAGGCGGTCTCAACGCGCGCAGGATCTACAAGATGACGTTCTCCAAGAAGATGTTCGCAAGGCTCACCACCACACTCGCCGTCGCTGCCATGGTCGGACTCGGCGGCTGTGCTGGCACGGACAATCCGGTTCCGCAGAACACGCCTCCTTCTGCATCGGTGACGATCGACGGGGAGGCGTCGGTCATCGTCGGGACGAGCGTGACGCTGGATGCCAGCGCCACGACCGACCCGGATGGTGATAGCGTTCGAATTCGGTGGGCAGTGAGTGCGCCGGAGGGAAGCGAAGCGTCGCTGAGCGGCGTCGTTGGAGAGACCGCGGTGCTCACGCCCGACGTCCCCGGCACCTATCAGATCACCGTGACGGCGTCCGACGAGTCCAGCGAAGATACCGCGACGGTCGCGCTTACGGCCACCGAGCCCGCGAATCGGCAGCCTGAGGCGCAGGCAGGCGATGGTCGGCAGGCCGATAGGGGCACCAACGTCGTGCTGGACGGGTCGAATAGCAGCGACCCGGATGGCGACGAACTCATCTTCGCATGGGAGTTCGAGTCGAAGCCGGCGGAGAGCACCGCAGAGCTCCAGAACGCCGATTCCCAGACGCCGAGCTTTACGCCCGACGTCAACGGTACGTACGTCGTCGGGTTGACCGTGACCGACCCCGATGGGCTGTCGGATAGCGACACCACGACGATCGCCGTGGGCACTGACAATACGCCGCCGGTCGCCGACGCGGGTGATAATATCAATGCGGAGCCCAATTCGACGGTGACTCTGACGGGGACGCGCAGTGAGGACCCCGACGGAGACGGCCTGAGCTACCTGTGGACCATCGATTCGGAGCCGGAGGGAAGCAGCCCGTCGCTGTCGAGCGGGACCAGCGAGCGCGCGGAGCTGACGGTGGACGTCGAAGGCGCGTATGTGGTCGAGCTGGAGGTCACGGACACGGGTGGCCTCAGTGACACCGACACCGTGACCGTCAATGTCTCCAGCGATAATCAGCCGCCCGTCGCGCGCTTCTCGGTGCCCACGGAGGTGGATGTCGGGACGACGATCGCGGTCGACGGCACCAATAGCACAGATCCGAACGGGGACACGCTGACGTATCATTGGGACGTGATCGAGTCGCCGGAGACGACCAATCCCTCCAGCAGCACGGGTGAGGTCGTCGAGGTCGACGTGTTCTTCGAGGGCGATTACACCATCGAACTCCGAGTCGAGGACCCGGGCGGGCTCACCGACACCACGACGCGAAGCTTCGTGGGCGTCCCGGCGGGCGTGGCACCGTCTTCGCCCGGCGATCTGATTCTGACCGAGATCATGTACGACCCCGAGACTGTCGGCGACCAGTCGGGCGGTGAGTGGTTCGAGCTGTACAATCCGAGCACATCAGAGACGTACGAGCTCGAGAACTGCGAGATCAGCGACCTGGACACGGACAGCCACACGATCAATGGATCGGTGCTGGTCGCGCCCGAATCGTACGTGACCCTGTCCAGCGGCTCGAGTCCGGGGTTCTCGCCGGGTTATGTCTACGGTGGTGGATACGCACTCGCGAATGGCGGCGACGAGCTGATCCTGACCTGTGGAGGCACCGAGATCGATCAACTTGCGTATGGATCTTCGTTTAGCGGAGGTTCTGGTGCGAGCGCACAGCTGGATCCGAGTTTCTATGATCCAGTCGAGAATGATAACGAAGCGAATTGGTGTGCTTCCACCAAGTCGTACAACGGTGACCTGGGCACGCCCGGAGCGGCCAACGACCCCTGCTAAGCCTCTCGATGGCCGGATTTCTCATCCAGGGATCGCGGCCAGACCGAAGCGTTTTTGACCGATCGGTTAATGTTTTTCTGAAATTAAGGTGCGGGTTCAGCACTTGAAAGTTCGGAAGAAACAAGCAATTGTCCTCGCGAAAGAGGGCCTGATTTCGAGACGATGCAGCTGAACGCCGAAATCCATGCAGTCCCACGACTGTATTGGAGTTGACAGTGGGCGACAGTTTTCCGTCCGTTTAGCGAAGGGCCCGCTTGACCGAGAATTGAATATTTCGTCGGCGAACGAAGTCAGAATGCCCGGCGAATTCATAAAGATAGGGATGCGAATGAGTAAGCCGAAGAATATTGTCTGGGTCGTTGCCGACAGTCTTCGATATGATTGTGTCGAGCGAGAAGGGTTGGCGGTCACGCCGTATATGGCCGAGAACGCGACGCGCTTCACCCAAGCACGCTCGAGTGGTTGCTGGACGCTTCCGGCGACCGCCTCGATGTTCACCGGATTGCTGCCACACGAGCATGGAGCCACAAGCCAGACCCGTTCGGTTCTGGAGGAAAACGCAGTACTCGCCGAACGCCTGCAGGACCTGGGTTACAAGACAGTCCAGGTGACGGCGAACCCCGTGACGACGCATATTTTCGGGCTGGATCGCGGCTTCGACAAAGTCGAGCGCGCCTGGGATACGGCCGAATACCGCGGGACGTTGCTGGATACGGCGCTGGTCATGGCGTCGAAAGCACGCGTAAGACGCGAGTTGCTGACCCATACGGAAGACTTCGTGATGGGACAGATGAGCGAAGACGTGAAGGCCGCGCGTGCGTGGATTCAGTCGAACGCGCAGCACCAATTCGAGCGCGCCCGCATGGCGATCGACGAGTATAATAAGCAGGGCTATCCCGTGTTCGTCTTCGTCAACGTGATGGAGGCGCACTTTCCGTACCACGTGGAAGACACGCTCAAGATGCTCAAGCGCAGCATCACCGGACAGCTCAAGGAGATGTGGGCGCTGTTCCACTTCGTCAACCAGACGCGCCTGATGACCGAAAAAGAGCCGATCAGCGACGAGATGCTCGATCATATCCGCCGTCGTCAGCAGGTGGCGTGGGCGCGACTCGCCCCACAGATCGACGACTTCGTGCGCGAGATGCACGAGGACACCGGTAATCTGGTGATGTTCAGCTCCGACCACGGTGACGTGTTCGGCGAGCACGGCTGGCAATACCACTTCAGCAACGTCAGCGACGGCGGCAATCAGGTGCCGGTGTACATCATGGAGCCCGGGCAGGAAGAGTCGAACGTGGTCGACCAGAAAGTCTCGATGCGCCACATGTACGACACGATCCTGAAGAAGGCGGGTGTCGAGGACGAAGACTTCGTCGACATGACCGACCTGCCGGAGCGGTCGAACGCTATCCTGGAGAGCTACTGGTACAATCGCGACGGCAAGACGCTCGAGCAGTATCGGTTCAACCAGTTCGCGTTCACGCACGGTGACAATAAGTACATCAAGAAAAACGACGAGTGGCTCTACGGCCGTGTCGCTAACGGCATTCCCGAGAGCGAGTACGAGTCGATGGGCCTGGGCGTCGATCCCATCGAGGAGCTCGACTTCGATGATACCGAGGAGCGGAGCTTCCTGCGCGAGCAGCACGAAGGGTTCGAGGTCTACTCGAATCAGGTGCTGTAGTTACTGACTCCTGAGAAGAATCCCTCCACGTCGTCAGGCCGGCTGATTTGCACGAGTTCTGCGTCGTCTTGCATCGACGTAGCCTGCCGGCTACGCCTGCTTCAGCCGACTTCGATCTCG
>JBNJFZ010000200.1:0-9735 GCA_051747295.1 Myxococcota bacterium
ACTGCAGCGGCGACGCTGTGGGAGAGTAGGTCGCTGCCAACATTTTTATCTGCATCAGCCCCGTACGCTCCTGGCGTGCGGGGCTTTTTGCGTTTCTTGCGCGAATACCATCAAACGGCGTACACGCGGCTTCCACCCATCTGTTAGACGCCTTGAAAGAACACATCAAATGCTCGGATGACGCGCTGGACATCATCATCGGAGACGTCGAGATGGGTCACCAAGCGCAATCGATCTCGTCCCGAGACCATGATGCCTCGCTGCTCGAGGAAGGCGCAGAGCTTCGAGAGCGTCTCCGGTGGCAAGTCGACCCAGACCATATTGGTCTCGGGCACCTCGATATCGATGCCGTTGATGGGCTCCAGGCCCCTGGCGAGCTCTCTGGCGTGGCGATGGTCGTCCTGGAGGCGCTCGACGTGATGCTCGAGCGCCCAGACGCCTGCGGCAGCCAGAATGCCGGCCTGCCGCCATCCGCCACCGGTGACCTTCTTCCATCGGCGAGCGGTGTCGATGAGGTTCGTCGAGCCGCAGAGGACTGTGCCGACGGGCGCGCCCAGCCCCTTGGAGAGACAGACCGAGACCGAATCAAAGTGCTCCGCGATCTCGGAAGCCGCAGTATCGGTTGCGACGGCCGCGTTGAAGATACGGGCTCCGTCCAGGTGCGTCGCCAGGCCGTAGTCACCGGCGAGCGAGGTTGCCTCATCGATGAAGTCCAGCGGTAGAATGCGACCGTGATGCGTGTTCTCCAGGCACAAGAGCCGAGTTCGCGCGAAGTGTGGGTCGTCGGGCTTGATAGCTTGCTCGATGAGCTTCAGCGAAATCGAGCCATCCGCACGCATCGACAACGGCTGTGGTTGGATGCTGCCGAGCACAGCCGCGCCTCCACCTTCGTATTTGTAGGTATGTGCTGCGTGGCCGACGAGGAATTCATCCCCGCGCTCGCAGTGGGACATCAGGGCAATCAGGTTGCTCTGGGTGCCGGAGGGGACGAAGACGGCCGCATCGAACCCAAGCCGCTCAGCGGCGAGCTCCTCGAGCCGGTTCACCGTCGGATCCTCACCGTAGACGTCGTCACCGACCGCCGCATGCATCATGGCGCGGCGCATTGCGTCTGTCGGTCGGGTGACTGTATCGCTGCGGAGATCGATCATCGTGTATCGCTCGGTGGTCGGGTGGCTGCGAAGGGGGCGCTGGATGGAATCGACTAATGTCGCACAGCCGCCCATAGTCGCCGCTCTTCGGCCTTCATCGCAGCTTCGTCGTCGGTTCGGGCGTGATCATGTCCGATGAGATGCAACAAGCCATGGATGACCAAGAACATGACCTCGTCTTCCAGGTCCCAATCCAGGCTCTGCGCATCGACCTCGAGTTCTTGCGCCACCCGTCGCCGATGTTGACCTGATTCCAGGGTTTTCTCCGCATATTCCACGCTGATGACGATATCGCCGAGCGCAAAGATATCTCCTGCGAAATCGCCGGGGGAGGGCGGCTCGTGCAGAGGAAAAGAGAGGACATCGGTGGGCTTGTCCTCGTTGCGCCACTGATGGTTGAGTCGCTGGATGTGATCGTTGCCGGTCAAGAGGACGGACAACTCGGGATCAGCTAGTCCCAACGCGCGAAACAGACGAGGCGTCTTCATCTGAATCATCTCCGCCAGCCGATTCAGAGTCTGAGGAGTCGTCGTCGGTTGTTCCGTCGCTATCTGAATCGGCATGCTTGCGTCGTTCCCGTCTTAAGTTCTCGACCTGTTCCTCCGAGATGTCCCAGACGTCGGAGCTGCGGTCGGCGAGGCCGTCTTTCGAAGACTCGTCGGAGTCCGATTGTTCGGTCTCCGTCTCTCCGGCTTGCTCCGACTCTGTCTCCGGCGTGGCGTCGCGCTCTTTGCTGCCGTCTTCGGACTTGTTGGAAGACTTGTCGGGGAGCGCAGCTTCGTCGGACTTCTCGACCGACTTCTGGGCTTCTTTTCGTTCCTCTTTCTTCTCGTCCTTCTCCTCATCAGGGTACTCCGGACGGTGGTGATAGATACCCGTCAAGATGCGTGTAAAGGCCTCCGAGATGGCGTTTAGATCTTTGAGTGTGAGATCACATTCGTCGAGTTGGCCGTCGGTGAAGGCCTTGTTGATCATCGTCTGAACCAGGCCCTTGAGTCGTCCCGGGGTCGGATTCGACATAGCTCGGCTGGCGGCCTCGGTCCCGTCTGCGAGCAAGCAGATGGCCGTTTCTCTCGTCTGGGGCTTGGGGCCGGGATATCGGTAGTCCTTTTCGTCGACCTCCGGGATATCCGGGTCCTCCATCTGCTTGGCTTTATGATAGAAGTACGCGATGAGGCTCGTGCCGTGGTGTTCGGCGATGAAGTCTTGAATCTCGACCGGAAGGCGGTGTTGACGAGCCATCTCGAGCCCATCCTTGACGTGGGCCTTGATGATGAGCGCGCTCATATTGGGCTTGAGCTTGTCGTGCGGATTCTCACCGAGCTTCTGGTTTTCGGCAAAATACTGAGGGTTCTTGGCCTTACCAACGTCGTGATAGTAGGAGCCAACCCGACAGAGAAGGGCGTTCGCGCCGACTTCTTCAGCGGCAGCTTCGCACAGAGAACCGACCATCATGCTGTGATGGTAGGAGCCCGGCGAGCGAAGGATTAACTCGCGCAGGAGCGGATGGTTGAGGTTCGCGAGTTCGAGCAGTTTAATGTCGGTCGTATACCCGAAAATCGCCTCGAACAGCGGCAATACGGCGAGCACGCCGAAGCCGCTGACGATACCGCTGCCGAAAGCCAGCAGCATATACATCAGGGATGAAAACTCGAAGAGCGTTCCCTGGAGCAGTAGGTATGCGACGATCGACGCGACGTTGACTGCACCGACTGCGAGTCCCGACCACATCAGTGCGAGTCGGTGCTTAACCTGCTGGACCGCGCCCACACCGACGAGCGTGCCAATCAGAGTGTATGCGGCGAAAAAGAGAGTCTGATCGGCGATAATGCCGGCCAGAATGGAGTACACCACCGCGAAGACGACGGCGTGTTCGTTGTCGAGCACGAGGCGAATCAGCATTCCCCCCGCGGCCACAGGTATCCCGAAGAACAGGTAAAATGCGGGTCCCGGGAACTGCTCGGCGACACCGACCGCCATCGCCGCGAGTACCTGGGTGAGCAGCAGCATCAGCAACAGGCTGGACGCCATGAAGACGATGTCTTTTTGGCGAAGGCGAAAGTTACGGATATTCTCACGTCCGAAGACGAAGAAGGTCACGATCAGGAGTAAGACCACCAGAGCGATACCAGAGACGACCTGGGTGCGGTTGAGATACTCGTCTTCTTCGAGCATCTCTTGAACGACGCGATAGTGGCGCTCCGTGATGACGTGGTCTTTCTCCACGATCACCTCGCCCTTGGCGATGTCCTGACGGTTGATGACGTTCGGTACAGCCTCTCGCGCCGCGTTGCGCTTCGCGATGGTCTGGTCTTCGTTGTAGAAGGTATTGGCTTCCGCCAGGGAAATCGCCGCGGAGATAATCGGCTCGCGTAGCTGGGGGTCCTGGACCGATGCGAGCTGACGCGAGGCGAGCTCGCGTGCGTATTCATCGACGTCGCTCACCGGGATAAATCGGTCCTGGAGCGAGGTGACGTGATATTCGACCAGGACTTTTTCGCCCCGGAGCCTCCGCAAGTAGATCCCGCGCTCGATATCCTGGCCCAGCGCGCGCATATCAGACACGATCATGCGGCTCATGATCTGGCCGATGAGGTTGGCGAGCACATTCTCGGCATTGCTCGAAAACCCGTTTCGCGCCAGGTCGACGACAGTCGCGTCGGCGAGGTATTGGTCGAAATAAGGATCGAATTGTGTCTCGCGTAGTTCTCGCGTCCACCTCACGATACGCTGCTCGGGGACGGCATCCAGTAGTTGAACGGTTTTGTCGCGGCCATCATCCGTGGATTGAATCTGCTCGAGCCGGTACGGACGGGTATCTGACAGGTATGAGCGTGCGCGGTCAGCGAGTGCTTCGCGCATCGACGCAAAAGCACGGCTGACGCTGTCTCGTTTGTCCTGGGCGATGCCTTCCTGCCAGTCGAACACCGGTGGCACGGCGCTCGCGACTTCGTCTTTGCGCGTGCGCGTCGCGGCGACATCCGGCTCGGTATAGGTAAACCCACGGCTTGCACGGACGTCGCTCGGCGCTAACTCTCCCACCGAGGATTCATCGATTCCGGGGCCCTGAAGGTCGAAACCGGTGGTAAGAATCGCCACGAGCACCGATACGAAGGCCGCAAACGCCAGAAATTGGACGAGCGGGTACTCCATTGCGCGCTCGATGCGCGACTCTTTTGCCGAAGACGACGGTGAGAACACGCTTTTTGAGGATTGCGTGCCTTTGGCCATGAAGTAAGTACCGATCTCTAGAATGGACGCCGACCCATATTCGACGACTCAAAGACCAATGGAACAGGCGATGTGAACTGTCAGCCTGTCCCACACGAACACCCGGACACGCAATCGCATTTCGTGAAAGCAAAACTCGCGAGGGCGCGGCCCGAGCATTCAGCTACAGGTGAGGTTAACGGAAATCGCACAAGTGCAACAGGTCTCAGCTGGATTCCGCCCGATCGTAGGCGCGGATAATCTGTTGCACCAACGAGTGGCGCACGACGTCGATTTCGGAGAATTCGACGAAGTCGATGCCGTCGATATCGGCGAGGATTCGCTTTGCTTGCACCAGTCCGCTCTTTTGACGCGACGGGAGGTCGATCTGGGTGATGTCACCGGTGATGACTGCTTTCGAGCCGAATCCGATGCGCGTCAGGAACATTTTCATCTGTTCCGGGGTGGTGTTTTGAGCCTCGTCCAGAATGATGAAAGCGTCGTTCAGGGTGCGCCCGCGCATGAAGGCGAGCGGGGCGACCTCGACGGCGCCGGACTCCATCATTCGCGCAGCCCGATCGCTCTCCACCATGTCCCGGATCGCGTCGTGCAGGGGTCGCAGGTAAGGGTTGACCTTTTCGACGAGGTCTCCGGGGAGGAAGCCGAGCTTCTCGCCGGCCTCGACGGCAGGGCGGACCAGGATGATGCGTTTGAGGCGCTTGTCGAAGAACGCGTTGAGCGCCATGGCCATCGCCAGGTAGGTCTTGCCGGTACCGGCAGGACCGATACCGAAGACGATATCGCTGCGCCGAATGGCATCGACATACCGCTTCTGGTTCAGGCCCTTTGGCGAGATGACGTTGTTCTGTGACGACACGAAGACCGCGTCGCCGAAGATATCGTCCAGGGACGCGTCCGGGTGCTGGGAGAGGATGTCGACCGCGCGACCGACGTCGCTTTCGTTGATCGGCATGCCCTTTTTGCCGAGCTTATAGATCTGCTCGAGGACGTTCGCAGCGACGTCGACATCCGGAGGAGCACCCGAGATGGTGGCCTGATTGCTCCGAGCCCCAATGTCGACTTCGAGTTTCTCCTCGATGATCTTGAGGTTGGCATCGCGCCGTCCGTAGATGAATCGGGCGACGTCACTTTCTTCGAACTCGAGAACGCGCTGATGGGTTTCTGACAAGTGCTGTACCTCGAAAGGGTGCATAACCCTCGATGCAACGAAGGCATCGAGGCCGGCGCGAGGGGAATCAGCTCACGAGCTTGAGGGTGAAGCTGTCCCCTACGCGTTCGTACTCATACTCGAATGTGCTCGCAGGGTAATACAGATCAGACTCGAGCAACAATCCGCGCTCGACGAGAATGTTCAGAGAGGCGGGGTACTCGTCGTGCAGGCGAAAGTGGACGTGAAGGGCTGACTCGATCCGCTCTTTTTGCGCGACGGCCGCGAAGGAGGTCACACGCGAGGTGGCGGACTCGTCAGCGGACTGAAAGAAGCTCGTCTCTCGAAACGTCAGGTAGGACCAGACGCCGATAGCGATCATCAAGGCGAGCATAAACGCGGTCACCGTGTGGTGCAGGACCACCGCGCCCAGGCCCCGGGCTTTGCTCTTCTTGGGTTCTTCCTGGTGCTGATCTGGAGTCGTCATTGTTGCGTCTCCCGGTCGGCGCGAGAGGTGGACTTGGAGCGAGCTTCGGTGGGTGTGACACCCCGCGCAGCGGCGGACAGGGCGAACACGCCGCCAATACTGATCAGCAGTACTGCGATGCCCATCTGCCCGCCCCAGTTCTGGTGGAACAATTCATATGCCGGCCGCCAGAGGCCGAGGGGGCGAAGCAGGATGAGCACCCCGAAGAGCATCAAAAAGGAGATAATGAAGCCCCCGAGTCCGTGGCCGGCCTCGATGTGGCCGGTTCCAGGCATCAGGATCGAGAGAATGCGGCGCAAGGCATCCTGGAACCGCTCACGGCGTCCGAGCACGCGCTCATTGTGGACGCGTGCGTCGTAGTCGAGCTTCGCACCCGAGACGAACGTTCGATAACAGGGCAGACAATAGCGGTGGTCGCCGGTCTTCTCCGCGTCGTTAGGATCGCGCGCCAGCCCGCACTTGGGGCAGGGCGTACTCGGGCGATTCGTCAGATATAACGGAAGGGTCAGCAGCGTCAGCAGGATACCGCCGAGGCCGAGGTAGAGCGTGTAAGCAAAGGGGACGTTCGGGCCCGCGACCACCTGCCAGATCGGCTGGAGCGCTTTGACCTGCTCCGGCGGGTGGCCTCGGTGATATTGCATGAAGGCCGGGCCGCTAAGGGCTCCTACCATCAGCGAGCTGTTGATGTCCCGGCGGTCGATACGCATATGACGGCGGACACGGTCGATATCCAGCGCCATCGCCTGATCGAGTGCGCTCGAGGCTGAAGATGCATCCTCCAGCATCTGATGGGCGCGCATCATATTGAAGACGGGTGCGGCGGAGCGGTTGGTCTTGGTGTGGGCACGCTCCAGCTTCTCGAGTGAAGCGGCGGGATCTGCCTGGGCGATCAGCGTCGCCCCCCACAGGTTCAGTGCCTCGGTGCGCATCGACTCCGGCCAGGTGTCGCGCGACTCCAGCAGCTCGATGACACGCTCTAGGCTCTGCTCGTCTCCCTTGCGATACTCCGCGAGGGCGAGGGTGTAGGTGTACATCGGGTCGTCTGTCTTTTCGCTGAGCCAGGTGGCCTCGAGCTCCTGGCTGCATGCCTTCTCGCAGCCGAGATACTGCGCGTGCATCAGCTGCTGCGACTCGCTTCCCGGCCAGGTGATCAGGTTCGACGTGTAGGCCTCGATGGTAGGCAGTGCCGCAAGTGCGCCGAAGAGCAGCACGGTGATTATCCGCTCGTTGATCTGCTGGACCACGCCGAGCAACGCCAGGAGGATCACCAGTGACAAAAACGGCGACTGCAGTAGGAGCCCTGGCACGACGATCACCGCCAGCACCAGCACGACGGTCTGGTTGCTCGAGAAGCCTTTGGGTAGAAGTCGCGCCCCATCGTAGGCGATGATACCGAAATACCGGATCATCTGGCCGAGCAAGAAGAAGATCAGTGAGCCGAGGAGGGCGACCAGCCCGAGGGTGATGAATTTGAGTTCCCAGGAAGTTCGCGAGTCCAGCCAGGCCCAGCCTTTTTTGATGCCCTCGGTGTAGTTTCCGACGATTGCCGGGAGCCGTCCGATCTGGTGGTCGATCAGATACGAACTATAGGCCAACGATGGATAGGGCAGGTCCGGGGCGAGTTCCTCGGAGACCTCGAAGAGGCGAGATGCCTGTTCGGGAGCCAACTCGCCCTGGTCGGCCTTGGTTCGGGCTAGCGCATAGACCGATGTCGCGTAGTCTGGCAGGTTCGGAATCCCAAGACTGGTGGCATCGTCGCGAAGTGCTTTGACTTCCTGGACGCCCGCTTCGTTTTTCGAGAGGACGCGCTTCCACAGTCGCCAGTGGACGTCCAGGTTGACCCGGGCCACGTTCGATTTGGCAATGGGTGCCTTCTCGAAGCTCGTGTCGGGTCGCTCCATCTTCTCCAACATGTCTTCCATGTCGGCATCGAGAGGCTCCGTCGCACCGTCCTGGGCGTGCACTTGTGAAGGCAGACCCAGGCAGAGCAAACATGCAACCGAAGTGAGCAGTGTTGTAACAAGCGACGCTCGCCAGTTGCCCGGCTTTGTCCTACAGGATTTCATGAAGCACTGAGCCTGCTGCGACGGGAAGAGGTGAGGTTTCCTCCGAAAGGATGAGCCGCCGCCATTCTAATGTGGCAATTCGCAGTCGTTCAAGGTGAAACCTTTCCTTTTTGAGTTCATGAGGCACCGACAGATGTCGCGATCTATGTTGGACGAGGTGAGATCCGGGGGTACAGCCCTGCGAGAGGGTCAAAAACTGGGGGCGCGCGCGGCGAGCGTGGGCTTCGACTGGGCAACGGCGCTGCAAGCTCTCGAGAAGGTCGAAGAGGAGGTGTCTGAGTTGCGAGCCGAGTTGGAGGGGAGCTCGTCCCGGGTGAGCGCGGAGTCGGCCGACCGATTGGAGGATGAGATCGGAGACGTCTTGTTCGCAGTCGCAAACGTCGCACGTAAGCTCGACATCGACGCAGAGGACGCGATGGCCCGAACGAATCGAAAGTTTCGGGAGCGTTTTGCCTCCATAGAGTCCTCGGCAGCCGCGCAGGGCCGTGACGTGGAGGAAATGACCCTCGAAGAGATGGAAGCAATCTGGCAGCAGGCCAAGAAATAGTGCCCCAGGGGCCGTCTGGCGCGTCGAAAAGCTTGATTCGGGCCCCCCTGATTTCTATAGTCGGTTCGGTATAGGGCTTTCTAACAACACATTTGTAACACTACCCAAAGTTGGGATTCAAAGATGCATCATTCGATAGCGATACACGGCCGAAGAAGGCTGAAGACATGGCTGGCCGCTTGTGGGTTGATGGCGTTTGCGCTGGGCGCGGCGCCGGGATGCTCGGGGGATGACGGTGGCGGTGCCGGCGATTCCTGCGAAGTCGACGCGGATTGCAAGGAAGGCCTGCGGTGCCGCGACGATGGTGATGGAAAGGTCTGCGTCGAGGCCGCCGGAAACAACGGGGGCGCCGACGCGGGCGACACGACCAACCAGGACGGAGAGTCCGACGGTGAGACGATGGTGATGGAGGAGGACTACTTCATCAGCTACGTGCTCGCTGACTCGGTTGACGGCGACAATCGAGAGATTCGAGTCTGGTCGACGGCAGACGAGACGGAAACCTCGATCGATCTCGGCGGAGTCGACTGTTCCAGCGGTTGCTGGATCAACCGCGACGCGAGCCATGTCATCTATCAAAAGCCCACCGTTTCGGGCCCCGCAGGGTCGGGAGATATCTTCAAGATTCCGCTCAACGCAAGCTTCGAGCCGCAGGGTGACGATTCTTCGGCCACTGAAGTGGCGCGGGGTGTGACGAGCGTAAAAGTCATCGGAAACACCATCACCTACAAGCGAGGCGATTCAGCGTATTATCAGCCGGCCGATGGGAGTGACGAGACCGAGTTGGGCGTGATCGAGGACGGGGGATGGCATGTGGACACCGATGCGAACGTAAGCCTGATCTACGACCCGGTTCCCGCGACCGCTCAAAACCTGGATATCTATATGGGCGACGCCAGCGGTGCCTCTCAGAAAGTCTTCCAGATCAACTCGGAGAATTATCAAGAGATCGGCGGCAGCTACTACGGCCAGAACGTGCCCACCGCCGTGTCGCCCGACGGTTCGATTGCCGCACTCGTGACCTCGGGTCCGAATAACTACCAGACGTGCGATGACGCGTCCGAATGCAGCGGACCGGAACAGAAGTGTGGGTTTCAGGGGTTTTG
>JBNJFZ010000201.1:0-9448 GCA_051747295.1 Myxococcota bacterium
CGCGCCATGGGCGGCGGTGACAACCCCGAGCACGTGGGCAAGGGGCTGCACACCGCGTTGGATATGGACTGGGATAAGAGTAAGGGCGTGGCCAAGAAGGTTTACCTGGTCGGTGACGCGCCGGCCAAGAGCTACAGCGACAATACCCTGGAGACGGCGATCTCGAAGGCGCAGCAAAACGGCATCAAGATCAACGCCATCGGCGGCAGCGGTATCGAGGCTGACGGTGGCAAGGCGCAATTCGCGATGATTGCAAAGCGCGCCGGCGGCAATTTCGAGGCGCTCACTTATTTCGCCGTGGTCGAGGAAGAGGATGGCTCCAAGAAGTCGGTGGTCTACCACGACGGGAAGACCTACGAGGCCGAGGGTGAAATATCCGACGAGGAATGGAAGAAGGGCGCCGACGAAGTCGTCAAGAAGCACAAGATGAAGGCGGCGAGCACGTCGACCCGGCGCCGTGCGCGTAGCGCGGAGAAGAAGAACAACCTCGACAGCGTGGTCGAGGACGACATGAAGTCGGAAGCGTCATCGATGGGAGTGGCCTATTAGGGGGGATTGGGGGAGCAGGAGATGTAGGGGAGCGGGTCATTGGTGTGGCCCGCTCTCCTTCTTTTGTTCTTGTTTCGTTCTTGCTCAGGGTGCGGCTTGTGCCGCGATGTGGTTCAGGACGCGCAGGTGGATGCGGTGGATGATCTCGTCGGAGAATACCTTCCGGTACGCGACCGGCCAGACCTCGTGGCGGTACCACGTCGTGCCGGTCAATCGAGTTTTACCACCCGGGAGTTCCTCCAGCAGGAATTGACCGCGCTCGGAGACGAAGTAGCCGTCGACATGAGGGGCGTCGAGATGTTCGTAGAGCGACGTCTCGCGCATCGCCGGCGGGTGCTCCGATACGTCGAACGCCAGGCGATGAGGCTCGTCCCAGACGGTGATCGGCTCGACGAACGGACCGGTCGTGAAGTTGCAGTAGCGCACGGCACCCACGCCTTCGAGCATCCGCGAGCCCGGAGGTTCCGGGCCGGAACTATCTATAACCACGCGGTTGCGAGGAGGGCGGCCGGACTCAACACGAGAACAGCGATCGCCGTTAAAGCGGCGCGCCGATTCTCGGTGAGTCGAGTCTCGAGGCTGAAGATGAAAGCTCGGAAGCGCCCGTATGTCAGAAGTGTCGCGATGCTGACCACCACCAGAGCGAGGATAGAGATCACCGTCAGCTCGACGCCCTCCGGACGTCCGAGGAGCACGGAGATAAGCAGGGTATCGCCCAGGGTGCCCACGTTGGCCCCGATGATGTAGGGGAGCATCTGTTCTCGGTCGAGTACGCGTCGATTGAAGAGCGGTACTAGGGCAGCGACCGAGAACGCCACGCTGGTGGTGAGCAGGGTCAGCCCGAGCCCGAGGGTTGCCGCCCACCAGCGGTTTGCGAGCACCGTCGAGAGTCGATTGGTGATGGCGGTGATGTCGAATTTGGACAGCGCTCGCGCGAAGAGGCGGAGAGCCGCTACAAGCAGGACGACCGCGATGACAAACGCTGCCGGCGCGCCGATATAATCGATGAGGAGGCCGCTGACATGTTGGAACGGACCTGGCTCTGGGGCATCCATCGTCGGAGTATGTGCGGATGCGGCGACGACGCTCAAATCGAGGGTCGCCCATCCCCACGTGAGTATGCCAGCCGGTATCCCGATGGCAAACGCGGCGAGGAAAGTCAAAAAACCCATCGACGAACCGTCTTCGATCGATACTTCGTGCTCGTGCGCAGCGTCGAGCAAGCCTACCAGGACGATGATACCGGCGGCGCCGAAGCGCGAGCCGAAGATCATCATCACCAACTCGGAACCCGTGATGAGGGTCGATTCGAAGAAAGTCAGAGAGATCGCGGCGACTACCGAGCCGCTGACCATGACATATGCACTGAGCCAACTCGCCCCGAGTGCCGAGGGATCCCCATCGATGACGTGACGCAGAGTGTCTTTCAGGGCGGGCTGGAGCTCGTGGGCCGATAGCTTCATTAGCTGGACGGCGCTTATGAAGAGGATTGCGACGACGAGTAGCAGTACCCATCGGAAGACGGACGAGGCCGCCGAGATTCGTTGTTCTTCTTTTGCCATTTGGGCTGCGTTGCCAGGCGGTGGATCGTGCTCGCTGCGTTACGCGAATAACTGTAATTACGATCTTCGCACGTGTAAGTACAAGCTCGGAATGGCGCTGGTGGTGAAATCGGCCCGTGGCGCCATTCTAAACGGCCCACCCCTCTTAGAAAGCTTCTCAGGGCCGGTTTTAGTGTCGCCGAGAAATCCGATGCGGATGTCGCAATCGTCTATACATCCGCCTGGGAGAGCAGTCGCGTGGTGAGGTAATGGGCAGGACCGGCGTGCTCGCGCTGGTGGGATTGGACAAGCGCCTGGTCGCCGTGCTGCACGAAGATCCAGACGTGCTCGCCCTCGAATCCCATGGCATGTGAGATGTCCTCGGCGTGGGCGTGTGAGATGGTGCGCGAGGCCTTGGCGAGTCTCTCGAGGCGCGAGATAGCTGAGGACATATCGGCGAGCGTGCGCATCCCGGGCGCGTCAGTATCGACGAGCCGACACGAGGCGCCCTGGCCCTCTTGTAGCTCGAACGTCCATCGAGAGATGGCGGGGATGGAGGATTGTTGCTCGAAGTCACGACGAAATCGAGCGAGCACCGGATCCGGAGGTGCCATCGGGGCCGTGAGGGCTAGCTCGACGGGGGAAAATGTCAGAGGCGATGTGACGTGGACACCGTCACAGCTAACCCGGCGACGCGTGATGACTTGACCGGCACCCCGTCGAAATAAATCAATGATCTGACGGGCGAAGAGGTGACGCTGATGGGGATTCGGTTCGAGGACGTCTATGTCGACGACCGCCGAAGCGGGCTCCTCCGCACCTGCGGTCGAGCGCCGGTGGCAGTATTGCAGGTACGCTTCTGCGAAGTCGGGATCTTCGGCTCGCAGTGTAGCGTCCACGTACGGCGTGCCGTCACGCGACATCCCGGCGCAGATTCGTCCATCGAGCACGTACGCTCGCATGAGCGAGTCGCCGGATGGGTCGCGAAAGTCCAACTCGTAGGTGCCGCGACACGAGTCGATGAGCATCAGCCACTGACACGGTGCGTCCGCGACGAGCAGCGACTCGCGTGGACCATAGTGCTCGTCAGATTCGCTCGAAACCTCGGAGCTATTGCTCGGGAAGCCTGCACAAGAATCGGTGATCTCATCTCCGAGCGAGCCTCGCTCGGGTTGCGGGAGCTCTCGCCATTCATTCGGGCTCAGAGAACCGAGTAGAGGGAAAGCGCTCGTGTCTCTGTCAGTGTCGGTGTGATCTGGCTCTGAATCATCGTCGGGGGTGCCCGGTAGCGTCGTGTCGCGGGCATCAGAACTGGGTGTGCGGGACATCTACTACTCTCCTGCGAGAAAGTCGCTCATCTTGCGTGTGATCCGTGCGTCACCACGCCCCCAGACGCGAGACGTTTCGCAGTCTAGACACAAAAGCAAGTCCGATGCCAGCGGCTCTCAACGTCCGTCTGTGTGGGTATCGAGCGAAAGTGTTTCATTACCAGGACGTTACGGTGGAGATGGTGAAACTGGATGAAACGTGCTCGCGAGTTGAAACGATTGCGGCATAGCCCGCATAGTGGATTCCAGTCACAAAATTCCTGATATTCAGAGGGTAAGCAGTACATGAGGCACGCGATGACGATGTGTAGAAGGTGGAGTTTGTTCATTCTGGCACTGATCGTGTCAGGTATGTTGGTCTCCTGTGGAACGCCTGGCCCGGACGACGGCAATGGCGACGGCCGGATACTCTGGAGTCTGGACAACGGCGAATTCAGCCTGAGCAACCCGGTGTTGGACGACGAGGGTAATATCTACCTCGGCGCCGCGCATACGAACTTCGAGGGCGGCGCCCTGTACAGCATTGACTCGCAGACAGGCGATACGCAGTGGATGGTCGAGCTCGAGGAACCAATTACCGGTGGGCTCGCAATGTCGGAGGATGGCGTGATCTATGCCAGTGACGCTCCCGACCTGACTGCGTTCGACAGCGACGACGGCTCGCGCCTCTGGGAGTTCACCGCAGATGAGAGCAGCTGGACGGATCCTGTAATTGGACCGGACGGAATGATCTATGTGGGCGCGGCGGAAGATCTCCGGGCCGACAAGATATACGCCGTCGATCCCAGCGGTGCGGACGCGCCGGCGCTCGAGTGGGAATACGAAGTGGAGGGGGGCGTATCCTCGGCGCCGGTCATCGGCGCAGACGGCACGCTCTACTTCGGCGGCGGAAATTACGTCTATGCACTCGACAGCGAGCAGGGATCGCTCGAGTGGAGGTTCGAGACGGGCGACGAAGTGTTCTCACGTGCTGCCATCGCTGAAGACGGTTCCGTCTACATCGGCTCCAACGACGGCCGTTTGTACGCGTTCGATGCGGCTGAGATCGACCCCGAGAATCCGAGCCCGACGTGGAGTATTGAAGTGGGTTACCGCACCCCGTCCAGCCCGGTCATCGCCGGGGATGGAAGCGTATACGTCGGGGCCGACGATTCAAATGTGCAGGGTGGAGTCGCAAAGGTCACTACGGATGGCGAGCCACAGATCGCGTGGACGTTCGAGACAAGTACCTACGACTTTGGACCCGCGGGTTTCGCAATCGGCGATGATGGAACGGTCTACGTAGGACGCACGGGCGTCGATGAAGAGGCTGTCTTCTACGCGCTCGACGGCAACACCGGGGAGATACTCTGGGAGTTCCAAACGCCGGGGAACGCCAACACCGCGCCGCTCGTCGGCCCCGATGGCACGGTCTATGTCTCCGTCGGGCGGGATGCGTTCTCCGAAGCTACGTTCTTCGCGCTCGAGTCGGACTCGACGGGACTGGCTGATTCGCCGTGGCCGGTCTACGGCGGGGACCGGTTGCGTTCCGGCGCGGCTCGATAAGTGCGGACGCGAGCCCGTCGTGTTCTAGGTCAGGAGGCATCAGCTCGATTGTGGACGGTGACGACGCCAGAGAAACCAGAGCACAAGTACGGCTGCGGCGAGCGGGGCGGGCCGGTCGCCAGTCGTGGTGCAGCCGCCCGTGTCATCACCGGAGTTCGGCGGCGGATCGGTGGTGTCCGCGTCTAAGGATGCATCTTCTGCGTCCAACGCGTCACTGCCCGCGTCGGACGTCTCGGTGTCGCCACCGGCATCGTCCGTATCCGGGTCGTCGATGGTCGGCGGCTCGATAACCAGCTCCGGGCAGTCGTCGGTATTCGCCTCCGCGCACCCGACCTGAAACTCGAATTGATGGTCGAGTGTCACGCTCTCGCCGCCGATGGTCTGCACATCGCCCGACAGGCCCGCGGTGTAGTAGCCGCCCGGGATGAGGTCCAGGGTCGGCTTGAGGGTGGCGAGCCGTGTCCAGCTGCCCGGCCCGCCCCAGCGGGTGTCGTCGCGGTTGTAAGGCGCGTCGGCACCGTCGGCATCGATCAGCGAGCCGGTCGCGCCACCGTACTCCACGCCTTTGCCGAAGATGAAGGTCACCCACGAGTCGGGCGAGCTGTGGTCGTGTGATAGCAGTCGGCGTGGGGTGGCCGGGTAGGTGTGGATGACGAGGTCGTCGGCGCTCCATCGGCCGTGGATGCGCTCCCAGACCGCTTCCAGATGGTGCATGGTCGGGATGATCTCGGCGCGCAGGCTGCCGGGGATATTCGGGTCCAAATAGTGTTGGCGCGACCACGGAATCGTGTCTTCGGCGTCTTCACCCAGCGATCGCCCGATGGCCGGACCGAGGTCCTCGTCGAGGTAGGCGCTCATCGCGTGTGTGGCCTCCCCGATTGTTTCTTCGTCGACGTCCTCGTCGATGTCGCCGTAGAGCTCCAGGAGCATGTCCAGCGGGAGGAATTCGGTCGGTCGCATGCGGACATGGTCGTCGAGGAACATGAAGCCGTCGGTGCCGCGGTCGGCCTCGTCTTGGCCGGCATTGTCGTGCTCCTGCACCTGGTAGAGAAAGAGCGAGTCGAAGACCTCGTCCTGCAGCCCGTGAGCGGCGATCCCCATGACGAAGGCGACGCGTTTTCTGGACTCCAACGAGTCGAGCGGCGGCGGGTCGTTGGTGCGCAGCCACTCGATGGCGTTGTACACGAAGGGCGGCCAATGATTGTATTCGGCGTAGGCGCGAGCGCGGTCCTCATAGGAGCCCGAGCGGATCCAGTAGCCCGAATCCGTGAATGCTGCGCCGTAGAGCAGTGCCTCGAAGACCTCAGGCTCGGACAAGAACTCCTTGAGTTCGTTATCGGGCATGTTCTCGACGGCCCATCCGGTTACGTGCATGTGGCCGTAGATGCCATGAGCTGTGGCGGTCGATGCCAGCAGCGAGAACGATGCGAAGATGATGGCGGCGAGCAGGCGGCGCATGATGGTCGGGGGTTGTGGCTGTTTTCGACAACTTATCAGTTTCGCGTTGTGTCTGCGAGTCGGCAAAGGTCCGTGAAAATGCGAACGCTTGGGAGGTGGCGATGGGGCGCGTCTCCCCCGCTAGCCCTTCGTGACGCGGGTCCGACGCACCCCATCGCTACCTCCCGGTGCGAGCGGTTCCCAATCCCCAGTCCCCAGTCCCCAATCCCGGCGAGCGCGGACGCGCTCGCCTACCGCTTGCGCCGGAGTTGTCGGACCGCGTCTTCGAGGCCCTCCATCGTGAAGGGGAACATGTCGAAGAGCGATTGGATTTTGCGGGTCGACCAGCTCCCCCACCATTTGGGTGGGTCAGGGTTGAGCCAGACCGTGCGGGGAATCGTCTCCTCGAGCTTGTTCAGGTAGTAGATGCCAGGTTTGTCGTTGTAGTGCCAGTAGTCGACCGCGCCGCCGGCGTGGGTGAGCTCGGTCGGGGCCATGGCGGCGTCGCCGACGACGATGCAGCGCCACGAGCTGTCGAGGTTTCGGAAGATCTCCTCGGTCGGCTCGCCTTCCTCGCGCGCCATGTCCGAATAGAGCGTTTCGTACGGGCAGTTGTGGAAGTAGTAGCTCTCGAAATTCTTGAAGTGGCTGGCCTGGTGTGCTGCCGAAAATAGCCGCGAGGTCAGGCGAGTGTACGGGTTCATCGAGCCGCCGACGTCGCAGAGCAGGAGCAGCTTGACGTTATTTTCGCGGGGCGGGTGGAAGACCAGCTCGATGTCGCCGGCGTTCTTTGCGGTCTTGTCGATGGTGGCGTCGAGGTCGAGTTCCTCCTGAACGCCGTCCCGCGTTAGCTCGCGCAGCCGGCGCAGCGCCATGCCGATATCGCGCACGTCGAGCGTGATGTCCTTTCGCAAGTTCTGGAAGCGCCGCTCGCTCGCGACCTGCAGCGCGCTGCGATTGCCGCCCGAGCCGCCCACGCGCACGCCACTGGGGTGCTCGCCGCCGTGGCCAAACGGGCTGGTGCCGCCGGTGCCGATCCAGTGATCGCCGCCGTCGTGGCGCTCGTCTTGTTCCTGGAGGCGCTCCTCGAACTGCTCGCGCAATTCCTCGAGGTCGAGGCGTTCGAGCGCCGCGCGCTCCTCGTCGGTCAACTCGCGGGGCAGAATCGGGTCCTCGAGCCACTCGAGGAGTTCATCGAAGAGCTGCTGTTTGACCTCGGGGCTAAACTCGGCGTCCTTGAAGTACGAGGCGAACGCCTGGTCGTAGAGGTCGTAGTGCTCCGGCCGCTTGACCAGTACGGCGCGCGCGACCACGTAAAAGTGGTTCAGGCTGGACTTCGCCAGCCCCTTGGAGAGCGCGTCGAGCAGCGCCAGGAACTCGGTCGTGCTGACCGGGAGTCCGACGCCGCGCAGGTAGTAGAAAAAGTCGATGAACATGATGTGTGCGGGTCAGGAGCCCAAAAACTAGCCGAGCTTAGCGAGGTCGCGCTCACGCTTGAGCAGCACGCCCATGAACGGCAGCTCGTTGTCGAGTTGCTCCGCGCTGATGCCCGCGCGGCGGAGCGCTCCGATCCAGTCGATGAGCTCGCTGGTCGACGGCTTCTTGCGGACTTCCGGCTGGTTGCGCAGCCAGTAGAACTTCACGAGCGCCTGCGATAGCAGTTCGTCGTCGAGGTTGGGATGGTGGACGTCGACGATGTCGGCCATCAATTGCCGCTCGGGGAAGTCGATGTAGTGGAAGATGCACCGGCGCAGGAACGCGTCGGGCAGCTCTTTTTCGGCGTTCGACGTGATGATGACAATCGGCCGGAAGTTCGCCGCGACGGTGCGCTGCGTCTCCGGGATGTAGAAGTTCATCTGGTCGAGTTCGTGGAGCAAGTCGTTCGGGAACTCCATGTCGGCCTTGTCGATCTCGTCGATCAGCAGGACCGCGCGTTCCTCGCTGGCGAACGCTTCGCCCATCGGGCCGAGCTTGATGTACTGCTCGATATCGCGGACGTCGCCGTCGCCGAAGCGACTGTCGTTGAGCCGCTGGACGGTGTCGTAGACGTACAGGCCTTCGTCGGCCTTGGTCGTCGACTTGATATTCCAGCGGATCAGCGGCTTGTCCAGGTCGCGGGCGACCGCGTCGGCGAGCAGCGTCTTGCCGGTGCCGGGCTCACCGCGGATGAGCAGCGGCTTCTCCAGGGCGATCGAGACGTTGACCACGTCGCGAAGCTCCGGGCTGGTGATGTAATCGGACGTGCCAGAGAACTGGTCGAACTGCTTTGGGGCTTGGCTCATATCGAACTATTCTATCGGATGGGGTGCGTCAGACGTTTTAACGGGGAGGAGTCTATGTGCCCATCGCAGAGAATGGAAGCGCGACGGGTTTATTCCGGCGTGAGTTTGCCGAGCGGGCTGGGCGAGGCTATCTTGTTGGTGTGGCAATGGTGCTGCCGAGAGGAGCGTGGAAGATGACAGCCGAGCCGATCGACAAAAAGCCAGCGAGGCGGCGATTCACCGTCGAGGAGTATTATTTGCTCGCCGAGGCGGGGATACTCAGCCGCGATGATAGGGTCGAACTTGTGGACGGGGAGATTATTGAGATGGCTCCGATCGGAAGTCAGCACGCCGCGCATGTGAGCAAACTAAACATGTTGTTTGCCCAGAATTTGTCGCGCAATGCGCTCGTGCAGATTCAGAATCCAGTTCGCCTCAGCCGATTCTCTGAGCCGGAACCAGATGTGGCTTTGTTGCGACCTCGAGACGATTACTACGCTTCGGCACATCCCGGGCCCGACGACGTATTTCTCGTCGTCGAGGTCGCGGATACCTCCCTAGAATACGATCGCTCGACCAAAGTACCGCTCTACGCCGAGCACGGTATCCCGAGCGTGTGGTTGCTCGACCTCCAGGACCAGGCCGTCGAGTGCTACGAGCATCCCGAGTCCGGCGTCTATGAGCGCGTCCACATCCTGAGCGGCGACGACGAGGTGACGCTCGACTCGCTGGGACTCTCCTTCGAAGCATCGGACCTCTTCGTATAACCCGAGACATTCCGCCTCAG
>JBNJFZ010000202.1:0-9447 GCA_051747295.1 Myxococcota bacterium
CGCTTCGGACCACGAACAGGTGCGACGGAGAGCGTGTCAGCAGCGAGTCGTACAGCCGCTCCTCGTTTTCGTCGATGATCACGACGTCGAAGTCTTTTGCCTCCTCCACGATCTTCTCCTCGGGCTCGTCGGTCACCAGCGTCTTCGTGGAGATGCGGTCTTCCTCGATACCGCCGTCACTGAGGCGACTCTTGACGCCGTCGAGCAATACGGACTTCTCCTCTTGCTGTTCTTCTTCTTCGCAGGTGTACATGAGCTGGGTCGTGGCATCGTCGTGGCGCAGCAGATCGATCACGCAGTCGATGATCCGGTCGTAGTCGATGTCGGGGGTGAAGACCGCCAGCACGTTCTCGACACTCTCGACGGGGCGGGCCGTGACGATGACATCGATCTCGTTATCGTCCTTGAGTCTGTCGACGGACTCGACGACATCGGGTGTGAAGACGAGCTCGTTGCGCACGTCGACGCCGTTGTCTCGGAACTGCTCGGTGAGTTCCTCGAGCTCCGCTTGAGCGTCCTCGGAGAACTGCTCGCGCGCCTGCTCCGGCGACGTCTGCTCCTTGACGACATAGAGGCCGGCCAGCACGACGTTCAGCGGTGACAGAAAGTCGATCAGCCAGGGTGAAATCGGGTCGTGCTCGGGCAACTCGACCGGGAGCAGGACCCTGGTCGATGGCTGGAAAAAGCGTAGATCAGTCATGTTTCATCCACCTCGAGTTGAAGACATACCAGCCGGCCGCCGCAGCGACGACGAGGGCTCCGTAGAGCTGTGATGTGGGCTTCATGAAGTAAATCAGGCCGAACGACAAGAGCGCACCGAGGATCGGGATAATCGGGTAGCCAGGCGTCTCGAAGGTCGGTTGGTAGCCCTCCGGATCGCGCTCACGCAGGCGGAGTACCACCACGCATATCAACCCGTAGAGTACCAGGTGCAGAAAGGAGGCGACCTCGGCGAGCAGCTCGACCTCGCCGAGCAGGACCAGGCCGATGACGGGGGCGCCGGCCGCCACGATCGAGAGGACCGGCGTGCCGAGCTTCTCGTTGACCCGGCCGGCACGCTCCGGGAACACGCCGTCTTCGCTCAGAGCGTAGACCGACCGGGAGGAGCTCAGAATCGACGCGTTGGCGCTCGAGATGGTCGCCAGGAGGCCGCCAGCCAGGATTAAGATGACCCCGACCGAGTCGAAGTACTCGCGGCCGACCTCCACGAGGGCCGTCTCACCGAGGTTACCGAGGGTCTCGTGACCGAGGGCGCTCGTGCCGACAAAGACGGTGAGCATATAGAGCAGGGTCACCAACGCGACGCTGCCGATCATCGAGCGCGGAAGGTTCTTGGCGGGGTCTTTGATCTCGCCGGCGACATTCGCGATCTGGCCGAACCCCAGGTACGACGTGTAGACCAGCGCTGCGGTGTGAAAGACGGGCAGCGCCCCGTACGGAGCGAACGTCTCGGGGGTCTCGAGCGGACCAAAGACGCCGAGCGTGTCGAGTAGACCGTAGCTCAAAAAGACCCCCAGGATCGCCAGGAGAATCCCGACCACGCCGTTTTGCAGCTTACCGCTCTTCTCCGTCCCGAGCACGTTGATGCTGGTGAGCGTCATGCCTGCTGCGGCACCGAGCGTCTTCGGGTTGATCTGTGTGGCGAAGCCGAGAGCATCCATGATCCGATTGACGTAGAGACCGAAGCCCATCAGGTAGAACGCCGAGGCAAAGACCAGTCCCCACCACAGGCCGATCCCCACGACAGCGCCGGGCAGCTTTCCAAGTCCGTCGGAGACAAAATAGTAGGTGCCGCCGCTCCTGGGGTAGGCCGAGGCGAGCTCCGAGGCGCACAGGGCGACGAAGATCGAGATGACACCGCCGATCCCGAACGAGAGGACCGATGCGATGCCCGCTTCGCCGGCCGCGATGCCGGGGAAGATGAAGATGCCCGCCCCGATCATCGTGCCGACGCCGATGGTCAACGCCTGGGACAGCCCGAGAGTGCGCTCGAGCTGCCCCTCGGTCTGCCGGCCGGCGGCTTCCTGTTCGTCGACCTGTTCTTTCGGAGTTTCTTCAGTCATCCTCGACCGCGTGACAAACTCGATGACTCTTGGCTCAAGTTGTGTCCACGGCGTCGGAAATCAAGCCCTTCTGAGTATCGCGCCTGCGCTGTCTGGATGCGGCTTCAGTCGACTTTTGCTGTGCTCGCGGTGATCTCCGGGGTTGAGGAACGCCATTCTGTAATCACATTCGTTGGGGCGATACCAACCCGACAACAAGCAAGGAGACCGATTATGCCAACCAGAAACGCACAGGCACGCTGGACCGGAACGATCAAAGATGGCGAAGGGAAGATGAAGCTCGAGAGCGGCTGGGAGGGCGACTACTCGTTTGCGACGCGCTTCCAGCAGGAGTCCGGCACGAACCCCGAGGAGCTCATCGGCGCCGCTCACGCGGGCTGTCTCTCGATGGCGATGTCGGTCGGGTTCACCGAGGCCGGCTATCAGCCCGAGTTCATCGAGACCGACGCCCATGTCACCATCGATGAGGTCGACGGCGACTTCGAGATCACCGAGATCGAGTTGTCGACCCACGCGAATGTCCCGGGGATCGAGTCAGATGAATTTGACAAAATTGCCGCGGATGCGGCGGCGAACTGCCCGGTTTCCAAGGCGCTGAGCGCTGTTGGGGAGATCAATTTTGAAGCGCACCTGGTCGAATAAGCCGGGTAAAACCCCGTATTTCGCCCCGTGGCGCTGCCACGGGGCTTAATTTATGTCAGAATAGACACAATAATTTCAACTCGTGGCATAATTTGACAGTGAAGGGCGTGCATGCGCTGCGGACCGTTTGACATCGTCGAGCCGATCGCCTCCGGAGGCATGGGTACGATTTACCGCGCCCAACACAGGCGTGACGGCACGGAGGCGGCTATCAAGGTCATGCGGGAGCGAGCGCGTCTACCAGATCGAAGGCGCCGCTTCGTCCGAGAGGTGCAGTGGCTGGCTCGGCTCGACCATCCGTCCATCGCGACTATCTACGACTTCGGGATCGCCCGGGAGGAGCAGGTCGACCCGGGCTTTCTGCAGCCAGGTGCGCCGTGGTTGGCGATGGAGTTGGTCGACGGCACTCAGAGCACGGAGCACTTTGATCGGTGGGATTGGCCATCCCTGCAACGGTTCCTGATCGGTGTGCTCGAGGCACTCGCCCACGCGCACGCTCGAAAGGTGATCCATCGAGACCTCAAACCCGCCAACATCATGGTCACCGGCAACGGGGCCGGGATGCGGGTGAAGCTCGTCGATTTCGGCATCGCGACCACCCTGGACGACCGGGCGAGCTCGGTGCATGCCCCTCGACAAACCGTCCGAGGTACGCCGGAGTATATGAGCCCGGAGCAAGTGCTCGACCGGCTGACCTGGTTTGGGCCGTGGACCGATATCTACGCGCTCGGCTGTCTGGCGTGGTGCGCGGTATGTGGCCGGTCGCCATTTCGCGCCGGTGACAACGAGCAGACCATGATCGCGCAGGTCAAGGAGTCGCCACCGGGTTTCCAGCCGCGCTACGATGTCCCTACGGGCCTCGAAGCGTGGCTGCGACGAGCGCTCGAGAAACACCCGCAGCAGCGATTTCGCAGGGCGGCCGACGCGGCGTTCGCCCTGCGGTCTCTCGACGCGGACGACATCGTCACCGGGAGCCCCCGGGGTGGTGGTGGAGCGTCCGAGCCGTGGGCGAACACGCCCACGATGACCGAGATCACCGAGCCTACCCGGTTGCTTTCGAACACCCGTGATTCCGACGAAACCGTGCGTCAGTCGACTGCTTCTATTCACGGACTGAACGAGCAGTGGGCGCAGCCGGAGGAGCCGCCTGCGTCCGGTTTGGGCTCGGTCGTCCCTCCGTTTTCCGATGATTGGCGGGCGGGTGGCGAGGAGCTGGTGGCGCTGCCGCCGTCGGAGGCCGGACTCGAACTCTTCTCGCTGCGCGAGTTGCCGATGGTCGGTCGTTTCGAGGAGCGTGACCAGCTCTGGTCCATGCTGGGCGAGGTCTGTGAGACGGGGCGGCCGCGCGTGCTGGCACTTCGCGGAGCGCCGGGCAGCGGTAAGTCGCGGCTGGCGCGCTGGCTGGCCGAACGGGCCCACGAGACCGGGGCGGCGATTCCACTCACGGCGTCGCACGCCCGCGTGCCCGACGCAGCGCACGGCCTGGGTCCGATGCTCGCTCGGTACCTACGCGTGCGGGACATGCCCTGGGAGCAGGCGCGCGGCAAGCTCATCGAGCGCTTTCGTCAGTTGGGGATCGGCGACCAGACAAGCGTATCCCACGCCTACGGATTCGGCGATATCTTCGGCATCGAGCCCGAGAGCCCTGCCCAGCGCGATGCCCTCGGCTTCGACAGCGCCGGCGAGCGACACCGGGCGCTGCTCGACGTCCTCAGGGCCATTTCGGAGGAGCGACCGCTGGTCTTGTGGTTCGATGATGTCCATTGGGCCGACGCGACGCTCGATTTCGTCAATTTTATGGCGGAACGAACCGACGATGCACCCTCTTGCCTGGTCGTGATGACGATGCGCGACTCAGAGCTGCAGCAGCGTGCATCCGAGTCCGAGACCCTCCACCATCTGCTGGAGCAACCCTGTGTGAGTTCTCTCGAGCTCGAGCCGCTGGCGCACCTCGAACTCCGCGCGCTTGTCGAGAGCATGTTGTCATTCCATCCCGAGGTGGTGGACCAGATCGTCGAGCGTTCCGAGGGACACCCGCTGTTCGCAAATCAACTGGTCGACCACTGGGTCGAGCGCGGCGCGCTAAGGCTCTCTGACGGCGTCTTCGAGTTGGACCCGGACGCCGACGTCCACCTGCCGGATTCTCTCGAGTCGATCTGGGAGCGTCGCCTCGAATATGTATTCGATCGATTGACGTCCAATCCCGACCGGCGCGAGGAGCTTCGTCATCTGCTCCAAATCGCCGCCGCCCTCGGCCGGCACGTCGATGCGCGCGAGTGGCAGTTGGCTGTGAGCCGCGCAGGTGTCGCCGGGTCTCAAACGCTGCCTTCGGCGCTCGCCGATGCTGGTTTGACTCGGGCGACCGAGCGCGGCATGCGCGCCTCACACCGCCTCTTCTGGGAATACGTCGCACAGAGTGCCCGAGAAGAAGGCGTATGGGCACGGTGGAAGCTCGCCTGCGCGCAGGTGCTGGAGCCAAGGGTCGAATCGGACCGCTCCGGACGCACGGCCCGCCGCTGCGCGCAATACCTCCTGGAAGCCGGAGAGCTGGAGCGCGCACTCGACCCGCTCCACACGGCTTCTCGTCGATTTCGATACATGGGACACGAAGCCTGGTCCGAATTGGTCGAGCGCCGCCGCGAGATCATCGAGGCTCTGGGACTCGCTCGCAGCGACCGGCGTCATGTCCAGAATCTCGTCGAAGAGGCGGTGCTGGCCAGCGAGGATGGACGGCCCGACGACGAGGAGCGTCTGCGTGAAGAGGCCGAGACCATCGCGCGTCGAGAGGGCTATGACGAGGAGTTGGTCCGGGTGCTACAGGATCGTGCTCTGTGGGATCGGCGCACAGGGCGTATCGAGGAAGCGCTGGAGCTCCTGACGGAGGCCGAGCGGCTGGTCGATCGGCAGGCCAGCCCGGAGGTCTACGCCCGTGTCGTGGGGAATCGGGCGACGACATTGCTCCAGTCGGCCCGACCGGCCGAGGCTCGCGAGCTGCTCGAGGACATCGTCGACCACGCTCGCAGCCATGGCCTGGTGAATATCGAGCTTCGTACCCGTGTCATCATCGGTTGGACGTGGATGGAGCAAGGCCAGGCCGAGCAGGCTGTTGCCCGCTCCGAGGAGGCGCTCGACAACGCGTTGGCGTTTGGTCACCGCGCCGCCGAAGGCACCATTTATGTCTTGCTGGGCGATGCTTATCGCGAGATGGAGCAGTACGCCGAGTCCCGAGTCTGGTGCGAGCGTGCGATCGAGCTCTTCGAGGCCCGCGAGAAGATGACATCCGTGCTCATCGTGCGCATCAACATGTTTTACGCCGACTTGCTCCGCGGAGATTTCTCCGGTGCAGACACGCGGCTCGAGGACCTGCGCGCGCAGATCGTCGAGCTCGGGTCCACGGCACGCATGCGCTTTATCTATGCCGGGGAGATGGTGATCGCCGCCGAGCAAGAGCAGCCTGTGCGGCTGCGAAAAGCGCTCGCGGCGTTGCGAGACGACCTGGCCCAATCTGAGGCGTTGATGCGTGATATTCCCTTGATGGTCGAGCGTGCGGCGTCGTTGGCGGCCGAGCACAACCTCGGTGACGTCACGCGTGAGGTCACCGAATTAGCGAGGAGTCTCTGGGCGAGGTACGGTGACGACGAGCGTGCCGCAAGCCTCGACAGTTCGGGCCCGAGACCGTGACGCCGCGTCGCGCGATCACGCCACGCCGATTTCTCTGAGGCGTTGCTGGAGAAATTCGTCGGCGGTCACCGGCTCGTATTTTGCGTCTTCACCTTCTTCGACACATTCGGGCAGCACCGCCAGCGAGGCGTCCGGGTGCGGGTGGACGAAGAACGGCATCGAATAGCGCTCCTCGTTGCTCCCGTCCGGGTTGACGACGCGGTGGGTCGTGGCAGGCATCACGTCGTTGGTCAGCCGCTTCATCATATCGCCCGTATCCACGATCATCTGGCCCTCCAGCGCCGGCACCGGCAGCCACTCGCCGTCGCGCGTGAGGATCTCGAGCCCCGAGGTCGTCGCCGACGGGAGCAAGGTAATCAGGTTGATGTCTTCGTGCTCGGCCGCGCGCATCGCACCGGGCTCGATGATGCCCTCGGTGGGCGGATAGTGGATGATTCGCAGTACGCTATTGCCGTTGGTGGCCTTGCTCGGGATACGCTCGGCGTCTCCGGCCAGGTACTCCGAGATCGCGGCGAGCATCTGCATGGCGCTGGCCTCCATGGACTCGAAGAGATCGAGGTTATTCTGACGCAGCTCCGGGAGTTCCTCGGGCCATACGTTATTGGGCAGCCGTCCTTCGAGCGCCGATCCGGGCTCGATCTCCTGGCCGACATGCCAGAACTCTTTGAGGTCGGGGACATCCTTGTCCTTGGCTTTCTCCACGCCGAAGGGGGTGTAGCCGCGCTGGCGACCCGACTCCGGTTGCTCGTATTGATTCTTCGTCTCTTCGTCGAGCGCGAAGAATTGCTCGAATAGATCGTAGTTTCGGTCGATCAACTCCCCGGGCACGCCGTGATTCTCGACGGCGACAAAGCCGAACTTCTGCAGCCCGGCACCGAAGTCCTCGACAAACGCAGCCCGGATCTCGGGATCCTCGCTCGAGTAGTCTTCCAGGTTGACGACGGGAATGGTTTGTTCTTTGGCCATGGCGTGCTCGCTGCGCTCGGTGAGGTTAAGCGGTTTCGTTCGCGCCTGCGGCGCTCACTAGTGGTTAAGCGGTTTTCTGTCGCGGCGAGTGTAGGAACTCTGGCGGAAAATGCCAGTGGTGCTGTGTGGTGCCCACAATGAGAGAAGCGGCTGGCCGGCCCAGAAACCCGGGCAAACCAACCGCTTAACCGCTGACCGCTCAACCTACGCGAACGCAGTGAGCGTTACACAGTCACGCCACCGTCGATGTCGAGGCAGCGCCCGGTGAAGTAATCGCACTCGAAGATGAACTTGACGCCCTGGTAGATCTCGTCGGGCTTGCCGACGCGTCCCAACGGGATGGCCGAGACCATCTTCTCGAGCATGCGCTCGGGCATGCCCTGCAGGATCGGGGTGTCGATAAAGCCCGGGGCGACCGCGCCTACGCGGATGCCGTAGCGGCTGAGCTCCTCGCCCCACAACTTCGTGTCGGCGATGAGGCCGGCCTTGGCGGCCGAATAGTTGCCCTGGCCGCGGTTTCCGTGGCGGCTGACCGAGCTGATATTGACGATGACGCCTTGCTCCCCGGTCTCGACCAGGTGTGCGGCGACTTCGCGGGTGCACAGAAACGGTCCGGTCAGGTCGACGTCGATGACCGACTGCCAGTCATCGATGGACATCTTCGTGACCGCGCCGGTCTCCCGATCCTTCTTGACCAGGAGCGCGTCGCGGAAGATGCCGGCGTTGTTGACCAGGCCGTTGGCCGAGCCGAAGGCGTCGACAGTCGCTTGAACCAGCGCGACCACGTCGTGCTCTTTGCTGACGTCGCAGACCTGCGTCTCGACGGTCCCTTCTGCTTCCTCGGCGAGGGCGGCGAGCCCCTCCTCGTCGACGTCGCACGCCATGACGTTGGCGCCATCTTGGGCGAGCGCGAGGGTGAAGTGCTTGCCCATGCCGCTGGCGGCACCGGTGACGATGACGTTCATTTCCTGCAAATCCATGATCCTACTCCTTGTGTGGTAATGGTCTGGGCTCACGCGTCGGCGTGGTCTTCCTCGATCTGGGCGAGGAACGCCTTCAGGCGCTCGCGGATGCTGTCTTTGTCGCCGGTCGCCGGTTCGTCGGAGACCTGAGAGAGCGCGCTCCGCATGGCATTGTAGTTGTCCGACGCGAGCGCCTCTTCGACTACCGCGACTGCGTTGCGGCCGGCAAGTTCGTCTTCCGGAGCGGTCGCGTCCATCGACACGACGTTCGTCGCCTGGTCGCTGTAGCCGCACTGCTCCTCGAACCAGTCGACGATCGACGGGTAGAGTTGATCGGGGGCGCGGCTTCCGACGACCGCACCGACGTGTCCGCCGCGGACCTGGAGGAATTCGTTCTCCTCGGAAGATGCGAGCTCGTTGAGTGCTCGAGCCGCCTCGGGTGGGCAGATGGTGTCGCGGTCGGCTGCAATATTGAGCAGCGGGCACGTGATGTCGCCCAGGTCCACGCGCTCGCCTTTGACGTAGTGCTCGCCCTCGACCAGCCGGTTCTGCTGGTAGAGCTCCTTGATATAGGTCACGTACGCGCTCGCCGGGAACGGAATATTATCTCCGACCCAGGCCTCGAGCGCCATAAACGAGTCGACGAACTCGGGATCGTGGCCCTTGTCGGCGAGTAGGATCCACTTGGAGAGCTGGCCGGTGGGGCGCAGGGAGACAAACCCGCTCTGCATCTGAACCGGGGCCAGGTTACCGGCCTCGGTGATGGCTTCGGGGTCGAACCACTGCTCGTCGACCAGTTGCCGCAACAGGCCGCCCTCGGAGAAGTCGATCGGGCCGGTCAGGTTGACCAGCGTCTCGATATTCTCGGGATGCAGGGCGGTGTAGATCGAGCACAGCGTGCCACCCATGCAGTAGCCCATCAGGCCAATCGAGTCGGCTCCGGTCTCGCGCTTGACGCGCCGCACCATGCGGTGGAGCCGGTCGATGACGTCGTCCCACGTGCGGTAGCGGTCCTCGTCCTCCGGGATGCCCCAGTCGAGCAGCCAGGTGTCCAGACCGCGGTCGACCAGCGATTTGCAGACGCTGGCGCCGTCGCGCAGGTCCAGCACGTACCATCGGTTGATCATCGAGGG
>JBNJFZ010000203.1:0-9416 GCA_051747295.1 Myxococcota bacterium
GAGGAGCGCGACATGGACATCATGTACGCGCTGGAGCTCATCGAGGGCGTCGAGAGCGACCTCGGTACCGTGGTCTTCGAGAGCGACCGTGAATTGCTGCGGTATTGCTATCGCGTGGCGGGCACGGTTGGCTTGATGATGTGTGCGGTGCTCGGCGTCGACGAGCAAGAGGCGCTGCCCCACGCCATCGACCTGGGCGTGGCCATGCAGATCACGAATATCTGCCGTGACGTATTGGAGGACGCGCAGCGGGGGCGGGTCTACCTGCCTGCGGATCGATTGCGCGCGGCGGGGACCTCGTCGAAAGCCGTGCTGGACGGCGACGCGGACCGTGATGCGGTCGCCCGAGTCGTCGACGACTTATTGGAGCTGGCGAACAGCTACTACGCGAGCGCAGACGACGGGATGCGGTATATCCCGGCGCGTTGTCGCCTGGCGATCGTCGTGGCCAGCCGCGTCTACCGCGCGATCGGTGTAAAGCTGCGCTCCAACGGCTCCGACGCGCTCGCCGGCCGCACGATCGTGGGCTGGGCTGGCAAGACGTGGTGGGTCTGGCTGTCGCTCTTCGCCTACACCAGCCCGCGCATTAGCGGGTTGGGCAGCTATCGCGAACACGATGCCGAGCTCCACGAGGCCCTTCGAGGGTTGCCGGGCGTTATGGCGGCGTAGCGTCGCCACTCCCTACGCGCCACTCCCTACTCCCTCAAAACGACCACTTATCCATCAACTTGTCGCGCAACGCCGACACGTCGTCCTGGAGCTTCTCGCCGTTTTGCGTATCGAGCTTGTCGGCGAGCTCGAGGAGCTGGTCGTTGGTGGCGGATTGGCGCTCGGCGAGCATCTCGAGGGTATTGTACGCGACCTTCAGCGCCGCGACGTGGCCGGAACTACGCAGCTCCTGGAAGCGCTCACCATCCACACGGACGACCTCGGCCGGCCCGTGCGCCCGCACCGTCGCCGTGCGCGGTGCCCCCAACACCATGCTGATCTCGCCGAAGACCGTCTCGGGTCGCAGCCGCGCCAACTCGCGCTTGTGCCCGTACTCGTCGAGCTTCTCGACGACAACGGTCCCCTCGATCAGCACGAACATATCCGTCGTCGTCGAATTCTCGCGGACGATGACCTCCCCATCATCGAAGTGCATCTCGAAGCAGAGGCCTCGCACCGAGTCGAACTCGGCGGACGTGATGTCCGAGAAGAGCTCGAGCATCTGGAGCGGGTCGATCTTGCGGATTTCGGACGTTCTCATTGGATGCCCCTCGTGACCATGGCTTTTGCGACGCGGCCGAGCCCGACGATAAATGCGGCGGTTCGGAAGTCGACGTCGCGCTTTTGGGCGATCTGGAAGATCTTCTGGCAGGCGCGCTTCATGACTTTTTCGAGCTCGAAGTTGACCTTTTCTTCGTCCCAACTGAACTGCTGGATATTCTGAACCCACTCGAAATACGACACCGTCACCCCGCCCGCGTTGGCGAGGATGTCGGGGATGACGTCGATGCCTCGGTCGACGAGGATCTGATGCGCCTCGTAGTTGATCGGCGCGTTCGCCGCCTCGATGATCACCGGGGCGCTGACCTCGTCGGCATTCGCGCCGGTGATGACGTCGCCGAGGGCGGCCGGGATGAGGATGTCGCACTCCATCGTGAGCAGATCCTCGTTCGAGATGGACTCGGCGCCCGGGTAGCCGTTCACGACTCGATTGCCGTCGATGTATTCGGCGACCGCGGCCAGGTCGAGTCCCTCGGGGTTGTAGATGCCGCCGGAGACGTCCGAGACGGCCACGACTCGCGCCCCTGCCTCATCGAAGAACGTCGCGGCGTAGGAGCCGACGTTTCCGAAGCCCTGGATGGCGATGCGCTTGTCCTCGACCGTCTCGTCCCTCGTGGCGAGGTATTCGCGCGTCGCGAAATAGACGCCGCGGCCGGTCGCGGCCTCACGGCCGAGGCTGCCGTACAGGTTCACCGGTTTTCCGGTGACGACGGCCGGCGAGAACCCCTCGAATTTGGAGTACTCGTCCATGATCCAGGCCATGACCTGGCCGTTGGTGTTGACGTCGGGGGCGGGGATGTCCGCGTGCGGCCCGATGACCTCGTGGATCTTCTGGATGAACTTTCGGGTGAGCCGCTCCAACTCGCCCTCGGTGAGGTTCGACGGGTCGCAGTTGATGCCGCCCTTGCCGCCGCCGTAGGGCACGTCGGCGACCGCGGTCTTCCACGTCATCAGGCTCGCCAGCGTGCGCGAGTGATCCATGTCGACGCTCGGGTGATATCGAAGTCCGCCCTTGTGCGGGCCGCGCACGTTGTTGTGCTGGACGCGATAGCCCGTAAATGTGGCGATATGTCCGTTCTCGAGGGTCAGCGAGACTTTGACCGACACCTCGCGCTCGGGGAGCACCAGGAACTCCTCGATCCGGTCACCCAGCTCGAGAATATGTGACGCCTCACGAATATAGCGATTCGTATCTTTGAAGTGGCCGGCCACGGTCGACTCCGGGGGAAGAAGGGGCGGAAGTCGCATACGTCGGCGACGCGCGGCGAAAAAACGCCGCACAAACCCGAAATTTGCTGCAAAACTGCTTATTCTGATTGTGAGCGTATTTGCGCGGCGTGGCAAGCGAAGGTGGTGCGGCCATCTTGGCCGCACCCGCTGGCTGCGCCCAGGAAGGACGCAGCCAGGTCTTACTCTCATCGGCGCGTCCAGAAGCGCCGACTGACTGCCAGCAACACCAATGCGAGCAACGCCATCGGCCCCGGTGCGCCGCCCGTCGTCGAGCAATCGCACCCGCTTCCGCCGACTTCGCCATCGGTGTCAGTGTCGGTGCCGACGTCCGAGCCGCCGACGTCATCGCCAGCATCGGCTCCGGTATCGCCTCCGGCATCCTCGCCGCCCTGATTCGGCAGCGGCGTGTCCGGCACGGTGACTTCCGGGAGCACGTCGTCGTACGCGTCGAACCTCTCGGGGTGGTGGTAGGCGACCGCGGTCAGGTAGACCAACGACATCGACCACAGGTGCGGCGTCGACACGCCGTTGACCCAGCCCTCCGGGTCGGGGTCTTCGTCAGTATTGAGCTTCGAGTAGTGCTCGCCGAGCGTGAAGGTTCGCGGGTTCGCCAGGTTCTTGGCCAGGCGCTCGGCGATCTCGAAGGCCTTGGGGCGACCCTCTTCCTCCTCGAGCACCAGCGCGGCGCTGATGGCGACCTTGGTCGGGTATTGCCCACCGAGCGTGTCGCCTCGGACGGTGCCGAGCTGTTTTTCCAGCCCGCTGATGAGCTGCGGTCGGAAGCGCTCGTCATCCTTCGGGAACATGCCCGTCGGCCACGACAACCAGTACGGCGAGCCGGCCCCGAGCTTGCGTGGGGCTTCGCCGTCCTTGCCCGGCAGGCCGTAGAATCCCTCGCCCTCGACGTACATATACTCCAACGTGGCGTTCTTGAGCTCGCCGGCACGCGTCAGCCAGCGGTCGGCGGCGGCGTCCTCGCCGATATACTTCGCGAGTCGCGCGGCGTTGACCAGCGCGCCGTACGTCGTCGATGAACCCTGCAATCCCTGCGTGTATTCGGCGTGGTCATCCTCGTTGGCCCACCAGTTCAGGCCGGTCTCGGGGTCTCGCCAGCTCGCCAGCCAGTCTGTCGCCGCCTCGACGGTCGGCCAGACCCGCTGGATATAATCGTCACGCGCATCCCCCTCCAGGTGGCCGACATGGTAGACATACGCCCACACCAGCAGCGCGGAGTTATCGATCTCGAGCCGAATATTGCCGCCCGTCTTGCCGTCGGCGTAGTAGTTCATCTCCCACGAATTCGGCGGGAAGTCGGTCTTGTTGGGTTCGCCGGGCCAGCCGGGCACCGGGTTGTTGAGGACCGGAAAGACCCGCTCCTCTTCCTTGCGCATCGTCTCCGAATAGAAGTCCATGCGCTTGGTCACCAGCTCGTTCTGCCCGGCGATGTCCAGCGCGATATTGAAGAATGCACCGTCGCGCGGCCAATCGAGCTGGTAGCTGGGCTGGCGCGCGATCGAGGCGACGATGGCGCCGGACTCCCGGTCGGTCCCCACGCGCATATTCAGGAACGTGCGCTTCATGAAGTTGGTCATCTCTTCGTCGAGCTCCGGCGGGATCCACAGCGCGTTGACGAAGTTGCGGTGCTCGTCCTCGACGCTTCCCTGCAGCGTCGCGGCATCCTGCGTCCGTGCCCAGTCGAGCTCGGTCTTCGCCGCGGCATGCGTGTCGCCCATCGCGAAGTGCAGCGACGCCTCGGCGGTATCGCCGTTGAAGTTCAGCGGCACCTTGATGGCCGCGTTGACCTGGGCGCCGGCGAGCGGGTTGCCGCTTAGCGTGCCGTCGGCGGCGTCCTCAAAGGCGCTCTCGGCGCTATAATTCCAGCCCTCATCGGTCCGCGGAGTCTCGAGCGGGTCGAAGGAGCCGCACTTGACCAGGTCGGCGGCCGATGGCGGCGCCGGCAGGCTCTTGTCGGGAAAGCGCTCCTCGAGCTCGGCAATATTCGCAGCCAACTCCTCGATTTGCGCGCAGGTGTCGGTCGGGTCTTCGCCGATCTGATACTCGACCGGCGCCGGATCCGAGCTGTACGCGATGTACACGCCCTCACCGTAGTTTGCGTCGAGGTCGGCGGCCGCGTCCTGGATGGCCGTCTCATCGAGCGTCGCATTCTGCAGCTCGGCGCCCAGCGGACCGAAGTCACGCGGGATCGGCTGCGTCACCGCGCCGAGGCTATTCTCCACGCCGGTGTCGCCCGGGTGGAAGTGGATGATCGCCCCGGCGGCGTCGTCCCAGACCGCCAGAAAATCGTTCTTGTGGTCGATGAGCGCGTCCAAAAGCGGGACCTGCTCGGCCTTCGACAGGCCCGGGGAGAAGTTCTCGTACCCGAGCAGCCACGCCGAATCGAGCGTGCTCGTGGCGGTCTTCTCCACGACGAAGCGGCGCACGAGCACGTCGTGATCCTGGGGAATGATGTCGTATTGAGTGACGGTCACGCCGAGGTCGGTATTCTCGAACGTCGTCTGGACGACGGTCGTATCCATGTCGGTGAACGCGACTTCGCGGTCCCAGTCTCGCAGCCAGCTCGTCTGGACCGTCGCGTCCTCCGTGGTCGTGTAGGCCATGCCCGCGAATGCACCCATCTGCTCGCCGGCGCCGAAGCGGGGCTGCGTGCGTGCATCCGGGTCGTTGGTCGTCATGTAATGGATGTGGTCCCAGTAGGAGGGCGACGGCCACGAAAATACCGTCAGATCTCCGTCCTGAGACACGCCGATCGTCAACCCGCTATTGCCCGTCGTCGCCTCGATATTCGTGGCGCCGAGGCCGAGCTCGATGAACGGAGGATCGTAGTCCTGCGCGCTGGCGGTGGAGCCCGCCAGGAGTAGCCCGGCGAATACGATGCACATCAGTCTCTTTGCAGTCATGTTATCTTCCCTCGCTTCCCGGACGACAAATAAGTGAGTATTTACTAACCCGACGCCCTATTTGTGATGGATTTCGCCGTGGAAAGCAAGTGGCGCGGCGCAACCGCACCGGATCACTCCGCTGCCTCGTCGTAGCGCGCGCGCCGCGACTGAATCTCGGCGGTGGCGCCGGTGGACACCAGGGCGCCGGCGGCACCGCTGCTCAGGTTCGCCGCGTTGCCCTCGTCGGTGTCGATGTGCATCTCCAGCTTGTAGCTGTCCTTGACGCGGATCATCGTGTCGCCAAAGACCAGGTCGCGCTCGCCGCCGCGTACTGCGACCTCGACGATATCGCCGTGCGTGACGTCGAAGTCCTCGGCGTCCTCGGGCGTCATGTGGATGTGGCGCAGCGCACAGATAAGCCCCTTCTCGAGCGAGACCTCGCCCTCGGGGCCGACCAACTTGATGCCGGGGGTGTTGTCGATGTCACCGGAGGCGCGCACCGGCGCGTCGATGCCCAGGTGAAATTCGTCCGTGCGCGAGATCTCGACCTGGTTGTGGCCGCGCGTCGGCCCGAGCACGCGCACGCCCTCGAGCTTTCGCTTCGGCCCGACCAGCGTGACCGTCTCCTCCGAGGCGAATTGCCCCGGCTGCGACAGCGGGTTGCGCTCGGTCAGCGTGTGTCCCTCTCCGAATAGCGCTTCGACGGTGTCCTGCGTCAGGTGCACGTGGCGCGCGGATACGGCGATGGGGATGGTCTTCGGCGTCTTCGTCTTGTGCTGGTCGGCGAGTACTCGCGCGCACTCCTGGGCGATCCCGTGCTGCTCGTCGGTGGCGACGGCCAGCAGGCGGCAGCGGCTGTGGGACATCGAGAAATCGGCGACGGGCGTGTCGTCGTCGAGCGCGACCTCGCGGTTGGCGTCCTCGTCGATGCGCGCCCCCAGAAAGTCCAGGCGCTGGGCGATGCGGTGGCGCATCAGAGCGCTGTTCTGGCCGATGCCGGCCGTGAACACGATGGCGTCCACGCCGCCCATCACCGCCGCGTAAGCGCCGATATATTTGCGCACGCGGTGGGCGAATACCTGGATGGCGAGCCGGCAGCGGTCGTCGCCGTCGGCCGCGCGCGACTCGATGTCGCGCAGGTCGTTGCTCACGCCCGACAGGCCCTTGAGCCCGGAATTGCGGTTGAGCAGGTCGTCGACCTTGTCGACGTCCCAGCCGTCCTGGCGGAGCAGGTGGATGATCGCGCCCGGGTCGAGGTCGCCGGAGCGGGTGCCCATGGCGACGCCCTCGAGCGGCGTCAGGCCCATGCTGGTCTCGATGGACCGCCCGTACTCGACGGCGGCGAGGCTGCAGCCGTTGCCCAGGTGGCACGTGATGATGCGCAGGTCGCGCACGTCCTCGCCCAGAAACTCGGCGGCGCGCCGGGAGACGAATCCGTGGCTGACGCCGTGGAACCCGAAGCGCTCGATGTCGTATTGCCCGGCGACCTCCTGGGAGATCGCGTAGGTCTTGGCGCGGGTCGGCATCGTGCGGTGGAACGCGGTGTCGAAGACCGCGAAGTGCGGCAGGTCGGCGAAGACTCTGCGTGCCGCGCGGATGCCGGCGAGGTTGTTCGGGTTGTGCAGGGGCGCGATCGGGATGAGCTCCTCGATCGTCGCCTCGACCTCGTCGTCGATGAGTACCGTGCGGTCGAATTGCTTGCCGCCGTGGACGACGCGGTGGCCGACGCCGACGACCTCGGTGCCGTCGGGCAGCGAGTCGACCAACTGCGGGAGCACGGCGTCGAGCGCGTCTTCATGCGTGTCGACGCCGAGCGTCTCCTGCGGGCCATCGTTGAGGCTGTACTGGCACTCGCCATCGCCATCCTGGAGGCGTTGGACGGCTGCTTCGCCGGCTACGACGCCGGTTTTGCTGTCGACGACAGCGGCTTTGATGCTCGAACTTCCACAATTGATGACGAGAATATCCATGGAGTGGCTCCTGCTCGGCTGCATAAAATCGTAGGTATCAGACGTTGCGGACTATAAGCACCGGGTGGGGCGATGTCATGCGGCTGCGTCGTGCGGCTTCGTCGTGCGCCCACCACCACGTCAGAACCGAATCGTCACGCCGATCGTCCGAACGCGCGGCACGTCGAACGGCGACGCGCCGGACACCTGGCGAAAGTTGAAGCCCTCGCGCAGCCGATTGTTGTACTTGCGCACGCCCAGATAGCTGCTGACGGCGCCGCCGGTATACGCGACGCCGCCGGTGACCAACCCCATATGCAAAAACTGGGGCTGCTGGGTCGTCAGCCCGTACAACACGAACATGGTGGTAAACGCCATCAGCGAGAACGCCAGGCCCGCCAGGAAGTATTGCTCGGCGTAGATATTGCCGATGCCCGGGAAGGCCAGCGTGTACAGCAGCGCCTTGGTCGGCGAGAGCTTGGACTGCTCGTACATGCGCTCGCGGTGGGCCTTGCCGAAGTATTCTTCCTCGGACTCAGGCGCGCTGCTGGCCGTGTCGTCGTCGGCGTCCTCTTCGGTGGATTCGGCCTCGTCGCTCGCGGTCTGCGCCGCGGCGGGTGCTGAAAACAGGGTGATGCAGCCAAGGAGGGTGGCTGCCAGGAGCCAGACGATAAGTCCGGTATGTCGTGGGCTGGTTCGCATACGTCTTGATTCGATAAACGTTCCGGCAAGTGAGTGCAAGTCGTTTGTTCCAGTGGGGCGGACCGGCTTTACCCGAGGAGCCGCCAGGGAGTAAAACAGGCGAGACGACGCGAGTATTGCCTACCTCACAGAGAGCGGATCCATGCCAGACAAAATCGTCGACGGCTTCGAGCACCAAACCGGCCATCACTGTGGCTCGGTCGCGATGGCCGATCTCTTGCGCCATGTCGGCCACGACTTCTCCGAGCCGATGGTCTTCGGCCTCGGCGCCGGCCTGGGCTTTTACTACTTCAAGAGCGACCACGTCTCGCCGACCCGCCAGATCATGGGCCGGCACTTCAACCTCGAGGAAAACGTCGCCGAGGCGCTGGGCCTGGAGCTTCGCGCCTCGCGTACGAAGGACGAGGACGAGGCGTGGGAACACGTTCGCACCGCGATCGACGACGACCAGCCGGTGCTGGTCCAGTGCGACCTGTCACACCTGCCGTACTGGCAGACGTCGACGCCGTTTAACGGCCACCGCATCGTGGTGGCGGGCTACAACGCCGGGGAGGACGTCGCGCTGGTCGCCGACACGCACTTCGAGGGGCTGCAGCGGGTGCCGCTGGAGGCGCTTCGGGACGCTCGGGCCTCGCAGGCACCGCCGAGCATGGGCAACCAGAACGTCTCGTGGGTGTTGGAGCCCGGCGAGGTGACCCCGCTGGCCGAGGCGACGATGCAGGCGCTGGAGCAAAACCGGGTGCAGATGGAGGACGACGCCTCCGGCATGGGCGGCATCGACGTGCTGCGCACCTTCGCCGACGAGGTGGTCGGGTGGGCCGCGCGCGACGACGCGGCCTGGTGCTACAAATTCGGCTACCAGGTCATCGAGAAGCGCGGCACCGGCGGCGGCTTCTTCCGCTACCTGTACCGCGACTTCCTGCGCGAGCTCGTCGAGCTCCACCCGGAGCTCGCCGCGATGCAGCTACCCACCAGCATGACCCGCACCGCCGACGCCTGGTCGACCCTCGCCCGCTACATGGAGGCGATGTCCCGCCAGGTCGACCCCGACGCCGAATCGCCCGACCACGACGCCGCCCACCACCTGGAGTCGATGGCCGAAGCAACCTACCAATTCGAGACCACCTTCTGGGACCGCCTCGCGATGATATAAGGGCCTCCACGCGCAGCGCCGACCGGAAGGGGCCGTCGAGGTGAGGTTGCTGGACGCGGGTCGGTAAGGCGAGTCCGACCATGATTCAGGCGCACACGTGAAGGCCCCCTCCGCGGCGAGGCCGCGGTGTCCCCCGCTGGCGCGGGGGAATCCATGTAGCCTCGATGGAAAGTGGTTGCTGCACGGTGAGGGGTGGTTCGCGAACTTGCAGGG
>JBNJFZ010000204.1:0-9401 GCA_051747295.1 Myxococcota bacterium
TTGTCTTCACTCGTCCAAACGCAGCACGCTCGATTTGGATCTAAATGCGTGGTCATCTGGCCCCTGATTCGCTACTGTCTTGTCGTTCGAGAACAACTTTGACGAAGGGATGGGCATCGTGGGGATATTTCGATCGAGCTTTTGCTTTGCGTTAGTCGCTCTGCTGATGTTTTCGGCATGTGGCGGGTGCGAAAACGGCGACGACCAGCCCGCAGACGACGCGGGTGCTGATACACGTGCGGACGGAGGCGACGTCGACGAGGACGCAGAAGACACCGTTGCGGACACGGGTTCGGACACAGCCGATGGTGATGACGCGGCCGACGCGGACGCTGGCCCGTTCGACGGTCCCGGCCTCGACGAGCGGCCGTCGAATACGACCTGTACCGCGCCCGCCCGACCGCCGGCCGACTCGACTATCGAGCTCGAGCCGGCCTTCCCGAACCTCAGCTTCACCGATCCGGTCTGGGTGAGCCAGCCCCCTGGCGATACCTCGCGCTGGTATGTTGTCTCACAGGTCGGGCGCATCCTGACGTTTCCGAATGACTCGCAGACTTCCGACACCGAGGTCGCCCTGGAGTTCTCCGACGGTCGCGTGATCGACGGCGGCGAGCGCGGGATGCTCGGCATGGCGTTTCATCCGGACTGGCCGAATACTCAGCAGCTCTTTATCTCGTACACGCTCAGCGTCGGCGGCCAGCTCACATCCCGCATCTCGCGGGTCGACGCCAACGCCGACGGCATCACGTTCGATACGTCGACCGAAGAGGTCATCCTCGAGGTCGCCCAACCGGCCGGGAACCACAACGGCGGCCAGATCACGTTCGGCCCCGATGGTATGCTCTACATCGGCCTGGGCGACGGCGGCGGGGCCGACGACGTGTACGGCAACGGCCAGAATATCGACACGCTGCTCGGCACGATTTTGCGCATCGACGTCACCGGTGGCGACCAGCCGTACGGCATTCCCGCCGATAACCCTTTCGTGGGTGCGGATGGCGCCGAAGAGATCTACGCCTGGGGGCTTCGCAACCCGTGGCGTTTTAGCTTCGACCGGGCGACCGGCGAGTTGTGGGCCGGCGATGTCGGCCAGAACGCGTGGGAAGAGGTCGATCTCGTCGAGCTCGGCGGCAACTACGGATGGCCTGCCAAAGAAGGCACGCATTGTTTCGATGTCGACCCCTGTGACGATGGCCCCTGGATCGACCCGGTCGTCGAGTATCAACATCAGGACAACAACCGCTCGATCACCGGCGGCTACGTCTATCGCGGCAGCGACGTGCCCAGCCTGGTCGGCAGCTACGTCTACGCAGACTTCGCATCCGGCCGCATCTGGCGGGCGACGGCCAGCGGCCCGGACGGAACCTACGAAAGCGAGCTCATGCTCGAGTCCTCGATGCCTATTTCCTCGTTCGGCGAGGGCAACGACGGTGAGCTCTACGTGGTGTCGTACGGGGGCGGTCTGTACAAGGTCGCCGACGCGGGCGGCCAGCAGCAGGACGACTTCCCACAGACCCTGACCGCCACCGGCTGCGTCGACCCCGACGATCCGACTCAGCCGGCTGCGGGCCTCATCCCCTATCGACCCAACGCCCCCTTCTGGTCGGACGGCGCCGATAAGCACCGGTGGATGGCGCTGCCCGACGGCGGGAATATCACCGTCGAGTCTGATGGCGACTGGACGTTCCCCGTCGGTACGGTGCTCGTGAAGTCGTTCGAGCTGGACGGTCGGTTCATCGAGACGCGGCTGTTCATCCACCATCAAGATGGCTGGGCGGGCTATACCTACGAATGGAACGACGCTCAGACCGACGCCACGCTGCTCCAGTCCAGCAAAGTCGTATCGCTGGAGGGGCCGGATGGGCCGCAGGACTGGATCTATCCGAGCCGCGGTGAATGCATGCAATGCCACACGTCAGCCGCGGGCTTTAGCCTCGGGCTGGAGAGCGCGCAACTCAACGCAAATCACGAATATCCGTCGACGGGACGGAGCGCGAACCAACTCGAGACGCTGCGGCACATCGGCGTGCTGGACAACGCCCCGGCCGGAGATGTCGATGAGCTGCCGGTATTGCCCGACCCGCTCGGCGCGGCCGATCAGGCCGACCGCGCACGCGCCTACATGCACACCAACTGCTCGCAATGTCACCGGCCTGAAGCTTCCAGCGTTCGCAATCAATTCGACCTGCGCTACGGTACTCCGCTGGCCGACGCGAATATCTGCGACGTCGAGCCGTTGGGTTACGACCTCGACCTCGATACGACCCGGCGGCTCGTCGCTGGCGACCCGGACAATTCGATGGTCTACCGACGCACGATTCGCCGCGACGCACACGCCATGCCGCCGATTGGCAGCAGCCTGGTCGACCAGCAGGGCGCCGAGCTCCTTCGGCAGTGGATCACGGCGATGGGGAGCTGTCAGTGAGGCCCGGCGCGGCTAGCAGTCTGGCCAGGCGGTCGTGTCGATCCGACCACGTGCGTCCTATGCAAGGGGATCATTCCCTTCGGAAACCGTGGCCTGCGCATGCCGTTTCGCAGCCGCTTGCGGGCCCATTCATAGTTGAGATTCTTGTCGTCGAGCTTCTTGAAGAAGGCAGCTCGTCGCGGAGTATTGCGCGTCAGATACGCTGGCAGGCGGGGCTGTGGATCGGTCAGCCGGTGGGTGAAGTGCCAATCTCGCACCCTGCTCATTCCGGATGGGCCGCTGGGTTCGTCGGGTTCGATGTCGGTCGCCACGTTGCGTTCGTCTGACGTTTCATTCGGGGAGACCACCTCGTTGGACAGATCATCGAGGCGCTGGCGGCATTCCTCGGGCGAAACCGGCGAGTAGTCGGGGAGCTCGGCCAACTGGACGACGTGGCGTGTCGTCGCGCGTTCTCTGGCTTCTTCCCTGGTTAGCTGTGGATCGGCGCGCATCAGTTGACGCATCTTTGCGCTGTCCTCCCGATAGCCGACCAGCGCGTCCCCCGACCGGTGGAGTCGAAGCGACGAGGCGCCTTCCCATTGGTGAGGATGCTCGACAAACCCACGTATCGCCGGGGTTTCGAGCACGTGGATCAGGTTCTCGAGCTGTACGTCGTCTCCGAGCTTGGCGTCGTCGTATCGACCCGCGAAAAACCGGCCGTTGCGTTCGTGGTGAGCGTTGATCTCACGCGCCGTCAACGCCTGAAAGTCGCCCATGAATTGTGGGATGTTCAGGTGCGGTGCCATCAGGATCATGTCGAATCTGTCCGGCTGAAACAGGTAGCCAAACAGCCTGATATCGTGCTTGTCGGTCGCCCAGGCGAGGTTGTTCTCGATGATCTTCGAGACCTCGGCGCTCGGCGTGAAGAGCGCTTCACCATTTATGGTTCGGTTGTAAACCCGATAAATCGCGTGTTTCTCGAAATAGCGTCGTTTCGACATCTCTGCGCCTCCGTGTCGGTCTGCGGGGTAACTGCGGCTCGTCGTGGCCGGGGCTGGCGGCCCGAAGCTTCGAGCTCGGTCTCTATAATGGTTTTCGGCGCGACCCCCGAAATCGTTGCGTAATTTCTTGTCGGGCACGGCCCGAAGAGTGCGGAGTTGGGTGAATAAATCGCGCTTCTATGCTGTTTAAAGCACGGTTTGGCTATCTAGCTGAGAGTGTCAGGAGGCAATCGATCTCTGTTTTGGCTGCGGCCTGGTGATGACCACAATTTGAGGCTCGAGGGCATCAGAAAATCCGCGTCAGAAGCGGTTTTGCAAAAGGGTGCCTTATGCAGAAGGGCGTCAGGCGGCGATTGGGGGAGGTGAGCACGGAATCCTGGTCAGAAGCGGTTTTGCAAAGGGGTGCCTTATGCAGAAGGGCGTCAGACAGCGATTCTGAGGTTCGTGTCCCACCGAATTCACCTGCGCCACAAGTCTCGAACTTCTAGATGCCAGAAGATGCCCTTCGCGGCGTGCCAGCACGCAAAAGGCGCTCGCTCGGGCGGATCATTCTTCGGCCGATGATTTACGCTGCCCCCCCTCGCGCATCTTCACCAAGACATTCGGCGAGCTCTCGCGCTGGGCGCCCGCGTCTTCCCATCCTGCGATCCGCTTCGACACGGTAGTCAGCAATGTCGGTCGCATGTCGGTTTTTAAGGGTTTTTTACGATGAAAAAATCACCGAGGGTTGCTATGATGTTCGGGCGATGCCAAAGACCTAGAGTTCGGTGGAATGGAAGACTTCGACCCGATTTCCGTCATCGAGGCGGCGTATCGTCTCGAGCGAACACAGAGCGAATGGATGTCCGGAATCCTCGAGCAGGTTCGCCCTGTCTGGGACGAGGGGTTCGGCGTGGGCATGTTCGAGGCGAGAATCGACGACGCCGGCCGGCCCGATATCGGTTTGTTCGTCACTGCGGGCGATGAAGAAGAGCATTTCGAGAGAATCGTCAGGGCGATGAATAAGTCGATCGACCAGGCTCAAGTCGAGCATTCTTACCTGCGGCCTTTCGTCTATTCGATGCTCAGCGAACAGATGAAACCCCTCTACGAGGACTTCCGTGACGAGCCTGTCTACCAGAAGTACGCGCATCCGATAGGCGTCTACGACTGTCGCGCCGCGCGGATCCTCGATCCCAGCGGAACCATGTATATCCTGGCGGCGCCGTGTCCGGAAATCCGAGAAACGTCCGACCGGGCCCGTGCGACGTGGGCTCGGGTGGTCGCGCATCTGGCGGCGGCCGATCGCCTGCGGCGTCACGAGTTTGCCGCCAGCGCCGACAGCGCGGACGTCGATGCGGTGCTCGATTCATCGGGCCGGCTGCTCTACGTCGACGAAGGCGAACTCCACGCTGATGCCAATCGCGACGCACTCGAACGAGCGGCCGAAGCTATCGGGCGGGCCCGCGGTGGTATGCGACGCACACACCCCGGGCGTGCACTTCAGCTCTGGCAGGCGCTGGTGGAGGGTCGATACTCTTTGGTCGAATTCGTCGACAGCGATGGGAAGGAATTCTTGCTGGCACGCCGCAATGCCCCCTGCACCGACGAGCCCGCCGGCTTGACCCAGCGCGAAAGACAGGTCGTCCATTTTGCGTTGTCTGGCCATTCCGACGTGTTGATCGGCTATGAGCTCGGGCTCGATGTCGCCAAGATCGAGGCCGCACTGGACTCCGCACTGAGCAAGATGAATTTGAAAACCCGGGAGGATCTCATGCGTCTCGGGACGATGCTTCGGGCTCCCGAGAGTCTCGAGCAATGACGCGCAAAGTTCCGTGTTGCGCTTTTCTACAGCCGCAAACTGGCAGTCGTCTTTCTGGCGCACATATTTGGTTCTCATCGGGAGACCCGCTCCGGTCGCGAATGGCAGCTGACTTTTGCGAGCTCTGCGTCGTGTTGCAAAAGTCATCTCGCCCTCGCCTGGTCCGGGGATTCCGGACGGGAACAATTTAAATACGTCAGGCGAGCACTCCAGCCCGCGCGCTCCGTCCGCAGTTGAAACTCTTCGTCGGCGCGAGGGTCCTTAAGGTAGCCGTCGGGGGATGCCATCCCACGGATGCGCCTCGAAACGTGGTCGCTCGAATAGTATCAACTCACGAGAACGGAGTCGTCATGAGCATGTTACCCCTCGCCCTCTTCGTGGCCGTGCCAATTGTCGTACTCACGGCGGCCCTCATCTTCTTTATCAGCAGCGGCCGTCAGGAGGAGCGCAGTGCGACCGCGGAGCCGGAGGCCAGCGAGAGCGGGCCGTCGCCGAAACCGCTGTGGATCGTCAGCGGGGTGCTGTCACTGGTCTTCGTCGCCGTTGGGTTTCCCAAGGTTGGCGATGCCGAGATGGTCCTGACCTCCTTCGAAAAGTGGGGCTATCCCGAACACCCGAAATCGAGTTGACGTGAGCGGACCGCGCGGCGCGAGTCTCGCGAACCGACTGGAATACGTCGATCCGCAGGGCGACGATGTCTCGCTGCGCTGAGCGGCGCGTCCCCGCTGCTATTCAGGGACACCTCGCCGCTGCGAACGCCCTGGATTCGATTACCATGCCCTCGTCAGAGATGGCTTGGATGACATAGCCGTCGCCGCCGTTGACCGTCGATAGCAGGACTCGCCCGCCATCGGCGTTGACCAGCGCGTCCGCAGAGTCGCCGGCTGTCGCGATCTTCGTCGTCCAGATAGAGCCACCATTGAGGCCCTGAGTTTCGATACGCTCGAGGACTTCACCATGCGGTGAGTTCAAGTGAGCGGTGCTGATACCCATCACGACGTTTCTTGCGCGCTCAGTCGAGGAGAATAGCCGCTCTAGCCATGTGGCATTGGTCGAAGTCTTTCGCCCGTGGTGCCCGGCGTGCAGCACGTCGATGCCGCGTTCGTCGATGTCGCTGACGGTCGAGAGTCTGCTGGCGTAGAAGCTTTCGACATCGTCGGTGTCATCGCCGCCCCCGGTGAGGTCGCCGGTGAGTAGCATGCGAAACGGGCCGTGTGCCAGCAGTGCGACGATGCTACGGGCGTTCTCGCCGTTGCCATCGTCGGCGTCGAGTGGTCCGATCTCTTCGGCAAAAGATTCACCGTTCATAAAGCCGTTGGCGCCGAGAAAAACGAGGCGAGAGGAGCCGAGCGGTAGGTATGACGATCTGGAGTTGTCGGTCGATCCGAGTAGGTTGCCACGCTTCAGTCCAGGGCAGCCAGACGCGGGGTATATGCCCGACCTGCTGCCATCGTCGCACGGCGCGGCCTCGTTGCCCGTGCATAGTTCGATACTAGAGCCCGCGTTCGCGGCGGCTGCGTCGCACACCTTTGTGGCGGTGTTCAGGTTGGCGGCTTCGGTCAGGTCATACATGCCTCGACTGACGATACGGCCCGCCAGCGCGACGTTTTCGAGCAGGTCGGTGATGCCGTCACCGTGATCGGCGTGATAGTGAGTGACCACGATGTGGTCGATGGTGTCGGCATCGCGCTGCGGGAAGCCGGCACGGACCATCTGCTCATTCAGTGATCCAAGTGCGTCGACGACATCGTCGTCGTGGGAGTCGTTGCCCACATCGAAAGCCACGACAGTACCCTCGGGTCCGACGATGAGCGCCGACTCGCCGATGCTGAAACCACCCAGTCCGAGCTGCATATAGAACAACTCGCCCGGTGTCGGCTCGATGGGATCGGATGGTGGATCGGGGACGCTGGCGCAGTTCGTCCGCCGGGTGTCTGACGTGTCACGCGCGTCCTCGGCGCCGGATTGGAGAGTATCGTTCGATTCCTGGGCGTTGCTGTCGCTCGCATCGGAAACGACCGCATCGGAGTTGGTAGGATCAGTCGGGTCGTTCCCATCAGAGGGCTCGGACGAGCACGCGCTCGCCAAAATGGCGATAACGGCGGTGATCGAGATAATGTGCGAGTAGGCCATCAGGTATCTCCAGCCCTCGAAGTGTGTTCAGACTGCATACACCCTACGGTTTGGAGGCGGCGGGTCAATACGTGGGCGGTCGCGAGCAGCGGCCACGCCCGTCACCAATGTCCGGCCCTATTCGTATGACCGAAAACCAGCCGTCTGGCGGCGTCTGCAGAAGGGTGCCTTATGCAGAAGGGCGTGAGAGGGTGATTCCGGGGTCGCGCCGCCGGATGCCTCGGAGACGTCCAGCCAGGTCCCAGCTCAGGAGGCGTGGGCTCCGAGGCTCCTCGCCGAAAGCGCATTCGGTGCTCCAGGCACGCAGATGACTCATCCCCCGCGCAGCTTCCGCCCGCTACCTACCCGGCCCACTCGTTGATTTGCTGGTCCCGCCGCACGCGTCCGATCTGCCAGGCCACGGCGTCGAATACCTCGTCCATATCCACCGACCCCGGCACCAACGTCAGTCCCGGCAGTGAGGCCTCGGCCTCGTCGGAAAACCGCGTTTCGTGCTCCTCGTTGCCGACGAACGCCTCGTCCCACCACGACGTGATCCGCTCGCGTGAAGTCATCATCAGCTCCATCGACGGCAACTTGTCGCCCTTCGACTGATTCGCCTTTACCGATGCGGGCAGCAGGTTCCACAGCGAGTTGTTGAACCAGCGGCTGTACGGAATGCAGTGGTCGACCTCGAAGTCGCCCCGCCGCCGCAGCGACTTGCCCGTCCATACTCCCTGCGCCACCGGCGAGTTGGCCTGCGCGAGCTGCTCGATGATGTCGGCGACCAGAGTCGTGTCGCGCGGGTCGTCGCCGCGCCATCGCAGTGCGTCGACGAAGTCGCTGTACGCGTGGGTGCCGTCGTCGAGCCGCCGCATTTTGTCGAGCCACGCATCGCATACGCTCGGCTCGATCCACACCCAGTGGTGCGACATCGCCTCCCAGATCTGGTCGGGGATCTTGAGCGTCCCGAAGCTCCAGAGGTACGCCCGGTCGAGCTCGACCTGCCCGCGCGTGTTGGACGTGCGCTGGTTTTCGGCCAGGAAGATGGGCTGGTTGCTGTCGGCGTAGGTGATGAACTTGGCTGGACCCGAGCTCGTAATCGCCTTGCGCGTGTCCTTGAGCGCCGTGTGAAGCACCTGAGCGCGCTTGCCGGTAAAGCGCGAGCCGATACGCCATTCATGTACCGAGATAGTTCTCGTCAGTTCCTCGAGCGCCGGGCCGAAGGTCGTTCTTCCGCCCGGAATCTGCTCGAAGCCGCCGTCGAGCAGCGGCTGATAGCCCTTGAGCCAGTACAGACAAACCAGCCCGGTTGGCACCTCGACGAAGCCGTCATCGCGGCCGCGCACCATCCCCGGAGCACCCGCCGCGATGCGAAGCAGCGTGCGAAGTAGCCCGAATTTGTAGGTCGAATACGTCGCATCGTTGACGATGATATTGCGCAGAATCGGCAGCGCAGACGTACCGTCATCGGGCATCCGAAACAGCAGCGTGGTCCACGCGACCTCGTCGCGTTCGAGCAGGTCGGATGAGCGCGACTCACGCACGAACTCCAGCCCCTGGTCCCGCGCTCGCTTCACGAGCTCGGCGGGGTGGACCTCGTACCAGTCGCGCCGGTCTTGCTGGACGGTGCGCACCGAGATGGCGAGCTTGCCGCCCGGCAACAGGCGCGACGCCAGCTTGCGCATCGCCCGCTCGCGCTGCCCCGGCGGCACGTGCATCCACACCGCGCTCAACAAGATGAGGTCGTATTTTTCACCGAGATTTTCGACCTTCTCGAGCCCCGGTAGCGAATCGTCAATCCATCGAATCCGCGCGTCTTGATGCAGTTCTCGCCCGCGCTTGCGCATTTCTACCGACGGCTCGACCGCCACCACCTGATGCCCCCGCGCCGCTATCGCCGCCGCATCCCGCCCCGTACCCGCTCCGACATCCAGGATTCGCGCGTGATAATCCGGCAGTTCGTCCAACAGGGACGCGTGCACCTGCTCGAAGTCCAGGCGCTCGTAGCGCTCGGCGAGTTCGTCGGCCAGTCTGTCGTAGTAGGAGGTCATGCTATCCGAGGATAACGCATGGCGAGCGC
>JBNJFZ010000205.1:0-9320 GCA_051747295.1 Myxococcota bacterium
GACCCGGCCCCGGCGTTCGATGGTGCGTGGCGGCTGGAGATCATCGAAGGCGCCGGGCATTTTCTGCCGCTCGAGGCGCCCGATGAGATCGCCGCGCTGATTCGGGAGTGGGCGGGTTGATGGCTACTCGAAGCCGCAGGCGATGACCTCTCTGCAGGATTCGGCCTCGGTCACGCAGATCGTGACTTCGTCCCGGTTCTCGCCGTCGTCTTTGCAATCCTCCGTACAATCATCGATGTCGTCGTCGGAGCCATCGAGATCGCATTCTTCGTTGGCGGTCTCGCACGCAACGCGGCAGTTGCTCTTGAAAAAGTCCCCGCAGCCAGCGGAGACGAGCGCGATGAGGCTTAGCAGAGCGAGTAGGTATCCGGCTTTCTTCATGGTCGACCCCTTTCAACATACTGGTGGATCGTCAACATACGCGGAGGGATGGCTGTCGCCAAGGAAGAACATGGAGAACGGATGCGTGGGGGGGCGGGTCGCGCGCCGATCTGCGGATCTCCGGCGGCTAACGCCGCCTGCGCCCCGCAGCTAATCCCCACCACAGCGCCGTTTGCGTTCCTCATCGCGGCCGCCCTCGAACGCCGCCACGGCCTTCTTCTCGGTGGCCTCGTCCATCCCGACATACATCTCGCGGCACGACGAGGCTTCGTGGCCCATCACGTCGGTGACACGGGTGCGGAACGCGCAAAACCCCGGCTCGTTCCACCGCACGATGGCCGTGCACACCTCGCCGCTGCAGCTTCCCAGCTTAGTGACGGCGCAATTGGGGCTAGCCTTCGGGGCCATATTGAAGTCGTCCAGCTCCAGCGCGCGGCCCGTCGTGGTCCCCTGGCCGGTCGCGCGAAACGCGACCTCCACGGGCATCTCCATCTCCTGCTCCACGAGGTAGACCGCGGAAGGATCGCCGTCGAGGGCGACCGTCTTTCCAGTGGCGTCGGAGACCGACACGGCCTGCACCTCGATCGACTTCTCGCAGCCCATCAGCCCCATGGAGGCGGCCAGCGCGACGGCCACACAAAATCGTGTTGTAAGCACGCGGTGCATCACGTTCCGAAGTCCTCGTCGAGCTCGGTTGCGGCCTGTCGTCCGGACTGGATACACAGCGGCACACCGCCACCGGGGTGGACCGTGCCGCCGGCCAGAAACAGGCCCTCGATCGACCCGACCTGATTCGCCGGGCGCTTGAAGGCAGCCAGTTGCGAGTTCGAAGCCGCACCGTAGATACTCCCACGGCTGCCCGGAAAACGCCGGGCGAGGTCGGCGGGCGTACGCTCCCAGACGACTTCGTCGTCGTCATCGATGAGCTCGGCGGACTGCAATCGCTCCATCACCGTGTCGCGTAACCTCGCCCAAACCGCCGGATCGCGCTTGCTCGAAGCGGGCTCGGGCGGGGCGTTCGCCATCACGAATAGCGGCTCGTGCTCCTCCCAACCATCCCGTCGGTGCGCCTTCTCCTGGGCACACAGATAGACGGTCGGGACCCGTGGCGGCGCGTCGTTGCGAAAGATATCGGCGAATTCGTTGTCGTAGTTGGTCGGGAACAGCACGTGGTGCGGCGCCCTCACGTCCACCGGGCGGCGCCGCGCTTTGATGATGGCGTTCCAGCCGGACATCGACGGTTCGTTGTCGGCCTTGAGGCCGGGTTCGACGTCGTGAGGCAACAACTCGCGGACGAGGTGGCGCACCTCGGCGTTGACCACGACCGCGTCTATCTCGTGGGCACCCGACGCGGTCTCGAGCCCGGTAATCGCGCTCTGGTTGCCGTGGAGCTTGAGCACGGACGTATCGTAGCGGAACTCGACCCCGTTGGACCGCGCGACTCGCTCGAGCGCGCGGGCAATCTCGTACATGCCGCCCTCGACGCCGTAGCAACCCATGCCGAGCTCGACCCACGAGATGCAGTTGAGCGTCGCGGGCGCCGAGTAGGGGTTCGAGCCGTTGTAGGTCGCGTAGCGCAGCAGGAGGTCGCGCAATTCAGGGGTCGCCACGCGCTTTTCGATGCCCTCGGCCATCGTGCGCAGCGGGTCGATCTTGCGCATCTCGCCCAGCGACGTCAGCCCGAGCTTGAACGCGGAGCCAAACGAGGGGGCCTCGCCAAAGACGAAGTTCGGTGCGGCGGCCTGCCAGATCTCGGCGGCGTACCTCAGGAAGTCGTCCATCTCCTCCGCCGCGTGCTCGCCGAAGGTCTCTTTGATGTTCTCGAGCGTGTCTTCGGGGGCGAAGCACACATCCAGCGAGATCCCGCGCGGGTACTGGTAGCGAAACACGGGGTCTTTCTCGATGAGATCGAGCTCGTCTTCCAGCGACGAACCGGCTTCTTCGAACACCAACTCGAGCACGCGCGGCAGGGTGAGGACGGTCGGCCCGGTGTCCACCTCGATGCCGTCGATAGAGGCGATGCCCACCTTGCCGCCGGCGCGGGGCCCGGCCTCGAAGACCGTGACATCATACCCGCGTGCGCCCAGGATGGCGGCGGCGGAGAGCCCGCCCATACCGGCGCCTACGATTCCTACTGACGTCATGGTCGACCTGCTGTTCTAGAGAGTTCGTTCATGTATTCGTCATGCGGCCATCCTGGCCGCATCCGAGAGCGACATCGCTGAGCCTAACGCCTGAGGTGCTTTGCGAAAAGCGGCGCGCCGTGTGCGTCAGTCTTCGTTCGTCGATTGGGCGCGACCGCGCATCGATGCGTAGGAGCGGCCCGCCCACTGAATCTTGTCGCCGCGGTCCCAGAGGTACGAGTTGAACGCGATGCCCAGCAGCGCCAGGACCGCCACGGGGTGCAAGACAATCCCCTCCAGAGCGTGCGAGAATCGAACCGTCAGCAGCGCGCGCAGCAACACGTTTGCGCCGACACCCAGCAGTGCCGGGCCGAACAGCTCCGGCACCCACGGGCTGATCGCCAGCGCGACGTACGGCACGACGAACGCCGCGACATACAACACGATGACGCCGGCGAGCGCGACCGGCGTCCCGCCGATACCCTCGTAGAGATTCTTCGAGAAGCCCTCCCAGACCTCGCGGGCCGAGCCGTACATCCGACACGTGGCGATGCGGTAGCCATCGGCGAATACGACGGTTTGGCCCAGGTCCTTCGCCCGGCGGCAAAACGCCATGTCGTCGACCACATCGGCGCGCACCGCCTCGAATCCGCCAATCGCCTCCAGCGCGGGGCGCCGCACGGCGAGCACCTGCCCGTTCGCCGCGAGAAACCGCGGGTCGTCGGTGTTCCATATCAGCGGCATCGGCAGCCAGCTCGTGTACGTCAGGTGCAACAGCGGCAACACCAGACGCTCGAAGAAGCTCCCCGTGAGCTGGCGAGGCACCGCCGTGACGACCTGCGCGTCGTAGTCGTCCAACAGCGACGCGATTCGCTCGATGCCGGACTCGGTGAGGAAGGTGTCCGCGTCGACGTAGAGCAGCAGGTCGCCACGCGCGGCCTCGCTGAGCTTGTGGCAGGCGTGCGGCTTGCCCACCCAGCCGTCGGGCAGCGGCTCGCCCTGCACGACCCGGAGCCGCTCGTATTCGTCCTGCAGCCGGGCCAGGATATTCGGCGTCTCGTCCGACGAGCGATCATCGTAGACCACGACCTCGAGCACGTCGTGCGACCCATCCAGTGCCGCTCGAACGCAGCGCTCGATCGTCTCTTCTTCGTCGCGGGCCGGAATCAAGACCGAGATGCGACCGTCGTAGGACGAGCCCGCGCGTCCCCGCGGCCAGAAGACCAGGTTGAAGCAGCTCAAACCCAGCGCGACCAGAGGCAGCACGGCGAGTCCGATGTAGAGGATCACCATACCGCTAGCCCGGGAGGAAGGATTTGAGCAATCGAGAGACGCGACCCTGGCGCGGGCCGCTGAACAGCGGCAGCCACATCGAGTTTTGGCCCTGGGGGTGATGCACGCGCATGCGGACCAGCGGGCGGTGGCGGCCGAGGTCGATTCGATCCGGCTCACACAACTCGCCGACGCCGGTCACGGTGTGGCCGTCCGGCGCGCTCGCCCGCGTCAGATACCGCATGTAGAATGGCCCGCTGTCGACGACCCACTGGTGCGTCACGCGCAGCCAGAGCTCGCCGCCGAGGCAAAGCTCCAGGTCGCGCCACCAGCGAAGCCCGCCCATATTGCGGCTCGCCGAACCTCGGTCGACCTCGAGCTGCTCGTGCACGGTCGTCTCGCCGTTCGTCCCGATCTCCATGCCCAGAGCGACCGGGGCGGCGTCGGGCGCGGGCCACAGCAGGTAGTAGATGAGCTCGCGGTCCTCGAGGGGCGCGCGCCCCCAGATCCAGTGGTCGATCCCCACGTCGTGGAGCGGGACGTCGCCGCCATTGCGATCGTGGTAGGCGCGTCCCTCGCACTGCCAGTCGGTGCCGTCGGGAAATGCCAGCTCGGCGCGGCCGTCGGCGAGCACTGTCAGAGGCGTCCAGTCGTGCTCGGGCAGTCCCTCGATGCGCGTCTCGCCGCCAAACGGTTGTCGCGGCGTGCCCGCGATCTCGATCGTGCCCTCCAATACGCCGTCGGTGCCGGGGATGTCGGTCGAGAGCTCGGCGCGCATGATGCGTTTGCCATCTTCGATACGACTGGTCAGCCGGTTGTCGCCGAAGCTCCACGTCTCGCCATCCTCGGCCCATGTGACGTCCGCCGGGTCGAATTCCTGCAGGAGGTAGAAGTCGAGCTCGCCCTCACGGTAGGTGGAGAGGTTGAGGCTCGGTCGATCGCCGGGTCGCTGGGCCTTGCCGCGGCGGGCGGAGTCGGCGTAGCCGGGTAAAAATGGCAGCCCGAACGACCAGATGAGCACCAGGCCATTGCCTCGCTCGTCGACCATGTCGGCGTACCACCACGCGAAGCCTCCGGGGGCGTCGAGCAGGTCCCGATGCAGCGGTTGATCCGGCGGTGAAATCGATATGAGGGATGTCGCGACCATAATTCCGTGCGTTGAGTCGTGGTGGTAGCGACTTCTGAGATGCGCGATGTCGCCACCCGGTTACGTAGGAATCACAAAACGAACCTGCTTTCAACCCCGCAGCATCACCTTTGGAGCCGCCATGACTTCACTTACGCGCTGTCGTACCGACTCTTTAAGCTCGAGGCAGAGACAACACTCACAGGAGATGGAGATGTCCCACGACGTACTGGTTATCGGTGCGGGTCCCGCGGGCCTGGCGATCTGCGCCGCGCTCGCCGAGCGAGGTGCGGACGTGGCGTGCCTTGCGCCCGAGCATCCGTCGCCGTGGCCGAATAATTACGGCGTCTGGAAGGATGAGGTGGAATCACTCGGTATCTCCCGGGCCTTCGAGGAGGTCTGGGAGCGCCCGATCGTCTTCACCGGCGACTCGCCGCGCGAGCTCGACCGATCGTACGTGCGATTCGACAATGACCTGCTGCGCGGCCATTTCTTCGGCATCTGTGAAGACCACGGCGTGACGTGGGTCGAAGGGCTCGCCCACAGGGTCGATCTCGAGGACGATCACAGCGTCGTCTGGACCAAAGATCGAGACAAGATCGGCTGCAAAATGGTGGTCGACGCGTCCGGCCATCAGCCAGTGCTCGTGGAGCGATCCGGGGATCGAAAGCCGGGCTTTCAGGCCGCCTATGGCTTCGTCGGAGAATTCACAGAGAGCCCGATCGGCGAGCACGACATGGTCCTGATGGATTATCGGGACGACTACGGCGCGGATGGGGACGACGTCGACGAGGCGTCGTTTCTGTACGCCATGCGCCTCGACGAAGACCGCGTCTTTATCGAGGAGACCTCGCTGGTGGGGCGCCCCCCGATGAACTTCACGGTGCTCGAGGATCGGCTCGCCCGGCGCCTGAACGCCCGAGGCGTCGACTGTACGATGGTCCACGAGGTCGAGCGGTGCCTGATCCCGATGGGCCTGCCGCTGCCGGATCTCGACCAGCGCGTGGTCGGCTTTGGCGGCGCGGCCAGCATGGTGCACCCGGCGACCGGCTATCAGATGGCGCGCATGCTCAATGCCGCCGGGCCGCTGGCCGACACGATCGTGGAGTCATTCGAGTCCGGCGTCGCGCTCGATGAGGCGTCGAGGCGCGCCTGGCGCACGCTGTGGCCCGAAGAAGCCGTCCGCGCGCGGCGCTTCTGGAACTTCGGCATGGAGTCGCTGATCTCGCTCGACCCGAACCAGACGCGCCGCTTCTTCGACGCATTCTTCGACTTGAATGAAGACAGTTGGAAGGCATATATGAGCGGCACACTGTCGCCGGACGCGATTCCGCGCGTGATGTGGCGGGTTTTCAAGCGCGCCGGCCACTCGCTGCGCTTCTCGCTGGCGCGCTCCGCGCTCACGCCCGACGGGCTCTCGATGTTCCGCGCGCTGCTGGGCAGTTCTCGGCGCAACGCGTTGTGATCGACGAAACAGAAACCGGGGAACACGCATCTAGACTGCAGACGGTAAAATACCGCCGCGGGCTTACGCCAAAACGCATCCATGAAATCACGTTTATCCACATCGCAAGACCAGACCGGGTTCGCCGATGATCTCATCGGTGCCCTGTCGGCGACGATCATCCTCGGCGGTTGGGGAGCGTCGCTATGGGCGCTGCTCTCGCTGGAGGTGACGTGGTCGAATGCGTGGCTGGTGCCGATCGGTGTCGCCGTCCAGACGTTCTTGTACACCGGGGTCTTCATCACGGCGCACGACGCGATGCACGGCACCGTGACTCCGTCCTCGCGCAGGCTCAACGACGCCTTCGGAACCCTCGCCGTACTCGTGTACGCGCTGTTTTCCTATGAAAAGCTGCACGAGAAGCACTGGGAGCATCACGATCACCCGGCCAGCGACGCAGATCCTGACTATCACGACGGGGAACACCCCGGATTCTGGGCCTGGTACTTCAACTTCCTGAAGAATTACGTGGGGTTCTGGCAGATCGTCGGCATGGCGGTGGTCTTCAACGTCTTTCACCACCTGCTCGGCGTGTCGCTGCTCAACCTCAACGTCTTCTGGGTGGCGCCGGCGCTGTTGAGCACGTTGCAGCTCTTTTATTTTGGCACGTACCTGCCGCATCGAGAGCCGGATGAGGGGTACGAGGACGCACATCGAGCCAGCAGCAACGACTTCTCGGTGATGTGGTCCTTTCTAACCTGCTACCATTTCGGGTATCACTGGGAACATCACGAGACACCAGCGACGCCGTGGTGGCGGCTGCCCGAGGTTCGGCGCGCGCATCTTCGCGAAAACGAGGCGCCGAAGGGCGATTCGAGCGAACCTGATTCGCGATAGGTGCATCCTAGAGATGGACCGGCGCTGAAGCAGCGGCTCGGAGTATCCTCGGGCCTTGCAGCGGTGGCCGTTTGAACTTATTGACACGGCGATGAATCAGCATTCATTAAGCATAGCTGATTCGATTTTTTCGATTGAGCGAACGCGCTGCTCGCTTCGAGTGGCGACAACGAGAGGTTAGGAGCATGACTCAGGAACCCGTAATTGTGATTGGCTCCGGATTCGGCGGTTTATCCGCCGCCATTCGGCTCAGAGCGATGGGCTATCCGGTCAAGATCCTGGAGGCGCGCGACCAACCCGGCGGTCGCGCCTCGGTGTTCGAGGTGGACGGTTATACCTTCGACGCCGGCCCCACGGTCATCACCGCTCCGTACCTGTTCTACGAACTCTTCGAGCTGGTCGGCCACGAGCTGGAAGACTACATCGAGTTCGAGCCGGTCAAGCCCTACTACCGAATCTCGTTCCCCGACGACACGCACTTCGACTACGTAGGCGACGAGGACGAGTTGCTCGCCGAGATCGAGCGCGTGGCGCCCGATGATATCGAGGGCTACAAGCGCCTGGCCGCGCAGTCCCAGAAGATCTTCGACGTCGGTTATACGCAGCTCGCGGATGTGCCGTTCGACTCGCTGATGGACATGCTTCGCGTGGTCCCGGACATGCTCAAGCTGGGCAATTACCGCTCGGTCTACGGACATGTCTCGAAGTACGTGAAGAGCGAGAAGCTCCGCCAGGTCTTTACGTTCCAGCCGCTGCTCGTCGGTGGAAATCCCTTCAATTGCACCTCGATTTACCTGCTCATCCACTGGTTGGAGCGCAAGTGGGGCGTGCATTTTGCGAAGGGCGGCACCACGTCGATCGTCAACGGCATGGTGCAATTGCTCGAAGATATCGGCGTCGAGATCGAGTACGACACGCCGGTGGCCGAGATCGAGGTCGAAGACGGCCAGGCGGTCGCCGTGCACACCGAGGCCGGGGAGCGCATCCCGGCTCAGTACGTGGTGTCGAACGCGGACCCGTCGTTCGTGTACAAGAATATGGTCGCCTCGGAGCACCGCAGCCGCAACAGCGACCGCCGCGTCGACCGCGTCAAGCAGTCGATGGGGCTATTCGTCGGCTACTTCGGCACCGACAAGAAGTACGAGGACATCGAACACCACACGATCGTGCTCGGCGAGCGCTACAAGGAGCTGCTGGACGACATCTTCAACAAGAAGATCCTCGCCGACGACTTCTCGCTGTACCTGCATCGGCCGACGAAGACCGATCCGTCGCTGGCGCCCGAGGGGCACGACGCATTCTACGTATTGTCGCCGGTCCCGAATAACGAGAGCGGGCTGGACTGGGACGAGATCGGGGAGGCGTATTTCGACAAGATCATCGATCACCTCGAAGAACGCCATATGCCGGGGCTGCGCGACCACCTGACGGTCAAGTTCCACAAGGCACCCGATTACTTCGAGAACGAACTGCGGTCGGTCAAAGGCGCTGGCTTTGGCCCCGAGCCGCGGCTGACCCAGTCGGCGTGGTTTCGATATCACAACCGCTCGCCGGACGTGGACGGGCTGTATTTCGTCGGCGCTGGCGTGCACCCGGGCGCTGGACTGCCGGGCGTGATTACATCGGCGAAGGTCCTCGAGAAGTTGGTGCCGGCGCCCGCGAGCGCCGACATCGATGGGATTTCTGAGCAGGAGCACAAGGCGTCGGCATGAGTGCGGAAGCTTCCACAGATATGGTGCTCGCCAGCCGCGACGTGTTGGCGAAGCATTCACGCTCGTTTAGCTGGGCGTCGGTCTTCTTGCCGGCGGATCGGCGCGACGATGCCGCTGTGGTGTATGCGCTCTGCCGCCTCATCGACGACGCCGCCGACGAGGCGGACGACGACGAGCGCGCGAGGGTCCAGCTACAGTTGTTGCGTGACGAGCTGCAGGGGCGCCGGCCGGCGAGGCCGCTGGTCGACCAGTTTCTGGGCGTGGCGGAGGAGCGCGACATGGACATCATGTACGCGCTGGAGCTCATCGAGGGCGTCGAGAGCGACCTCGGTACCGTGGTCTTCGAGAGCGACCGTGAATTGCTG
>JBNJFZ010000206.1:0-9249 GCA_051747295.1 Myxococcota bacterium
ACCTGTGCCCTGCTGGAGTCCAGCGAGATCATGTGCTGGGGCGACAATGGCAACGGAAGCCTGGGTACTGGCAACGACACGGCTGGCATCGAGACCTCGCCGGTCTTTGTGTCGGGAATCACTGATGCACTCGCTATCGACCTCGGTGGCCTCACTTCTTGCGCCATCCGCAGCGACAACTCGCTGTGGTGCTGGGGCGACAATACGTCCCGACAGATTACAACTGACTCGGTCAGCAATTACTACAGCCCTCGATCTGTCGGGGTAGACAGCGTCGACCAGGTGTCTCTTGGGGATTCGCACACGTGTGCTCGTATCGGCTCGAGCCAGATTCAATGTCTGGGTGGAGTGACCGGTGGTGGCGTGAGTCCGCCGTCCAGCCTGACGGGCATCAGCGATATCTCATCGGGATTTCGCCACACCTGCGCCGTTGCCAACGAACGCGTCTACTGCTGGGGTAACGAGGGCGAAGGACGACTGGGCGACGGCTCGCCCGTCTCGGGAATCACGAACGCCGTCGAGGTTGCAGCCGGCGCATCCCACACCTGCGTGCTGCTGCGCGACGACAGCGTTAAATGTTGGGGTTCCGACTCGAAAGGACAGTTGGGGACCGCTGAGGACACGAGCGGCCCGGAACCGAGGACAGTAGAGGAGATCCTGGACGTCGCACAGATTGAGGCCGGTAACGACCATACGTGTGCCCTCACAGAAACCGGCGCCGTCGCCTGCTGGGGCAGCGACGAGGAGTCCGTCGACTCGAATAAACCCCGGATCATCTCTGGTTTGGACGTGGGCGTCGTGGAGATCGCTGTGGGTTCATCCCATGCATGCGCACGCAAAGAATCGAATGAAATCGTCTGCTGGGGACTCAACCGCTTTGGACAGCTAGGCGACGGGACCGAGACCTCGCGAAGCCAACCGGTCCGCGTGAAGTTCGACTGAGCCCCGTCCACGAGAAAACCCCGATGGCATCGAGGCCATCGGGGCTCCCAAATCTCGAGCTATCCAACACGGTCGACAGTGATTCCTGTGGAGAAACCCGGACCGAGTCGGGCAATTAGCCCACGAATTGCGCGGCGATGGCCAGGCCGGCGCCGATCACCGTGCTGGCGGCTGCGCCGTACATGAGCTTCTGGGCGAATCCCTCGGTACCCTCGACGATCTCCTCGTAGGTCTTGTCGCTGAGGATCAGTGAGGCCCAGTTGGGCGAGCCGACCTCGTTGTTCTCGGTGATCTTGCCGTTCGCATAGGCGCGGTCCATCGGCTCGAGGACCCTCTCGACGACTTCGTACTTGGCGTCATTCGGGATCCGCACGCGATCGATCTTCTGACCCGCCATCACGGTAAAGCCGTTGTCACCGAACTCGATGGCATCGCTGGTCGAGATGATGCCGCGCCCCTTCTTCTTGCTGAAGGCCTTCTCCATACTCTCGAAGTCGCCCCCTTCCGAAGCGTCGATGGCAACCGGCCCACTTCCGTCGTCGAGCGTGAAGCCCACGGCGGCCTTCTCGTCCATGATCTTCTTGGACTCGCTCGACTCACCGGCTTTCCACTCGGCGTCGACGTCGAGTTCGTAATAAAGGCACTTGGTGCCGGTGACCGGAGAGGTCAGCAACTCGTCGTAGTCGAGCGTACCCTGAACTGAAATCGCGCCCTTATCCCCGGCGACCTCTTCACCTTGCTCGGCGGCCTCGCCGGTATCGACCAGGGGCGTCTTGGCCAGGCGGCCCGCCTTATACTTTTGCACACCAAATCCTGCCCATGCCAGAAATGCGACGAAGAGAATAAAAACACCTGCTGCGAACATAATGAGCTCCTCTGTAAATGAGTCCAAATCGAACTTTCAGTAGTCGCGGAACTGGACATCACATACGCAGTTCCGCCTCACGACGATTTGAACAATGGTGCAGCAGGCACCTTAAACCCAACTTAAAGCTTCTTAATATAGTGACCTCGGCCGGACGGCCTCGGTCGTTCCCAATCCCTAATCCCTAATCCCCGCGCGAGCGCCTACGCCACATCTTCGTCACGCTCGTCGACGTCGTGCTCGAAGGTCTTCCATCGCTCGGCTTTGGAATTGCGAGCCTTCTGGTCTTCGGCGATGGCCTCGAGGAAGTGCTCGACGACCTCGGGGTCGAACTGGGTGCCGGCGAAGGCATTGATCTCGCGGACGGCGACGCCGTGCGGGAGGGCGCGTCGGTACGCACGGTGAGAGGTCATGGCGTCGTAGGTGTCCGCAACCGCCAGGATACGCGCCATCAAAGGCGTCTCCTCGCCCTCCAGGCCCATGGGATAGCCCTTGCCGTCCCAGCGCTCGTGGTGGTGGTAGACGCCGGGGATGAGGTCGCGCATGAACTCGATGGGCTCGAGCATCCACTTGCCACGGGTGGTGTGGCTCTTGAACATCTCGTACTCGGATTCGGTCAGCGGCCCGGCCTTGTTGAGGTCCTCGAACCGGATGCCGAGCTTGCCGATATCGTGGACCAGCGCGGCGTCGGCAATACGCTCGACCTGTTCCTCGGGCAGCCCCATCTCCTCTGCGATGAGGCGAGCGTACTTGCTCACGCGCTCGGAGTGACCTCGCGTGTACGGATCCTTGTCTTCGAGCAGGTTCGCGAATGCCTGGATGGTCTGCTTGAACCGACCTTTGAGGTCTCGATAGAGCTGCGCATTCTCGATGGCCGCGGTGGCTCGACCGCACAACACCGCAAACATCTTGCGCTTACCCTCACGAAATGGCCGCTCACGGTCGAAGGAAAACGCCGTGAAATATCCCAGCGTCGTGTTCTTGGTCCGAAACGGGATACAGAGCAGTGAGCCGCGCTCGGGGTTGGCACCGTCGACGATGTGCCCGGCCTGCGAGCCGTGAAGCAGCAGCGATTCCCCCTGGTTGACGCGTCGATCCACCTCGTTGATGTCGAGTGCCTGGACGGCCTCGATCTGCAATCGCGAGAGATCGCCGCGCGTCCACTGACGCTCCATCTCGAAGACGTCCGCCTCACCCTGGCGCAACCAGACCGAGACACCATCGGGCTCGATCTCTTCGCGCGCCGCCTCGATGAGGATCTCGAAGATGCGGTCGAGCGAGAGTGTGCCCGACATCTCCTCGCTGACGTGGTAAATATTGAGCGCCTCGCGAAGCTGGATATTCTCGGCTTCGAGCCGCTTCTTTTCCAGGCCACGCTCGATCGTCTGAATGACGTTCGGCACCTTGAACGGCTTGAGGATGTAGTCGTAGGCCCCGTTCTTCATCGTGGTAATGGCCGTCTCTACGGTGCCGTAGCCGGTCATCATGATGGGCAACGAGCGGGGACTGTGCTCGACAGCGTGCTTCAGGAAGTCCAGCCCGTTCATCTCGGGCATCTTCATGTCGATGAGCAACACCTCGAAGAAGCCATCGCCCAGCGCACCGACACCCTCTCGGCCGTTCGACGCACAGGTGACGTCGAACCCCTCCATCGACAAAAAATCCTCGAGCACTTCTCGAATGCTACTCTCGTCATCGACGACGAGTACTCGAACTGCGTCCTGGTCAGTCATTCAGATTCCTGAATCGAGTCGGCCTACGCTGCCCTTTATAGCTACCACAGAGACCTATTCCTCACAATCCGTTGCACAGCCTAAATGGTGACGCACACGCCTCTCTGAGCAGCTAGAGCGCCACTCTGGAACAGACTGCTTGCCGTTGGGCACGATTATTGAGTAGGCTGCCGACCAGTTGATGATCAACCGGTCAATATTGTTTGCCGAGAGTCCTCGATGACGCCCCGTCCGTATTTGACTGTCTGTATTCTCGTCGTGTTTGTCTCGATGACACCCGATCTGTACGCGCAGGAAGCCCCTGAAGCCGACGAGGATGCCGCCAGCGAGGCCAGTTCCGACGCTGCAACGCCCCCCGAAGACCAGGCGATCGTCGGAGAAGAAGACCTCGCCGAAGGGGACGACGCCGAGGATGCCGAGGAAGACGGCGATGAGGAACAGACCCCCGGGCTGGATTTCGAGCTCGACTATCGCATCTGGGGCGATGCGGTGACCCGACCTGACTTCGCCCCTGGGGACGGCGAGCGGCTGGCGCTCTACCAGACACTGCGGCTGAAGATTGCCGACCAACTCACCGATGACCTCGCCATTGCATTCGACATCGACGTGTTGACCGGACGTATCGCTGGAGACCCATTTTCGACGGTCCCGGCGGGTGTCGATACTGGCACGAGGCCGCGCGGCCGCTTCTACGACTGGCCGAATAATATCACCGACGTGCGCGAACTGTACGCCGAATATATGACCCCCGTCGGCCAGCTGCGCGCGGGTCTGCAGAGCAGCGACTGGGGTCTCGGAATCCTGGCGAATAGCGGCGACTACGACAATGAGCAGCTCTTTAACCAACACTACGGCGGCGACCGCGTCTTTCGCGCAATCTTCGCGACCGCGCCGCTTCAGGCGACGTCGGACAGCGAGTTCGCCGAGAGCTTTTACGTGGCGCTCGGCGGTGACGTCGTGTATCGCGACGAAAACGCAGACTTCCGCCAGGGAGACCGCGCCTACCAGGGCGTGCTCGCCGTGCTCTACGACAACGAGGACGAAGACACCCAGGCGGGCACGTATGTGGTCTATCGCAATCAGCGAGACCGCGATGAGGACTTCCTTCGCGTGTTCGCGTTCGACCTCTTCGGCAGCAGCGAGTGGGATTTCGGCGAGGGTGACGAGCTGACGCTGGGGGCTGCAGCCGAAGCCGCATTGCTGCTGGGGCGTACCAACCGTGCCCTGGGCGTCAACACCGCCGAGCCGCTCGATGTGGCGGCCCTCGGCGCCGCGTCCGAGCTGAGCGCCCGGTGGAACCCCGCAGACGTCTCGCTGCACCTGTTGGCCGGCTACGCATCAGGTGATGCCAACTCCGACGATGAGACCCTGTATCGCTTTCGATTCGACCCGAATTACAAAGTCGGGCTGGTCATGTTCGACCATTATCTCCCGCAGGCATCCCTGGAGAGCTACCGGCGCATCACCGACCCGGCGAACTCCCAGGTCCCCCCGAAAGGCGCCGAGCAATTGATCAGTAACGGCGCGGTCGAAAACGCGTATTATCTCAACCCGCAGCTTCGCTTCGGTGACCCGGAATCCGACGAAGACGGCCTGATCACGGGCGTCGGGCTGCTCTGGGCGATCGCCGAGCAGCCAGTGGCCGATCCCTACAGCTCGTTCGAGCAGGGTGGTAATCCCACGGGCCTGCTGGGCGCCGATCCCGCATCACGTCAGCTCGGCTGGGAAGCCGACGCGTCGCTTCTCTACCGCTTTTCACCCGTCGATGACTTGACGCTCGAGGTCAAAGGGGAATACGGCATTTTCTTCCCGGGTGCTGCATTCGCTGACGCGTCCGGCAAGAAGGACGGGCCCCAGAGCCTGGCTCGCGCGCGCCTTGGCGTCCGCTGGTAGAATTGCGCTGGTATCACTGAGGCGTCCCACTCCATGAGCGCATCCGAACCACAACCTCGACCAGGCCACTGGCAGCCGCAATCCCTCGACCGGTGGGACTGGCTGTTTGGCGCCGCCGTGCTGTTCGGCACGTTCGCCGTACTGATGGCCACGCTCGACATCGGGATCACCCGCGACGAGTCTTTCTACTTCCGCGCGGCCTACGAATATATCGGGTGGTTCGAAGAGCTCTGGCAGAACATCCAGGACAGCCAGGTCAACCAGAGCTTCACGAAAGAAAACGTCGACAAGCACTGGACCTACAACGCCGAGCACCCGGTCCTGATCAAGACGTTATTCGCGCTCAGCCTGAAGCTCTTCCACGACTCGCTGGGCTGGCTCACCCACATCGAAGCCCTCCGACTTCCCGGCGCGGCTTTCGGGGCGATCGCCTGCCTCCTGACGTACTTATTTGGCCGCGAGACGTTCGGCCGGACCGCGGGGCTCGTGGCCGCGGGCGCGCTCTTCTTGCAGCCCCGCTACTTCTTTCACGCGCACCTGACGTGCTTCGACGTACCGGTCACCGCACTCTGGGTCGCCGTCATCTACGCATACTGGAAGAGCCTCGACAGGCACAGGTGGGCCGTGACGACCGGCGTTCTGTGGGGTCTGGCGCTGTCGGCCAAGCTCAACGCTTTCTTTCTGCCGATCGTGCTCGTGCTGCACTGGCTCGTGACCCACTGGCACCAGTTCGGGGTCACCGAAGTGCAGGGACGCAAGCGGCTCGAGCTGCCGCCGATCCCTTGGGCCTTCGTCTGGATGGCGATCATCGGGCCGATCCTGTTCTACGTGCTCTGGCCACGCCACTGGTTCGACACCACAGAGCGCGTGATGTGGTACATGAACTTCCACCTCGAGCACGTCCACTACTTCGTCTATTATATGGGCGAGAACTGGATTCACCCCCCGTTCCCGGTGACGTTCCCGTGGGTCATGACGGCGATCACCGTGCCGGCGACGATCCTGTTGACTTTTTTCGTGGGCCTGGGCCGAGCCGCACGCGAGTGGCGGTTTGCCGAATGGCTCAGCCGATGGAAGAGCGCATTGGCCGAGGGTCGCACACCCGACGGCGATCCCTGGGATCGACGAGCCACCGCCCTGTTAATCGCCGTCAACTTCATCTTCCCGATCGCGCTCATCGGGATGCCCGAGACGCCCATCTTCGGGGGCACCAAGCACTGGATGCCGGCCATGCCGTTCATGGCAATGATCTCGGGGGCTGGATTTTTGTGGGCGATCGAGGGTGTCCAGTCTGCGTTCGACCATGACACGCGACAGAAGCTCGCCGGCGCGGTCGCCAGTGTGGTGCTGGCCGCGGGCGTTTTGGGACCAGCCGCCTACGCAACGGCCCACAATCATCCCTACGGAACGGGCTACTACAACGAGCTCATAGGCGGGCACCGAGGAGCCGCGAATGCCGGAATGATGCGCCAATTCTGGGGATACGCCGGGCGCGAAGCACTGCCTTTTCTCGACGAGTACGCGCCGGAGCGAACTCCGATCTGGCTTGGAAATACAACGCTCGGCGCGTGGGCTGCCTACAAGCGAGACGATCTCCTCGAGAAGAACTTCCTCGGGCGCAGCATCCCGAATAGCGATATCTCGCTGTATCATCATCAACGCGCATTCGCTCAGCAACAAAACCTGATCTACGAGGACTATCAAACCATGGCCCCGTCGCGTGTCTATGGCGTGGATGGGGTGCCGATGCTCAGCGTTTATCTGCGCCCGGGCTCGAAAGCATACAGAGCTGTTCATGGGCCCGATAAAGCGGCCAAGGGCCCCGCAGATCCGAACAAGGGCCCCAAAAACCCTAAGAAGTGACAGCTGATGGCATCAGTCCCAGATAAACAACCACTTCACGCCCTTGTACACCCCGAAAAAGACCCACCCCACGGGCCCGGGTCGCACGCTCTTTTCAACCCGAACCTGCAACCGCGCGTACGCGGTGTCCCGCTGCATGCGCCGCATCTGTCCCTTGGCCTGCTCGAGATCGGTCGTGACCCGATTGAGCTCCTTTTCGGCCTTTAGCATATCGTCCATACTCCCGCTCTTCGCCAGGAGCGCCTGGATGCGAGTGCGCATCTCTTCGAGGTTCTCGATACGCGCCTCTAGATCCACATACTGGGCAGTGACGTCTTGCACACTGATGCTCTTGGAGCCGACTTCCCCGGTTTCACCAACCCTGGAGAGCGCCTCACCGAGCTTCTCCGTGGGAATCATGACCTCGATCGAGCGGCTACTCTCGCTGGAGACATAGCCGCCGTATTCACCCGTCAGCGCGCGAGTCGCCTCGATCACGCTCGGGACGTCGTCATCATCATCGACTTCGATGGTCAGATACGCTGTGCGCTTGAGCTTGCGGCCGTCGATCCGGCCATCCTGGGTCACGGCAGACTCCGACCCGGCGGCCGGAGCGCTTCCAGCTGAAGTGTCTTCTGAGTCAGCCATTTGCTGGCAACCGAGTCCCGTCATCAGGAAGACCAACAAGATCGTCATGAGGGTAGCGTTGGCGTTCATCTTCTTCTCCGTATTCTCTGAAAATTCGAGCAGGCGTCTGATCATCCAAACGGCGGCGACGAGAAAACGATCTAAAATTGATTCGTGTGTAAAAAGTCTCCCGTCGCCATCGTCGGCTGATTTTCCCGCTATCTTCGCCGTCAATACTCGACGATGCCGTTGGCATCGCCTGCGTTTGCCGGCTTCGATACCGAAAAAATCATCTCGCCGAGGCTCGGTCCGACTTCTTACACACGAATCAAAATTGCTGGGCCTCCCGGACGCGCTTCCGAAGCTCGACAATCGGCATACTCGCGTCTATGATTGCGGCAAGTAGTGACTGTTGAGTCGGAATTGGGAGCATCGAATGAGTACCGCAAGAGACATCGTGGGAATCGCCAAGCGGTCGACGATCGACGTGGAGGCTCTCGGGGAGGCGTTCGACAACGCCCCGCAAGACCAGCGTATCGAGGCCATTCGATCGTTCTCTCCGAAGATCCAGGCCAACCTATTCGAGGCAGCGGCCGGAAACGACGTGCCGATCGCGCATATGGTGCCCGAGGGCACAGCGCCGCTGACGGAAGTGATCCACGAAGGTCAAAACACTCTTCCCGCCTTCCGAAAATTTCAGAAGCGATTCTGTCGACCGAGCAAAGGCGAGGAACCCGCCGAGCGTGAGATGCTCTGGGGCTATAACCATCAGCTAATGAGCCCTTTCACCGGCCCCGGCTACTTTGTGAGCTACGAAGACGAGGAGACCGGCGAATTCTGGATCGACTACCGCGATCTGCCGCCCGAGCGCCCCGACGACTGGCCCAAGATCATCAGCAACAAGGCGCGTCTCGGGCGCTTCGTGTACCACGGAATGGTCGACCGACTACGCCGCGTATCCCAGCACTGCACGATCGGACGCGCGTTCAAAGACAAGCCGATGGATGCATGGTTTGTGTTGGTTCGCCGGGACTAGTCGCGTAGCGGCGAGCGTTGAGCAGCGTTGAATGACACTCGGCTCGACTGGTGAGTCCCATCTCCTGGGCCGCAGGCTGCCATCCTGCGAACGACTCGCAGCGAGTCAGCGGTGACTATTCTGACCATCTTGGCGAGTAGGGCCAGTATGGCGAGGAGCCAGGCCAGCAGAACCAAGGGGTGAGCGCCGCGGTGCGGCGAAGACACACCTGTGCGTCTCGTGCCAACATCGGGCGATGCTCGGCACGCTGCGTCTATATTGTCCCGTCCCTGCCCCAGCTTCGGCTGGGTCTCAGCTTCGGCTGGGTCTCA
>JBNJFZ010000207.1:0-9167 GCA_051747295.1 Myxococcota bacterium
TGAACGTGCAGGCGGTTTTCGGCCTCGTCGATCGCCACCGAGATATCCGAGTCGAGCACCTCGCCGGACACCTTCACGTTGCGGCGCACCGGCAGGCAGTGGCTGAACAGGGCGTCGTTAGTCCTGGCGAGCTTGTCCTTGTCGACCATGAAGTGGCGGTAGCGCTCGCGCATCGGCTTCTCCTCGTCCCACCGACCGAAGTACGGCAGCGCGCCCCAGCTCTTGGCGTAGACGAAGTCGGCGTCTGCATAGGCCTCGTCGATGTCGTGCGTCACCTCGAAGGAGCCACCCTGCTCGCTCGAATACTGCTCGGCCGCGCTCATATAGCGCTCGTCGAGCAGGTACTCCTCGTTGGGGCACAGCATCGTGACGTCCATGCCGAATTTGGTGGCGATGAGCAGCGCGGAGTTGGCGACCGCGGTGTTCAGAGGCTTCGGGTGATACGTCCACGTCAGCACGAACTTCTTATTCGCCGGCTCGCCGATGTGCTCCTGGATGGTCATCATCATCGCCATCTCCTGGCACGGATGCGTGATGGTCTCCATATTGATGACCGGCACGGTCGCGTGCTGCGCGAACGAGCGAATCACGTGGTCGCGGCGGTCCTTCTCCCAATTCTGGAACTTCGGGAACGCGCGCACCGCGATGATGTCGCAGTAACGCGACAGGACCCGCGCCGCCTCGACCACGTGCTCTTCGGCCTCGGCGTCCATGGTCGCGCCGAGCTCGAACTCCATCGGCCAGGCGCCCTTGCCCGGCTGCAGCACCACGGCATGCCCGCCGAGCTGGCGTGCGCCCACGTCGAACGACGTCCGCGTGCGCAGCGACGGGTTGAAGAAGACCAGCGCGACCGTCTTGTCCTTGAGCAACGGCTGAATCGGGTCGGTCTTGAGCTCTGCTGCGTGGTCCAAGAAGCTCTGCAGCTCCTCGCGCGACCAGTCCATCGTGGTGATAAAATCTTTCATGGGCGTCCGTGCGTGATGAGGTGGTGGCCAACTCGTTCGACGCGGTGCGTCAACGGGAGCGGCAGATTAGAGAATTCACGCGAACGGTGTCAACGGGTGAACGCTCGGTCAACCTCGACCGGGCCCGTCAAGTCTGACGGTTGCAATCGACACACCGCGTCTCTACGCTCGACGGCGTTTCCAACACTGAGAGGGAAGAATGAGCGACGTCCAGTGCATGAAATGCGGCGCGGAAGTGCCCCAGTCCTCCGCCTACATCGAAGAAGGTGGCCACATCTGTGTCGACTGTTTTACGGCGGCGGAGGTCGAAAAGGGCTTTGCGACCCCGTATAAGGGCATGGGCATGTCGGCGCTGAGCGCGGGGCTTCTGAGCATCTGCTTCAACCCGTTCTCGATCTTCTCGCTGCTCTCGATCTTCGCGAGCATCGGTGCGCTGCGTTATCCGAACTACCTCGACCAGGAAGAAAAGCAGATGCTCCGCAAGTACTCGTGGGTCAAGGTGGTCTCGATCATCGCGCTCGTCATCGCGGTCCCGCGCACCATCCTCACCGCGTTGATGATGCTGGGGATATTCGCCTCGCTCTGAGCGGCGCTCCTAACACTGCTTGCGCGGCCACCACGCAATCGCCAATGCGCACATGCTGGTCAGATTAGTGATGCCAAAGGCGGTAAATACCTGATCTGGCATCCACGCCGCGACCACGCCCGCGATGGCAAACGGTACGCTCGCCCAGAGGATCCGAAGGTCGAGGGCAACTGCCACGGCCGAACCCGCCGCGCCGTACAAGGTCATCTCGAGCGCCAGCCCGACCGTCGACGAGAGATCGGCGGCCCAGACAGCTCCTCGCATGAACGCCGCGATGACGAACATCGCCTGTACGGACAACAGCATCCGCTTGTTGACTTCATTTTGAAAGAGCTTCTCGCGCCCGGCCCAGAGGATGACTGCGAGGATGACGTTCAGCAAGACGATGTGGACCATGACGAATGCATGGTTGATGGTCAGCCAGCCCGCGTCGATCCCCACGCCGATGCCGAAGGTTAGCCCACCCCAGATCAGGCCCATCACCAGCGCGAAGATCGAGCGCGATGCGCGACCGACCTCGGTGTCGGTCTCGTGTCTGATCTTCTGGAGGTGCTCGAATTCCTCCTCGCGCGATTGCAACTGGTCGGCGAGCTGGTCGAGGCGCTCCTCGAGCTCGGGGTTGGCGCGGGGAAGATCCGCGATGAGCAACGCGGCAGCCTTGTGCGCCCGATGCTCCAACTCCCGCTCGGCCATCAACTCGAGGGCATCCTGCAAGCCGTCGCGAGCACGCTCGTTGTCCCCGGCGACCTCCAGCGCCTGCTCGTAGGCGAAGCGGCACTCGCCAAATACCCGGTAGATGGCTGCTTCATCGACGTCCGCCCCGTCCTTCTCGCGAGACACGAGTTCTTCGAGCGCGTCCAGGCTGATATCGCCTTTCTCCGAGAGCCGCCGAGATTCGCGTTTTTCACGGTACTCGACCAGCGCCTGCCTCAAATCCTCGGCCGACGCAAAGCGCTCGTCGGGCTCGCGCTCCATCGCGCGGCGGCAAATCGCCGCCAACTCGGGTGGCACATCCGACGGTAGATCGCGGATATTCGATTGATAGGCCGCGAACATGATCTGGTAGAGCGAGTCGCCCCGATGCGGCGCCTCACCCGAGAGTGCCTCGTAGAGCGTCGCCCCGAGCAGATAGACGTCGGTGCGCCCGGAGAGCTTCGCCCCGTCACCGTCGACCATCTCGGGCGCCATATATGCGGGCGTCCCGGCGGGCGTGGTCACGTCGGATGCGGCCATCAGCCGACCCTGAGGATCGTCGTCCAGGCTCACTGCGATGCCCCAGTCGAGCAGGTAGACCTCGCCGAACTCCCCGAGCATGATATTCTCGGGCTTGATGTCGCGGTGGATGATGTCGCGACTGTGGGCAAAGTGCACCGCGTTGCAGACCTGCGAGAGTATCTCGACGTGCAGGTCGACCTCATCGGCATGCTCGAAGGCGGCGGGGGCGAGCGACGGATCGCCGATAATATCCATCCACGGCGTGCCCTCGACCCGCTTCATGACGATGACCGGTTCGCCCTCGTCGTTGCGACCGAGCGTGTAGACCGGGATGATATTGGGATGCTCGAGCAGGCCGGTGGTCCAACCTTCGCGCAGCAAGACCACGCGCGCCTCGTCGGACTTGGCCGCCTCGCGCACCTTCTTGACCGCGACGTCGCGCCCCAATGCCACCTGCTCGGCGAGCTCGACCAGCCCCATGCCGCCTTCGCCGATCACGCCTTTGACCCGCAGCTCCGGCAGCGTCTGACGCGCAGCATCGTCACCCTCGCCGGGGGCTTCCATCAGGCGCGGGAGCTGGCCGACCTGCCGATGCGCACCGCTGCTCGCGCGAACGGTCGGCGGACGCATCGTCGCGGTCTTCGCCACGTCGACCTGGGTATCTTCCACTCCGATGGTCGCCATCAATTCGGTAAACTCACCCCGAAGCTCGTCGGCGTTCTCCGGGTCGATGTCGTGCTGGGGTGCGGGTTGTTGAGGCATACGGTTGAATCCATTCGGAAAAGGTGCACGCAACACCATATGTGAAGCGCGCCACCCTTTCGAGCATGCGCGTTCCACGGCCCGTGGCCGGTGGGTGCGGGGTATCAAGTCGAGTTCTGAAGACTGCCACGGGAGTACGCGTCATCCACGCATGGGGAGGTCATCCCCCAGCGCCGCGCGGATTTGCGCACGAAAGCCGACACTGACTGCCGAGTCAGCGTTGGCACGGTGGGTGCAGCTGTCTGTGACCACAGTGCACATCGCCCCGCTCGAACCGGAGCACACCGATGAGAACCAAAGGAAAGAAACGACGCATCGCCCTCGCCGCCCTCGCCACCACGTCGTTTGCGACGTCGACCGGCTGTGTGGCGTCATTCGGACAGAGTTCGGCCGCCCCGACGCCCCCCGAGGACGACGGGCCGCGCGTGGAGAACGTCGACGTCGACCTGCAGGCCATCCACCGATACGACGATGGACTCGCCGCCACGATTGACTACGCGCGGACACATCCGCAGATCATCCCAAATGCCGAGGGCACCGCGGATCTGTCGGAGCCCGACAAACAGCAGCTCCGCGAGGTGTACGGGTCGATGCTCGACCGCATCCGCGCGCTCGATCAGGTCAAGTCGCGCTGGCGGGCGCCGCAGAAGATCAACCCGATGACCCGCCCCGGCGACCACGCAAAAGCATACCTGGTCGGATACGCGGCGTGGATGGTCCAGTATCGGCGAGGGCTGGATTGGATGGAGATGACGGTGCCCAACCGCGCCGTGGAGACCGTGCTCGACGAGCCCGCGCCCCGCTACGACATCCCCGAGCGCTCGTTCGCCGACATGAAGCTTCGCATCATCCGTGTGCGCGAGGTCTCGCGGCTTATCGCCGGATACAAATACTACGAGAGCCTGCAGGACGAGCTCGAAGAGGCCGGCTGCACCCGCGACCCGCAGTGCGCCGCCACCATGCAGATGGTCGAGGCGCACTACGCCGACGCACGCGAGCAACTCCGGGAGCGCGGATTGCTCGAATTCGCCTACAACACCTTCGATATCGCCCGGGACAAGAGCCTCGATGCCTGGTTTCCGGTGCAAACCGGCGTCGCCCGCTGGATGGGCGACACGAAATACCGCCGCAAGGGGGACCACCTGATCGAATACGAGCAACTCGACGAGATGCGCGAGCACCTCGAGCCCGGCGACATCGTCGTCAGCCGCAGCAACTGGTACCTGTCGAACGCGGGGCTGCCCGGATTCTGGCCCCATAGCGCGGTCTACGTGGGCACGCCCGCGCAACTCGAGGACTACTTCGACACGCCCGAGGTCCGCGCCTATTTTCGCGAGGAAACCGGCCACGGCGGGCTGGTCGAATACCTGCAGGCCGAACGACCCGCGGCCTGGTCGCGCTACGTCAGCGCCGACACCGACGGTCGGCCCCGCAGCATCCTGGAGGCGCGATCCGAGGGCGTGATCCTCAACTCGTTTCGAGAGGGTGTGGCGGTGGACTACGCCGGCGCGATGCGCCCGACGGCGAGCCGCGTCGACAAGGCCAAGGCCATCGCGGAGGGCTTCGGGATGCACGGGCTGCCGTACGACTTTAACTTCGACTTCCTGACGGACCAATCCGTGGTCTGCACCGAGCTCGTCTACAAGTCGTGGAACCGCGCGGATGTCCAGCGCACCCCGGGCTACGAACCCACGCTGGTGATGGGCCGCACCACCCTGCCCGCCAACGAGCTCGTACGCCAGTTCGACGCGCAACAGGCGCAGGAGCAGCCGAGCCTCGAGTTCGTCTACTTCCTCGACGGCCGGGAGGACAGCGCCGACGCGGTATCACGCGGGGAAGACGCGTTCCGCGCGAGCTGGCAGCGCTCGAAGTGGGACTTCGCGCAGCAATGAGGCTCCGGCTCGCCTGAATACGCGGGCGTTTTCTGCGTCGTAATCAGCAAATGGGCTTTGGCAGAATGGGGGGCATAAGTACCATGGCCGAAACTCCTTGCTCGTACCTCACGGAACGCCCTGTATGCTCCAAAGACACCTGACACTCGTTTTGCTCGTCGTCGTTACGACGGTCCTCACCGCCGGCTGTGCCAGCAAGCAGGCGATCAAACAGGCCAACCAATACGCCCAGCAGGGCAAGTGGCGCCAGGCCTACGCCGAATGCGAGCGGGCGCACCAGCTCAACCCCGACAACGAAGAGGCGCAAAAATGCGTGGCGGACACCCGCCCGAAGGCCACCTCCGCCGCGCTCGAGGACGCCCGCTCGGAGCTGGCGGCTCAGAGATACGCGGCAGCGCTGGATCACATCGACTACGTCGACTCGATCCACGACGAGCCGCCCAAAAAGGCAGTGACACTGCGCAAGGACGTAAAGCTCGCCGTACGCGATCGCCTGGAGACCTATATCGCCAACGGCGAGATGGAGCGGGCGTACGCGTTCGCTGGAGAGGCCGCCGAGATTTACGGCGACGCCGAGTTCGTCGAGCGCGGCTATGAAGACTGCTACGAACATTTTGCGGCGACCGCGAAGGCCCACGAAATGGAGGACGACTACGCCGAGGCGATCGCCGCGCTCGCCGTGATCCAGCGCCACGACCCGGCGCGAGCGGACGAAGCGCAGCGCGAGCAGGAGCGCATCGAGACTATCTGGGCCGAGGAGCTCGAGGCCGAGGCGCTTGCGCTCGAGAAAGACGGCAAGACCGGCGGCGCTGTCGTGATGTACGCGAAGGCCTACGAGCTGGCCGGCCGGGAGAAGTCGCGCGTTCAGCTTCGGCGGCTCGCCGATGAACTGCGCGCCCGGACGACCTTCGGCGTACAGTGGACACTCGACGGCCCGCGAGACTGGGAGCGATCGTTCGAGAAGACGCTGCAGTCGCGTATCGAGGGCGGAAAGCCCGCCGTGGTCCAGGTGGACGATGACGCCAAGCTCCAGATGGAGTTCGACCTCGAGAAGTCCGATTGCGCCGACGAGGCGACCGATACCTCGCGGGCATCGACCGAGTACGTCTCGGGCACAAAGCGCGTGCCGAATCCGGACTATGACAGATACGAGCGCGAGGCGAACGCCGCGCGCGACGACCTCTCCGACGCCAGAGAAGAAGAAGACCGCCTCGCCCGCGAGCTCGATGAGGCCGAGCGAGACCTGTCGAATTTTCGCTCACGCGAATACGAACCGGCGCTCGACCGGCTCGAAGACGCCGAACAGCGCGAGCGAGACTTCGAGGCCCGAGTCGAGTCCGCCCGGCAATTCGTCGACGAGGCCGAGGCGCAACTGCGACGACTCGAGCGCGACGAGAACGTCTCCGAGGAGACCATCGATGGACAGCGCAGGACCGTTCAAACCCTGCGCCGGGACCTCACTCAGAAAGAAACACGCTACGAAGACGCCCAGGACGACCGCCAACAGCTCGAGCGCGAGTTTCGCGACGCGCAATCGGAACTCGAGGACTTGCAGCGCCGCAGAGACCGCGTCTTCGACGACCACAGAGATGCACAATCGCGCGTTGCTCAGCTCGAGGACGACGTCTCGAGGCTGCAGTCGAAGCTGCGCTCGACCCCGCAAACCCTGGAAGAGGACGTCATCGACACGTTTAACTACGAGGTCACGAACTGGAAGCGTACCTGCGAGGCCGAGGTCCAGCTGTCCGCGCTCATCACCGACATGGACAAGGACTATACGATGACGCTCGAGGCGACTGCCTCCACCGAAGACGCCGCGCACCCGGCCCATCCCGAATACGGCGTCACCGAAGACCCGCTGGCGTTTCCGAGCGACGATGTCGAGTTGTACAGGCAGGTCGACGAGAAGATCGCCCAGCGCGCCGAAGAGCTGATCTCCGGGCACGCGCGAAAATTCTGGAACCGGCGGCTGGCGCAGGGTGTCGAGAAGATGGACTCCGCCCCCCACGCGGCTGCCGACATCTTGCTGGCGGTGTACCTGACCTCGCCAAAGACGCTCGATAGCGGGGAGAAGACGGCGATGGAGGAGCACCTCGAGGAGTACTACGGGGCGAGTCCGCTGGCGACGATCGCCGAGTAGACCACCAGGGCCGTCGCAAAGTCAGCCTGGGCTCCATGGCCAAGACTCGTCGTGCGGCCATCTTGGCCGCACGCGGTGGCTGCGCCCAGGATGGGCGCAGCACGTTTCAACGCCAGCGACTTTGCGATCACCCCGAACACGACAAGATCCAGGCCATCCTGAAGCGCTCTGGCCGAATGCGAACCGTTCGGTCAGCCTCCTGTGCGACAAATGACACGAGACTTGACGCACTGCGTCATGAGATGAGATTGCGGAGTTGTAGCTGTCTGAGACACCCCGTCTCGGGCCGAACACGCAAGGAGTTCCCATGAAGCACCTCGCCTGTCTCGTCCTTTGTTCGCTTGCAGTCGCCGCTCCCGGCGCCGCTTTCGCTCAATCCAGCCCTCGCACGCTCGCCGACGTCGGCGAGGAGCAGCGCACGCAAAAAGAAGCGGCGAAAGAGGAAGAATCCCAGCGCAAGGAACCCATCAAGGCGCTCATCTCGGGAGACGCATCCCACGGCGACTACGGGGGCCCGTCGCTCAAACTCAGCAGCGTCGACGGTGACCTCGCCATGTTCCTCGGCGCTCGCGGCGGCTGGATCATCGACCACACCGTGGTCCTCGGGCTCGCCGGCTACATGTCGGTCAACGATATCGACGCACGGCAACGCTTCGGAGACGAGCGAGCCACCGTCAACTTCGACTACTGGGGCGTCTTCGGCGAATACATCATCTCGACCAACGACGTCTTGCACCTGACACTCGACCTCTTCGGAGGGGCGGGTCGCGCGTTCTACGAACCGGATTCCGGGGCGGACCCCGACGCGATCCCAGATGAGCACACCAGCGTGTTCGTCGGCGAGGCGAGCGTCAACGGCGAGCTGAACATCACGAAGCACCTTCGGTTGACGCTCGGCGGCGGCTATCGCCACGTCGAAGGCCCGTCGCTCCTGCAGCTCAGCGCAAAGGATCTGTCGGGGTTCACTGCGACTGCGACATTCAAAATCGGAATCTTTTAGTGGTAGAGTCCCGGCGGCGCTGCCATTTTACTCTCTTCTCAGGATAAGAAATGAAACGTCTGCTCTGTTGCCTGCTCTTCGTCATCTTCGCCGTCGGTTGCCTTCCGAGCAGCCCTGGCGACGGGAATAACGGAAATGATAATAACGGCGAGGCAGATGCGGGCGACACGCGCTCCGACGGTGACACGACCGACGAGGATGGCGGTGGATGCGAAGACGATCCGTTGTGCAGCGAAGCGGGCCAGACCTGCGAGGGCAACCTGATCGTCACGTGCGCGACCGGCTCCGACGGCTGTCTCGAGCGCACGACCGAGGACTGCACATCACAGGGCGAGGTCTGCCGCCAATCCGAGGCCTCCGCGACGTGCGTGTCCGGCGAGTCGGACTGCACGGACGGCATCGACAATGACCAGAATGGCTACACGGACTGCGATGACTCGAGCTGCGATACAGACCCGGCCTGCTCGGGCGGCAGCGAGATCTGCGACAACGGCACCGATGACGACGGCGATGGATTCGTCGACTGCGACGACTTCGACTGCGACGACGACCCGGCCTGCGCATCGTCCGGTGAGATCTGCGACAACGGCACCGATGACGACGGCGA
>JBNJFZ010000208.1:0-8998 GCA_051747295.1 Myxococcota bacterium
CGTATCAGCATTGGCACCCCGGATCAGAACCAGCGTTGCGTCGAGGCGCTCCGCCAGACGCTCGAGGAGTTGACATGAGCACGCATATCGTAGCTATCGACGGTCCTGCTGGGGCCGGCAAGTCGACGATCGCGACCATGGTCGCCGACGAGCTGGGCTTTCAACTCATCGACACGGGGGCGTTGTATCGCACCGTGGCGTACCTGGCGCTCCAGAAGGGCGTCGACCTCGAGGATGCCGAGGCCGTGGCCGACATCGCCGCGGGGCTCGACCTGGAGTTCCGCAAAGAAGACGGCGACAACGTCTTGTACTGTGATGGCGAGGCGCTTCGCGGCGAGATTCGCACCGAGGAAGTGGGGCGGGGCGCGAGCGTGATATCGGCGCATCCGGAGGTTCGGGACGCACTCATCGGCGCCCAACGCGACATGGGTGAGGCGCGCTCGAGCGTATTGGAGGGGCGCGACATCGGCACGGTCGTGTTCCCGAACGCCGACGTGAAGGTCTTCTTGACGGCGGATCCGAAGGTCCGTGCAAACCGGCGCGTCGATCAACTCGAAGAGCGCGGCGAGGACGTGGACTTCGACGAGGTGTATCGCGACATCGTGGAGCGGGACCGCCGCGACCGAGAGCGCGAGGTGGCGCCGCTGAAGCAGGCTGAAGACGCTGTTTGCGTGGACACGTCGGATCTGAGGATCGAGGAGGTTGTCTCCGAGATTCTCGGTATCGTGAAAGTCGGGTTGTGAAAAAAGAGTAGGGGGTGACGAATTGGGACTTGCCTTTTGTCTTGCCGTTCGTAAACTTGTTATTGGTTGTTCGACCAACAAGGAGTGTGAGATGGCGCGACTGTCCAGCGAAGAGAGAAGGGCGCAGATCAGCAAGGCGATGCTGGAGGTGATGGCCGAGCGTGGGTACGCGAAGGCATCGATGCCGAAGATCGCGGAGGCTGCCGACGTGACGCAGGGCTTGATCCACTATCACTTCGACAGCAAGCAGGCGATCCTGCTGCAGGTCCTCGAGACCATCGTCGATGACCAGATGGGCGCGCTCGAAGACGTGCTTGGCAGCGGAGCCGAGCCGGCAGAAGCGCTGCGGGCCGTGATCGACCTCTTCCTCGCCGCCGGAGAGTCCGCGCAACCCGCTGTCGTGGCCGCGTGGGTGACCATCAGCGCCGAGGCGATTCGGCAGGTAGAGGTTCGGGAGGCATTTGTGGAGGCGATCACCAGGTTGCGTGACGCGATGGCGCGTGCGATTCGAGCCGGCCAGGAGGCCGGGGAGTTTCGGCTCGGCGAGCAGTCGGTCGATGCCTGCACGGCGGCAATTTTGGCGACGATTCAGGGATACTACACCGTCGCCGCGATCGACCGCGAGAGCGTGCCGGCTGGAACTGCGGCGGATACGACCTGGCGGATGGTGTGTGGGTTGGTGGACATACGGGAGTCATGACGGGCGGAGCTCGACGTGATTTTTTTATTTCAATAATGGTCTTAGTTGGTTGTTTGACCAACTAGTTCATCGGAGGAGAACATGACAGACGCATATGGATATCGAGGGTGGCTGGTAGGGGGCGAGGATACGGAGTCTGGCCTGCGCGAGGATGTGGAGCTTCCGGCGGAGCGAAGTGGCGTCGATGAGATCATGGCCGTCGTGTGGACGACGACCTTCACGATATTGATGACGGTCAGTCTCGGCATGGCGATTTTTCACGCGAGTGACGGCTGGGCGCTTGCGGCTGCGGGGGCCTGGATCGGTGCGCTGGTTGCCGCTACCTGCACACGCTGGCGATTGCGCGTCACGACGGCCGGTGTCGAGTTTCGTCGCTGGGAGTGCGGTATTCCCGTCGACGAGAAGCGGTTCCTGCTCGATGTCGAATTCGGCCTCTACGAATCCTGGACGTCGTGGGAGCCCGAAGGCATCGAGGTTTATGATCCTCGCGACGAGTGGACGCAGACGACTGGTTGTTTCGGTCCGCATTTTTCGAAGGCCGCGCAACTCGAGCTCATCGAGTGGTTGGACGCGGCGCTCCAGAAGGCCCGAGCCTGGTCGGGCACTCGTGACGGCGCGATTCGCTGTCCGCAACTCGACGGGAAGTTGGACGGCGTTCGACCAGATAGGTGGGGGCATAGCGGCGAGGTGCGGGAGGCCACAGCGACGCGCGCGCTGGTCTTGTCGGGGGTGCCTGTCCCCGAGGGCTCCACCATTTTGTTCAACGACGACAGACCCATTCGTGACCCCCGTCGTGCCGACACGCTCTCCGGCGTTCGCCTGGCCGAAGATAGCACGCTCCCGAACGGACTCGAGTTGAGCAGCGGCGCGCGCCTGACCTTCATCGGTGACGGCATATGGGTCCATGAAAATGGAGCGGGTCGAGCAGAACATCACGGAGTGGTCTACGATGTCGACGACGTCATGTTCGACGCAGATTGGGAGCTAAAGCGCTTCATGCTGGCAGAGTCCATCGAGGTCGATGGAGTCGAGATACCGGTCGAAAGTGAAGTCTCGCGGATGTTGGGCTTTGGTCCCGGAGCCTATTTGTTTCATATCCGCCTGGCTGAACCTGTCATGCATGACGGGAGCATCTTCGGTCGCGACCAGGTCCTGTTTTTCGAGTCGAGGCGGCGCTTGTCTGGACGTCATTCGCCGATGCTCATCGACGCGGTTTTCGATGAAAAGATACAGATCGCGCCCTCGTGACGCTCATCGGGGTGGTCGAGGGCGTGCGGCTGCGGGGGACGGGCTACAGCCCAAGTCCATGCGAGGACGGTGCGTCAGTCGTCGGTTTCACCCACCGCGATGCGGTGGCCGTCGGGGTCGACGAGCACGAAGTTGGTCGCGCCGTAGGGTTGACCGGTGATGTCGACCGCGATTTCGACGTCGTTGTTTCGGCAGCGCTCGTAGATGGTTCGGACGTCGCTCGTCTCGATGTAGATGACGGCGAAGTCGGCGACCGGTGGGTCGAGCGATTCGGTCAGGGCGATCTCGGCGCCGCCGTTGCTCAGCAGCGCGAAGGCGGCCGGGTCGTCCTGGATGACGTCCAGGTCGAATTGCAGCACTTCCTTGTAGAAGGCTGCGGACTTGACGACATCTCGTGCGCCCAGGGTCGGGCGAGCACGCTTGTGCGTGGGCTTGTCCATGGACTTGGCGGCGTCGCTCTGGCCTTTCGAGTTGGTCATGGCTGGTTCACTTATCGAGAAGCTCTTGCGCCGGTTCACACGAGGCTTTCCTTACGTGCCCAAGCTTCGACACGTCGCATGCCTTCGTCGAGGCCAACGCGGGGTTCATGGCCGAGATCGAGGATCTTCTGGTTGGAATAGCCGTGCGGTTTGTTGATGAAGTGCAGGGCGGCCACGCTCGCCGGCGGCTGCATCCCGATAGCGCGCGCGCCGAGCTCGATCATCGCGAAGAGGGGTTCGAGTAACCACGAAGGAAGGGTCAGGATGCGCTTTTTGCCGAGCATGTCAGCGTGATACTTGAAGAAATGCCGTGTCTCCATCGCCATGCCGTCGGTGACGTTGAACGCTTGATTGGTCGCGTCTTTGCGAATCGTCAGGAAGACCGCGTCGATCAGATTGTCGACGTAAGTCGGGTCGAGTACGCCGTGGCCGCCGTCGGGAAGCATGAAGATGCCCTGCTTCATGAACTCGAGGGGGCGCACGACCCAGGGCATGGAGCCGGGGCCGTAGACGTCGCCGGGACGAATGACGGTGACCTCGAGATCGCCTTCGCCATGGAAGTCCAGCACTGCTTGCTCGCTCTCGTATTTGGTGGTGCAGTACGGGTTGCCCTCCCCGCGAAACGGGCCTTCCTCGATGATGTTCGGTGGATAGTCGAAGCCGTAGACCATGACCGATGAGAGGTGGACGAGCCGCCCGACGCCCATCTCGGCGGCGCTGCGGGCCAGCAGCCGCGAGCCCTCGACGTTGACCTGGCGGAAGGTGTCGATGTCGCCGCTCTCGCGGACGATGGCTGCAGCGTGGAAGACCACGTCCGCGCCCTGGAGCATGCGAGCGACCGCCTCGGGGTCACGGACATCGCCGACGATGACATCGGCGCCGAGGGCCCGTACCTCGGCGGCGGCGTCCTCGGAAAGGTCCAGTCCGCGCACGTCCAGGCCCTTCTCGAGCGCCCGCTCGGCCATGCGCTGTCCGATAAAGCCGCCGATTCCGGTGATGGCGATCGTCTTGTCGTCCAATTTCATAGCTCGACCCGTTTCGGCCTTTCGATAATTCGATAAGTAGTCGGGACATCAACGATGGTTATGTTTTCGGCACCATCTCACGGACAACCTGCGATGTCGACGCTTACGGAGGCGCGCGCAGTGGAAGTAGGCTCGTCGTGATGACGTATCACGGCCAGTCACCTACAATGCCGCTTCCGCATGTTCGAGACCCAGAGACGTATGGCACCACCGAAGAACAGGCAGCCGGGCGGCGGGGAGAGTCGAATCTTGTCCGATCGCTACGTGCTCACCGAGCTCATCGGTCGCGGCGGCATGGGGACCGTGTTTGCTGCCCACGACGAGTGGGAGCAGCGCAAGGTCGCGGTCAAGCTCATCAAGGATCGGCGAGCATCCGAGGGGCGGGCCTGGCGCATGTTCTCACGAGAGTTGCGCGCGGTCCTGAAGCTAAGCCACCCGGGGATCGTGTCGGTCTTCGACTACGGCGTCGACGACGAGGGGCTGCCCTTTTTCGTCATGGAGTACGTACCGGGGCTGGCGCTGGGAGCGCTGGCAGAGGACCCGCTGCGCTGGATGGACGTCGTCGACATCTTCGAGCAAATCCTCGAGACGCTCGCCTATGCGCACGCTCGCGGCATCATTCATCGCGACATCAAACCCGACAATTTCCTCATCGCTCCCGGGGATGGGCGGCCGAGGCTCAAGCTGGTCGATTTCGGTATCGCGAAGCTCCTCGGCGAGGGCAGTCTGGAGCGGCGAACGCCCGAAAAGGCCGCCGAGACCCTCACCGATCTGGCCACGAACTTTACACTCAGCGACTCGACTGTTGGGACTCCCGCGTACATGGCGCCGGAGCTCGGCCTCAACGACATACACCTCATCGGCCCTCAGACCGACCTGTACTCGGTCGGTTGCATGTTGTTCGAGTTCGTGGCCGGAGAGCGGCCTTTCGATGGACGAAATATCGTCTCGATCATCTTCTCTCACTGCAGCACGCCGGTGCCGACGCTGCAGCGCCGGGACGGGCAAAACGTGCCGATTGAACTCGAACGCCTGGTGCGAAGTCTGCTCGAGAAAGACGCCCGAAAGCGTCCCTGGTGCGCTATGGACGTGCTCGACCAGCTTCATCGTGTGCCGGATTTCGAGCTCGTGGAAGGCTCGAGCCTCGAGCCGGTCGAGAGTCGGGTGCTCCCGCAGTTGCTCGAGCGGACGGGCAAACAGCGCTCCGAGGCTGGCGGCCAGGACGACGAGCTCGATACGCCGACTTCCCGGGACATGCTCGGTGAGACGCAGCTCGACCCGGACGCGGCTTTGAGAATCGGGGACGCGGAGGCGCCGACCTTACTCGTCGACACCGGAGACGAGACGGTGGCCGACGACTCGTTCGAGCTCACCGTGCCGGTCTATCGGGATACCACGCCCATCGACCAGCGCACCGGGGAGTTCGACGCGCCCGCGTTCGTCACTCGGCTCGGGGTCGCCGCGCTGCGCCAGCCACGACTCGTCGGCCGCGAGCCGGAGCAATTCTGGCTGGTCGAGCACGCCCGTGAGGCCTTCCAGACCGGCGTGCCGAAGCTGCTGGGCCTGCGGGGTCCGCGAGGCATCGGGCGTCGGCGACTCGCCAACTGGGTCTGTGAGGAGTTTGCCGAGCGAGGCGCCTGTCGTGTCCTAAAGCTGTGCTACATCGAGGCCGCCGACGAGCACGACGTCTTGCGTCGGGCAATCCGAGGCGCGCTGGGGGTGGGCGAAGATGATGATGTGGTCGAGCTACTCGGCAAGCTCCCCGGTTCTGAAGCGCTATCTTCCTTCCCGGCGGCTGCGCGCTATCTGCTGGGCCCGGATGGCGGGAGTTCGGGCGCTCGCATCCCGGTCGGTCTGATCACCGGCCTCTTGAATATGGTACGGCGCGGCAAGCCGCTGATGCTCCTCGTGGAGAACGTCCAGGGGTCGCCGGACCAGGGGCTTCCCGACCTCATACTGGCGGCGCTGCGACGGGGCTCCGATTGGCCGTGGCCGTTGCTCGTAGTCACGAATCTGCCGGAACAGCTGGACGTCGGAGACGATGCGTTAGAGGAGTTGCTGGGGCATGAGCGAAGCCATATCGCCGATCTGTCGCCGTTGTCGACGCGCACGGGCCGCGAGTTGCTGCAGAGCTTGCTGCCGCTTCGAGACGCCGCCGCCGACCGCATCGCCGAATACGCAGGTGGCTCGCCGGATGTCATGCTCCAGCTGCTTCGGTCGCTCGGTGCATCGGGCGATATCTACGCCAGTGGCGGGCAGTACTGGGTCAAACCCGATGCATGGGACGACCTCACGGACGTCGATGACGTGTATGCGGCCAGCGTCGACCGGCTCATCGACGGCCTCTCCGAGTCGCGCGGGCGGCTCGTCTTGATCGCCGCGCTCGTCGGGATGGAGCCGGACATCGAGCTCCTCGATACCGTGGTCGATCGCCTCGGATACGATTTCGACACTCGTGAGGCCGTCGACGCGTTGCTCGAGGAGGGCGTATTCGTCGGCACCGAGGCCGGCGGCATTCGCTTCTCGCACGCCCTGATGCGGGAGGCGTGGCAGAAGCACGCAGTCCAACGCGACGACTATCGCGCCTGGCAGCGTGCTATCGGCCGTGAACTCGAGCGGGGCGATGCCACGAGAGGACGGGTGGGGCTCCATCTCTACGAGTCCGGTGACGACGATGCCTTCGAATTCCTGATGGAGGGCGGCGAGCACGCGCTGGAGCGAGGCGAATACGCGCTCGCCTCGAAGTATTTGACTGCTGCGCGGCGGGCGGCGGATCAGATCGAGTTGGACTTGGGAGCAGAGGTCGAGCTTGGGGCGGGCCTCGGACGACTCGCAATTCGGCGCTCGAGCGAGCAGCTCTTCGGGGCCGCCATCGACACACTCGAAGATCTCGACGGCGCGCATGCCGAGGGATGGCGGGCCTGGATCGAGGGGGCCTGGGATGCGAGGTCTGGACGCTTGAAAGATGCACGCCACGCCTTCGAAGCTGCGGCCGAGGCATTCGAGCGCGAGGGATCGAGCGCCGATGTGCTCCGCGCTCGAGAGAGCCTCGCCGATACGCTCCGCAAGGCGGGTGACTATCCCGGAGCCGAGCAGGAGGCTCGACAGGCGCTCGCACTGGCCGAGTCGATGCACAGCCATCGTTCGATGACTCGCCTGCTCGACCTGCTGGGTTTTATCTGCCTGGAGACGGAGCGCTACGAGGAAGCCGCCGACTTCGCCCGATGCGCGCGTCACCGGGGAGACGCCACTGCCGACCGATCGGAGCTGGCGCGATCACTCAAGATCGAATGTGGTGCTCTGATGCGACTCGACCGACTCGACGAGGCGTTCGAGCGCGGCAGAGAGGCGCTGACGATTTTCCGCGAGCTGGGGGACTCGGTCGGTGAGTTGTCCATGCTGAATCTGTTGGCGATGCTGCGTCACGAGCACGCCGCTTTCGGACAGGCTCGCCAATATGCACTCGAGGCGCTCGAGCTCAGCGAGCAGATCGGGGAACAGGCGTTGAGAGGCCGCATCCTGAACAACCTCGCGCATGCTTGTGAAGCACTCGGGCGCAAGGAGGAGGCCCGTAACGCCTACGTCCGCGCACTTCGTTGGTCCCACGAGAGCTCGGACCTGCAGAACGAGGCGCGGGTATGCTTTAACCTCACCCGCCTCGTCCGTGCGTCCCGTCCCGAGTGGGCCATCGTATTGATCGAGCGATCGCGCCGCATCCTGGAATCGCTCGAGTTGCCCTACCTTCGCGAGAGCGAGCGAGTCCTCGGCGAGATCACCGACGAACTCGGCGAAGAACACCTCTCTACCGTCCTGTCAGACTTCGACGAGCGCCTCACGCGTATCCGAAATTCTTGATCTGGACTGGACGCAATCGTCTGTGCGCACATGCTTTGAACGCTCGCGCTCTCGTATCGCGCCAACGTTTTTCTTCTCTCCGACTACGTACCGAATGGGTGAAAAAGCAAAAGCAGTTGCCAGGCTCATTTGGACCACGATTGAAAACTACATGGAGGACAAGGGCCCCCAACTCGCGGCGGCGCTTGCGTTCTACACGCTATTCTCGGCGGCGCCCCTGGTGATTATCGCAACGGCGCTGACCGGGATCGTATTCGGCCGTGAGGTCGCCCAGGACGAGGTTTTGAACTACCTGGAGGGTTTTGGCGGACAGGAGACACGGCAATACCTGCTCGAGCTCATCGAACGCTGGCAGGATACGAGCTCCGGCGTCATCGCGACCATTATCGGCGTCGCAGCGCTATTGTACGGGGCCTATCGTGTGTTTGGAGCGCTTCGTGACGCGCTGAACGCAATCTTCAACGTGCGGCCCAGGAAGGACCTGGGCTGGAAGCAGCGGATCCTCAACGAGGCGTTCCCTTTCTCGATGATCCTGTTCGTGGGCGCGCTGTTGTTCTCATCGCTGCTCGTGAGCACGGCGATTGCGGCCATCGCCAGATTCTTCGAGCAGGCTGTTGCGACACCCATCGGGATCTGGAGTGCCGTCAACCTCGGCGTCTCGTTCGCCATGACGACGGTCTTATTTGCGGTGCTGGTGCGCTGGCTCCCGGACGTCGAGATCGAGTGGAAGGACATCTTTTTTGGGGCGGCGCTGACCTCGTTGGCGTTCAATCTCGGCAAGTCACTCATCGCGCTGTATCTGGCGAAGTCGGGGATGACGTCGGTATTCGGGGCTGCCGGCGCGCTCGTCGTGCTCCTGTTCTGGGTGTATTATTCCGCTCAAATCTTCTTCCTGGGGGCCGAGTTCACGCAGGCATACGCCGAGAAATATGGCGGTGGAGTCAATCC
>JBNJFZ010000209.1:0-8961 GCA_051747295.1 Myxococcota bacterium
ACCGCCGGGGAGACCTGCTCCATCTGGTCGAGCCGAAACTTCATGACGACGCCCGGCTGGTCGGCAAAAGCGAGCTCGAGCCCCCTGTCGAGCGCGACGACTTCCGGAGTTTGATCGGGCGAGGGATCTTGCTTCTGCGCCTTCGACCCCGACGTGCAGGAGGTTACCAGGCACGCGAAGACAGCGACGGTGACGATCGAGCGACGGTTCATGAGCGGGCCCCTTTTCTAGCCGTTGTAGAAACTGCTGCCGGGATAACACGGCCGTTTGTACGGAGACAACACGCGCTCGGCCGCGAGCTTGTCGCTGCGCCCAGGATGGGCTCAGCACACTTCCAAGCGAGCGAGATCGCCCATCGACCGCTCGCCTCTGGATTGACCGTACGCCGGCGTCCGAGGAGTACTAATCATTCTCACCGGGCTTCGGGCCCTCCCCAGGTGCGAACCGGAACTGCGTGTGGCAGTTGGTGCACCCCTGGACCAGCTCGGTATAGCTGTCCGTCGCGGCCTGCAGGTCGTCCTTCTTCGAGGCGGCGATCAGCGCCTTGAGGTCGTCGTGGAATTGATCGTCGAGCTCCTCGAATTCCTCCATATTATCCGCGTTGACCGGCGGCTCGTACTGCCCTTTCTCGACCGCTTTCATGGTCAACTGGCGTGCCGGATGGACGGTCTTGATCTGAGCCGGGACGCCCTCGAGGTTGTCGTTCGCGATCAGCGTCAGGATCTGCTGCATCGCCGCGTTTAGCAGCTGCATTTCGTTTTGGACGGCGTTGACGCCCTCCGGTAGGTCGTCGAGGGTCTTCGGGGGTCCGGCTGACTTCGACTCTTCGGCCGGCTCGCCCTCCGGCCCGGGCTCGCGAGCTTCGTCAGCCGACGCGCTCGGCGCATTCGATTCGGCCGATGGCGTCTGGGACTGCTTCTCGCATCCCACGCCGGCGAAGAGCATGAGGCTGAGGACGAAAGTAAAAACAAGAAGCTTAACCTGCATATTATTTACCTATTTAAAGAGGTTCCGTGCGTCCCACAGGCTATTCTACTCGACGGTCCGGCGCAATAGTTCGCGAAGGCTCTCACCCTCACGAACTGCGTGGCAAAAACAGTATCCATATATGGAAACAGTGATGTGACCGGTGAGCTATTGAACGCATCTACTCATTGCACTATCAGCAGTATGCTGCGTAGTAGCTATGAGGGCCGCGCTGACTCGCACCGACTTCGACCAGCCCGATGGGCAAATACAGAAACCCCGGCTGGACGCCAGCCAACGAAGCCTCTATCTGACGGAAACGACATCCACGCGAGCCGTAGTCGGACGAATCTTCGCGCGACTGCTCTGCGACCATGCTGCTCCCCGCGTGCGACATCACGCGGTTCACCGCGTCCCAACTTCAAGGGCGACCCCGACGATGAAGCGACAGAATCTCCGAGTATGCACGCTATTTTTGGCGATCGTAGCCATCCTCCTTCCTGCGACGGCGCTCGCTCAAGATACATCCGACACAACCGAAGCCGCCGAGCCGCAGGCCGAGGGGTCTTCCGAACAACCTGCGGAAGAACCCGCCGAACAGCCCGACGCAGGCTCCGAGACGGACGCGCCCACCGACGAGTTCTCCGCTGGCGTCGATGTCCCCGACGGTGAGCCCATCAGCCTGGACGAGGCGATCGACCGAACCCGTTCTGAAAATGAGACGTGGGCGATCACCGAAGAGCGCATTACCCAGAGTCGCGCGGCGCGTCGTGAAGCCCGGGCAGAGCTGCTCCCGCGGCTCGTCGCGGACGGCGGCGTGACGGCGTACGGCCGCGAGATCGAGTTCAACGACAATGTCGTCCAGCCGCGCTTCGACTGGCGGGTCTCCGGCTCCGCATCGATCGTGATCTTCGACGGCACGAAATACCCGATGGTCTCCCGCGCCGGCGAGTTGCTCGAGGCGACAAAGGCACAGTCAAAATGGCAGCGCGAGACCATCGTCTTCGAGACGACCAGCGCCTATTACGTGCTCGCCGCGGCCCAGGAGCAGGTCGCGATCGCGGCCAAGACCGTGGAGTTGCGTGAACGTGAACTCGAACGCGCCCAGGCCCTGCTCGACGCAGGCATCGCCGTCAAATTAGACGTCACCCGCGCTCGTACGAATATGCTGGACGCGAAACAATCGCTGGTCGACGCGAAGGCGCGGCTCGGAAACGCACGCGATTCATTCGCGGTGATCCTCGGGGAGCAGCCCGGTGCGAACTACAGCGCGGCGATCGGCGCCGAAACCGTGACGAATCCGCCCGCCGAGGTCGACGTCGAGCTCGAGCGCCGAGCCGACTTCAAGTCGACGCTCCGCCAGATCGAAGCGACGAAGCTCGAGGAACAATCCGTGTGGTGGAGCTTGTTCCCTACAGTAGGGTTGTCAGCAAATGGCGTCGTCGGCCCCCCGACGACGTTCGGACGTCCCGACGGATACCGCCTCTCGCTGACGCTCTCCGCGACCTGGGTGCTCTATGATGGGGGCGCCCGATACGCGCGGCTCGACCAGGTCGAATCTCGCGTGCGGGAACAACAACTCGAGTACGAGCGCTCCCTGCGCCAGGCCAACGCCGGCGTCAGCCGCGCTCGGCGCAATTGGTCATCCGCTGTCTCCGCGGTCGAAGTCGCCCGTGAGCAGGTCGAAGCGGCCCAAGAGACGTACGACAACGCTCGCGCACGCTTCGAAAACGGACTCGCCAATAGCCTCGAAGTCATCGACGCGAGCCAGCAGCTCTTTCAATCGAAGGTCCTGCTGAACCAACGCATTTTGGACGCCCGCACGGCAGCGGCAGAATTCGACTACCTCCGCACGCTCACGGGCCAGGACAACTGACCATGAAGCTCTCTACCCATATTCGAAGGCACGCCGCACGTGGAGGACTCCGCAAGCCGGTCTTCCTCGCGGCCGCGATGCTGCTCGTCGCCGGCCTCACCGCGTGCGATGAAGGTGAAGGCGGCGATCAGAAGGCCGCTGCCTCCAGCCGCGGCCCGATGAACGTCAACAAGGCCGTCGTCGTCGAGACGGTCACCGCCAAGAAGGAGCCCTTCTCCGTGCGTGGCGACTACGCCGGTGAGTTTGTCGCCGACCGCCAGGCCGACGTCGCATTCGAGGTGCAAGGGAGAATCGTCGACCTCGAGCTCGACATCGGCAGCCCGGTCGAAGAAGGCGACGTACTCGCCGAAATCGACGCGACGAAGTACCGGCAGTCCGCGCGCGAACTCTCTGCCGCGCTCAACATGGCGAAGGCCAGCGCCGGCGATGCCGAGGTCGCTATCGAGAACCTCGAACAAGAACTCGCCCGCAAGAAACCACTGCTGGAAACCCAGGTTATCTCCGAGCGAGAAGTCGAAGACCTGGAGGCGCGAATCCGTCAGGCAAAACAAAAGCTCACCGTCGCACGAGCTCAGCAGGACCAGGCGGCCGCACGCCTCCAGAACGCCCGAGAAAACGTCCGCAACAGCAAGATCCGCGCGCCATTCGACGGGAAAATAGCCACGCGCTACGTCGATCTGGGCACGTTTGTCAGCCCGACGCAACCGGTCTTCCGCGTCGTCAGCGGCGATGTCTATCTCAAGATCGACGTCCCCGAAGGAGACGCCAGCGCGATCGCCGTCGGCGAGAAGGTCAGCATCCGCATGGCGTCTTTCGGCGGGCGAGACGTCCCCGGTGAGGTCGCGCGTATCGCGCCGGCCTTCGACTCCCGGACCCGCTCGCTCCGCGTAGACATCGCCATCGATGAAGACGCGCTCTCCGACGAAGCGTCCTCGAAGCTCACTATCCGCCCGGGCATGTACGCCCAGGCCCAGATCGAGCTCGGCAACCGAGAAGACGCGCTGACCGTCCCCAAGCAGGCGATCCTCGAGGAACGTGACGGCGCACCGTACATTTGGGCTGTCGTCGACGGCGTGGCCGAAAAACGCCAGTTACTCCTCGGCCTCAGCAGTCGCAGCAAAGCCGAGGTCGTCGAGGGCCTCGAGCCCGGCACCCGGATCGTCCTGCGCGGCTTCGACAAGCTCGAGCCCGGCACCGAGGTCCAGCCCCTCGATAACGAGGTCGGCCCCGGCGAGACACCATCCACCAAGAACAAGCAGACCCAGGACGGAGACGACTGATGAACCTGCCCAAGTTCGCCGTCCGCCGCCCGGTCTTGACCACGATGGTCTTTCTGGGCGTACTCATCCTCGGCGCCGTATCGTTTACGCGACTCCAGGTCGACCTGCTCCCGGAGATCGACTTCCCGAGCATCTCGGTCGTCACGACCTACGATGGCGCCGGCCCGGAGGAGGTCGAGACGCTCATTACGCGTCCCGTCGAACAGGCGGTCAGCACGGTCGAGGGCATCGACAGTATCGAGAGCTTCTCGACCGAAGGCCGCAGTCGCGTCGCGCTGCGCTTCGTCTGGGGTACGAACCTGGACACGGCGCTCAACGACGTGCGTGCGGCCATCGAGCGGGTCAAGTCGAACTTGCCCGAAGACGCTGAAAACCCGGTCGTCTACAAGTTCAACCTGAGCAGCTTTCCGGTGGTCTACCTCGGCCTATCCGGAAACCTCGACGAACCCGCGCTACGACAACTCGCCGAACGCGAGCTCGGCCCGCGCATCGAGCGCATCGAGGGCGTCGCTCGCGTCGATGTCCGCGGCGGGCTCAAGCGCGAGATCCGCATCCAGCTCAACTCCGAGCGCCTCCGCGCGCTGTCGTTGTCGCCGACCACGATCGTCCAGGCGCTTCGCACCCAGAACCGCAACGTGCCCGCCGGCCAGGTCGAGCAGTTCGACGAGAATATCCTGCTTCGCGCCATCGGCGAGGCCGACGAACCCTCCGACTTCGAGAACATCGTCGTCGATGTGCGTGTCGGCGAGGACGGCACCCGAACGCCGATCTTCCTCGGCGACGTCGCAAAGGTCATGGACACCTACGAAGAGCCGTCCAACGTCGTCCGCGTCAACGGCAAGCCGGGCATCAGGCTCAGCGTGTCCAAGCAATCCGGCTCGAACACCGTCGCGGTCGCCGACCGCGTCATCGACGAGCTCAAATATATCAACCAGGATTACGACGAGCGCGCGCGGCTGTACGTGCTCGAGGACACCTCCGAGTACATCGAAAAGTCGATCTCGAACGTCCAGGATTCGGTCCTTATCGGGGCGCTCCTCGCGATCTTCGTGCTGTTTTTCTTCCTGCGAAACATCCGCTCTACGGCGATTATCGCCACGGCGATCCCGATCTCGATCATCGGCATCTTCACGCTGATGTACTACTTCGGCATCACGCTCAACCTCATCAGCTTCGGCGGGGTCGCCCTGGGCATCGGCCTGCTCGTCGATAACGCGATCGTCATCCTGGAGAATATCTTCCGGCGCCTGGAATCCGGCGATGATCCCGAGACCGCAGCCGTCGAGGGCTCGGGCGAGGTCGCGACCGCCATCGTGGCGTCGACGACGACCACGCTGGTCGTCTTCGTGCCGGTCATCTTCCTGACCGGCTTCGCGTCGATTTTCTTCGGGCAGATGGCGTTCGTCGTCAGCTTCGCACTCATCTGCTCGCTTGCGGTCGCGCTGACGCTCGTCCCCATGCTCTCCGCCAAGTTCCTCAAGGGCGAGGGGGCGACGCTCACGGATGAAAGGGGCGTCATCGGTTCGTTCCTGGGCAAGGCCGAGCGCGGCTACGGCAACCTCGTCGACTGGTGTCTCACCCACCCCAAGACCACGATCGCCGCCAGCGTCGCCCTGCTTGCCGGCTCCCTGGCGCTCACTCCGCTGCTGGGAACCGAGTTGCTCCCGGAGGAGGATCAATCCGAGGTCAGCGTCAGCCTCGACATGCCCGTCGGTACGCGCCTCGAGGTCACCAGCGAGGCCGCCCGGCGCCTCGAGGAAATCGCCGCCGAACAGATCCCCGAGATGGAGACGATGCGCACCACAGTCGGGACGCCCGGCTTCTGGTCGACGTCCGGGGAGGAGAGCGCGAGCCTCGAGATCAAGCTCACGCGCCCCGACCAGCGCCAGCGCAGCAGCGAGGAGATCGCGAACGACCTGCGGCCCCACGTCAGCAACCTCGTCGCGGGCGCCGACGTCCGGACGCGCGCCGGTGGCGGCCTCTGGATCTTGCGCGTTCTTCGCGGCGGCGGAGAGCGCCTCGAGGTCCAAATTCGCGGCTACGATATCGAGGATGCCGACGCCCTCGCCGCCCAGGTCAAAGACGCGATGGAGGATATCGACGGCATCGCATCGGCCCGCGCCAGTCGCCAGCCCGGCGGCAAAGAGTTTCGAATCGTGCCGGACAGACAGAAGCTCGGCGCGCTCGGCGTCACGCCCGACACGCTGACCAACCAGCTACAGACCTACGTTCAGGGCACCCGCGCCACGGTATTCCGCGCGCTCGGCGACGAGTACTACGTGCTCGTCCAGCTCGGGCAGAAGGACCGCGAGGGGATCGAAGCCGTGCTCGGAGCGCCGTTTGTCCTGCCGGGCGGCGGCACCGTCCCGATGCACGAAGTCGTGCGGGTCGAGCGCGACGAAGGCCCACTGACCGTCGAGCGCGAAAACCAGCGCCGAATCGTCACCGTCAACGGCAATATGACCGGCGATGTCGACCTGGGCACGGTCACCGCCGAACTGCGCGACGAGCTCGACCAGATCGAAAAGCCCGAGGGCTTCTCCGTGTTGGTCAAGGGCGAGCGGGAAGAGCAGCAAAAGACCTTCCAGAGCCTGCTCATCGGGATCTTACTGGCCGTTGTGCTCGTCTTCATGGTGATGGCCTCGCAATTCGAGAGCTTCCTGCAACCGATCTACATCATGGCGTCGATCCCGTTCGCTGCGATCGGCGTCGTGGCGATGCTCGTGGCCACCGGCACGACCTTCAACCTGCAGTCGTTCATGGGGTGCATCGTGCTCATCGGCATCGTCGTGAACAACGCGATCGTGCTGATCGACTACATCAACCTGATGCGAGAGCGCGACGGCATGGGCGTCAGCGAAGCCGTCCGCCTGAGCGCCCGCCGTCGCCTGCGGCCCATCTTGATGACCACCGCCACGACGATCCTCGCGCTATCCCCGGTCGCCATCGGACTCGGCGAGGGCGGCGAGACACAGGCGTCGCTGGCGCGGGCGGTCATCGGCGGATTGTTCGTCTCCGGGGGCATCTCGCTGATCATCATCCCGGTGATCTACAACATGGTCGAAGGTTGGCGGGAGCGGCGCAGTGACGCTGCGGCGCGGTGATTGAGTGATTGAGTGATTGAGTGATTGAGTGATTGTGGTGGGTGCCGCTGGCGTGCACCGGGACATCTTGTGAATCGCTTCGCGGCCCGGTTATGATTGCGGTCGACGTATCTTCTAGCCCCGGCACGCCAATGCGCAAAATTGCACGCTGTCTCCTGCTCATCGCGATCACGATTATCCTGACCGGCTGCGCGACCCAGAGTGCCGATAAGACCGAGTCGACGGCCCGCGAGGATCAGACATCGGAGGACGTCTCCGAAAAGCAACTCATCCTGGTCAACAGCGACATCGAATACGTCTACCAGCAGGTCACCGCCGAGTTGTCGAAGTCGAAGCTGAATCGAAAATGGGCGAGGGCCGAGCGCCGCGGAAACGCGATAAGGGCCGCGATATATCCGCCCATCGTCCGCTCGGAGCAGAAAATCGCGGGCATGGTCAGCTCGCTGTTCACCAAGATCGAGGAGGAGGTCGAAGACTATTACGGACTCGACATGGCCTCATCGCTGGCTTTTCGCGGCGCGCAGGTCGCTGAGGACGGCACGATCGTCACCGACGAGATGCTCCAGCGCGCACGTGATAGCAAGATCCAGTACCTTGTCTCTGGGATCATCGACGCCGAGCGGGGCTCGACGTCCGCGACATACGCGTTCGATATTCGGATCATCGACGTCGAGTCCGGCGACGTCGCATTTCAGAAGAAGGTGGTGCGAGAGAAGCCGTAAGGCTCACCCGCCCTTCTGACCCGGCCGCCAGATCCAGGCCAGGCTCAGGCAGAATATCAGCCCGGCTGCGGCCATAAAGTAAAGCTGGTAGACGGGCCAGAAGATCCCGGCGAATAGGGAGCCCACAAACACGAGGCTCGCCGCAACGATTCGACGGTCACTCATGATGCCGATCGCTGCGGTCGCGAGGCCATAGAGCACGGTATCGGCCGATTGAGCGACCAACACACTCGCCTCGAGTTCATACATGGCGTAGCGAATGCAGAACAGCCACCCCATCAGCAGATACGCCATGAAGATCAACCGTCGGTTTGCCATATTGGCAAATAAGCGCTTGCGAAAGACGAGTGTCGGCACCAACACGATCAACAGACTGCGAACCGTCCACGTGAAGTCGCTCAACTCGAAGGTCGCCTCGGGCGGCCGTCCATCTCCAGCGAAGATCAGAATGAGGGTGGCTCCGGACCACAGCACCCCGATGGCTGCGGCCACGATGCTCCGCGAGGTCATCGCCTTCTGGAGGTCGAACTGTTGCTCGAAACGCTTCAGCCGCTCGAGCTCCTGTCTCTCGGACTCGAGCTGCGCCTGGAGTGCATCGATGGCGTCGAGCAAATCGTCGGGCGGGTCGTCGAGCTCCGCAAGGCAATTTCTGGCTGCGGCGAGGTTTTCCTGATCGAGATAGTAGCGCGCCATCAGGGCCAGGCAGCGCCGCAATCCTTCCTCCGCCGACACATTTCCCGGCCACATCCGCAATGCCTGGCGAAATCCGAAGCGGCACTCGCCGAACAGATCGTGCACTTCGAGGTCGTCACCACGCTCTTGCTCCATCAACTCGGCTAGCCTCTCGAGCCGCACCTCGGCCTCGCGACTGACCTCGACCGATTCCCGATGATGCAGGAAATCCTCGAGGGCGTTCTTGAAGGCCTCGGCCGACTGGAAGCGCTGCTCTTTGTCCTGATGACACGCCTTGTGAATGATGGCGACAAGCTCCTCGGGCACCGACTCGTCGTACT
>JBNJFZ010000210.1:0-8754 GCA_051747295.1 Myxococcota bacterium
AAAAACGTCATCTGGTGGGCGAACGCCCAGCCGACGCCGATGAGCACACCACTGACCATGGCGACGCTGACGGTCACGCCGAATTCGAAGATGAGCGCGAGCGCCGCGAAGATGATGACGTGCTCCCACAACAATCCGGAGACCTCACCCCAACCCTCGACGACCCCAAACGGCGCCCAGACGGCAACGCCGGCGAGCGTCACCACGAAAACTCGGAGGATCGCCGGCACCTTCTCCAGCGCGTACGCCTGGAAAAACCCCTGCCAGAACAGCGGTGCCACGCCGTAGGCCACGCCGTAGACGGCCATGGCCTTGCCGAGCTCGGCCCAGCTTCCGACATGCTCGTAACCATCGAAGTTCAGCCACGCAAAGCCCACGGCGGCCAGCACGGGAACCAGGACCGCCGCCGCGAGCCCGTAATCCGGTGAATCGACCAGCGGGTCGTCTGCCCGATTGGAGAAGTCGACGCCGCAGAAGATCGCCACGGCCGCCAGGAACGTCGGCATCCAGGTCACCAGCCCGATCCACGGCCCGGTCTGGCCGTTGAGATACATCTCGATGGGTCGCTCGAGGAAGAAGTGCGGGGCCGCGGCCGCCGCAATCGCCCCGATGCAAATCAAGAGCGCCGCCCCCGTAGACACAATCTCGTCGACTGTCGCTTCTTTCGACTCTTTGTCACTCATCCAACATCCTCCAAATCCACGCGCTCAACGGCTCGCTGCTACCACCAGGCGGCGCTGCTTTGCATCCTTTAGGCCGGCTGCTACACTAAACACGCGGTTGACGCGAATACAAGTTTGAGTTGTGAGGCTGTCTCAATGATCTCTCCCAGGCTAATTTTTCAGTGCAGCTCGGTCAGTCTTGTCACGGCCGCTGTACTCGCCTCACCTCTCTGGATCCCCTGCTCGGCGCCGAGCAACGCTCTTTCGGAAGAATCACCGGACCGCACGCGCCAGATCGAGCGCGTCGAGGTCGAACCGAGTCGCACCCAGCCAGTCCTTCGCTCGGCAGACGATTCGGCCCCACGCCCTTCAGATGGCCGGTCGGTCGACGACCGGAATCGAGCCGCCCAGGAAGTGATGGGTGAGTTAGAGGACTCGCTCGTCCAGGAGAGAAGGCCGATGAAGCTCCACGATGACCTCGCTGTTCGCCGAAACTTTGATAAATCCGTACCGGACTCGTGGACGCCCTGCTCGAGGAGAAACTCTCACGGCGAAGACGTACCCAAGATCGCCATTATTCGCGGTGGGTCGCGTTAACAGGTGAGATAACTCACACGCCCTCTTCGAGCCCCAGGTGCTCGAGGACGCGGCCCGCGCGGATCAGCCACAGCCGCACCTGGCCTTCCTGAACGCTGACGCCACTGAGCTCGCCGCGCAGACCGAAGGCCACGCTCTTGAGCTGGGCGAACGTGGACTCGATCTCGAAAGCCCCGCCATCTTTGCTCAGGCTCATCAGCCAGAGCTGTCCGTCCTCGGTCAAGACGGCGCCGACATCCGCCCCCGAGTGAAGGCAAACCCCACGGGGCGTTTCGGGAATCGAGGATAAAGTCACCGTGTCGCCGGCTGTTCTCGAGACGAGGCAGCAATGCCCCTCCCAGGTTGTCGCCATCAACTGCTTCTCGGTGGGCAGGTAACCAAGTGCCCCGATCGGTGAACCCATCGATGCGATGGTCTTGATGCTACGCGTGCGGATGTCGAGTTCTCTGATCTCCCCACGGTCCGTCCCGAACACCAGCCGATTCCCACTGCTGTCGATATCCAGGCTGAAGATTCGCTCGCCGGTAGCGGCGACGCGCTCGGGCTTCGCCGTGGCGACATTCAGGCTCCAGGAGTGCAGCTGCCCATCGATGGACGCCGCGTAGACTCGCCCCTGTCGCGTATCGATCGCCACCGACGTAATCATGGTGAACACACCTTTGAGCGTTCGAAAGCCGATATCGCTCTTGAGGCCGAGCACGTAGAGCCGCCCATCCTTGTCGGCGATCGCGGCGAACTCCCCGCCGTGCGACAACGACGCGGCGGTCACGGCCCCGAGCTCGACGTCCTCAGGCAAGTCAATGCTCTCGAGAAGCCGAACCACTCTCTGTTGCGGGCTCTCCGGCGACTTTGCCTCGGTACTCTCATCGCCCACCGACGACGAGACGGCTCCGGCGAGGTCACTATCGCTCCAGCTCGACGAGTGCGTCTCGGGCAAGACCGGGACCGGCGGTGGCTCCTCGATCTCCCGAGACTGCCCGTCATGGTCGAGTCGCTTGACGCGATCTAGTTCGCGTATCACCTCACCGAGATCCTGGGGGCGAGCCGCGGGTTCCTTGGCGAGCATCCGCGTGACGAGCGTGTCCAGCAGCGGGGGAAAGTCCGCCTCCTCCACCACATCCGAAATCGAAGGCACCGGAGATGACACGTGTGACTCCATCACCGCGAGCGCTCGCTTTCCCTCGAAGGGTGGGCGGCCAGTCAACGCGTGGAAGAGCACGCAACCCAGAGCGTAAATATCCGTGCGCTCGGTGATGTCCGCATCCGACTGACACTGCTCGGGAGCGGCATAGAGCGGGGTGCCGCGAAAACCCGCCGTCTGGCGGACGGTATCGACCATATAGGCGATACCGAAATCCAGTATACGGGCGAAGACACCGGAAGCCGGCATCTGCTCGATCATGATATTCTCGGGCTTCAAATCCCGGTGAATAATACCCTCACTATGCGCTTCGTGCAGGCCATTGGCGACCTGACGCACGATGGACAACGCCAACGAGATCTCCATGCGACCGGTGTTATCGAGGCGCTCCTGAAGCGTGACCCCCTCGACGTAGTCCATCACCAGGACGAACACGGTCTTGGCGAGCTGCATCGATTCGTAGACCCCCACGACATGCGGGTTGCGCAGCCTGCTGAGCGCTTCGACTTCGAACTCGAAGCGCCGAAGCATCTCCTCCTCGAGCGACTTCTTCCCGTATTTCTGGGTATTGACGATCTTGAGCGCGAACGGCCGTCGGATACGGGTGCCGACACCTCGATAGACCGAACCGGTCGTGCCCGAGCCCAGGAAGCGGTCCACCAGATAGCGACCGTCGACGGTCTTCCCGAGATAGGTGTGCGGCGAGGCGCTCAGAGGCTCCCAGCCATTGGGGGGCCGCGGGCTATGGCATTCGGGGCAGTCTTCGTGACGTTCTTCGAGGCAGCAGGTACAGACCGGGCAATAGAGGTCGAAGTCCGACTCCCCTATCACCGCTGTCGTATCGCCGATCTGGCTCATGGTGGGCCCGAAGAGGTCGTCCTCGCCGCGTCGGGGATCCGTCCGTGCGGATAACAGTCGACCCGATGGAGGCTGCGAGGACGCACCTCAATTCTTGGGGATGTTCAGAATCCGCTTATTCTCGCCGTCTTTGACCGTGACGTAGTACGTCTTCTTGAGGTTGAACTTGTCGTTGACCAACTCGACCTCATGACGGCCCGCTTTCACCTTGTAGTTTCGTACCGGCGTCCACTGGCCGATATCGCGCCCGTTGATCATGACTTTCGCCGAGGGCTTCGATGCGATCGTAAGCGTACCGCTTCCGGCTGGCTTCTGCTTGGGCGGATCCTTCTTCTTTGGCTCGGGGTCCTTCTTTGCGACGGTCTTCGAATCGTCCGACGAACTGCCACTCGAGCCGCCACTCGAGCCGGTGTTCGAGCCGCCACTCGAACCGGTCTTCGATCCGCTCGACCCCGAGGAACTGCCGCTGCTTCCCGAGCCGCTGGAGGGGTCTCGGTCCGGCTTCGGGTCGCGCGCGGCGACAGGTTCGGAGGCATCGCCCTCGCGGTCGAGCTCGACTTCGAGTTCTTGCTCGAGCTTCGAGTTCGGCTCGTACGTCTGTTCGAGGTCCTCGTAACCGCGCTTCTCGAACTTGACGATGTAGGTCTTGTCGCCGGCGAGCTCTTCGAGGGTCTCGGGCGTATACCCACGCTCGAGGCGGTCGTCGGATCCCTTCTCGTAGACTCCGAACGCTACTCGGCTGGGCTCGCTTCGCAGCGCGAGTTCGAACTTCTCGGGCTTGAGCGCGACCTGAAGATCTTTGGAGTCACTGTCGAGCTCGACGTCCTCCTCGAAGGCGATGAAGCCGTCTTTTTCGGCCTTGATGGAGTAGCTGCCGAATTCGAGCTCATCGACCTCGTAGGGCGGCTCACCCTCGACGGCCTCACCGTCGACCAGCAACTTGGCGTCCGGGGGCTCCAGCGAGACGCGAAGCGTACCTTTCTCGGGTCCTTTTCGCTCGAACGAGTGCTTCAGCGAATAGGTCTTGCCCGCCTCGAGCTCGAGAGACTGCGAGAAGGTCTTGAAGCCCTCTTTTTCGATGCGTATGTCGGTATGCCCCGGCTCGATCTGCTTGGTGATCGGGGTCCCGCCGCTGTGTAGCTCTTTGCCGTCGACGTAGATCTGAACGTTCGCCGGGTCGGTCTCGAAGGCGACCTTTGCGGTGTCATCGCGCGTCATGAAGTAGACGATCGGCAGGCCGATCGCGACCATCAACACCGCGACGATGGCGGCGATGAGAAAACGCCGGTTGCTGGAGGATTCTTGTCCGGGGTGCGAAGCCCGCACGGTTCCGGGCGAGTCGCGTCGCGGCTCGGCCGGGACTTGTGCGGTCGGCTGGCGCTGCCTCTGGCCGGGGCTCGGCTCTTCTGCGGGCGCTGGCGGGCCCAGGTCCGCGGGCTCCTGGCGCTGATCGATTTGTTCGAATTGACTCTCCGCATCCCAGCGGTCGAACTCGACCGTCGGCGCCTCGCCCTCTTCGGGGCCGAAGCCCTCGCCCTCCACATCTTCGGCGTACACGATGTCGGACTCGGAGATAATCTGCTCTTCTTCGTCCTCGGGAGGGCGATCGAAGATCTGGGTCTCCATCTCCTCTTCACCCCACTCGAGCCCGCCAGCCTCGGCGGGTTTCTCCTCGTCTTCGTCGACCTGCTCGATCGGCTGGAGGTTGAGGCCGCGGTAGTACTCGAGCTTCTTATTCTCGAACTCGATGTCGGCGCTGAACGCGTCCTTCATCGACGCGGCCAGGTCCTTGTTGGTGAAGTAGTAGCCCTGGTTGCGCATGAATTGCTCGATCGCGTCGGCGAAATCATAGGCCGACTGGAAGCGATCGTCAGGACTCTTGGACAGCGCCTTGAGGACGATGTCCTCGAGCTCCTTTGGGATGTGCGGGTTGTACAGAGAGGGCGGGCTCATCTCGACCTTCCGGATCTTCTCCAGAGTGTCGAAGTCGCTCTCACCGAGGAACAGCCGCTCGAGCGTGAGCATCTCGTAGAGCACGATGCCCAGGCTGAAGATGTCGCTTCGGTGGTCGACGTGCAGGCCGCGGACCTGCTCGGGGCTCATATAGCTGAACTTGCCCTTGAGGATGCCGACCTGCGTCTGGCTGGTCTTGCCGGTCGCCTTCGCGATGCCGAAGTCGATGATTTTGACTTCGCCCTCGTAGGACAACAGGATGTTCTGCGGTGAGACGTCGCGGTGGACGATATTGAGATCTCGGCCCTGCGAGTCCTTCTTATGGTGGGCGTGGGCCAGACCCTCGCACACCTTCATCATGATGTAGCAGACCCGCGGGATATCGACCTTCTCTCCGATGCGCCGCGCGCGCTCGAAGATCGTCTTGAGATCTTTGCCGCTGATGTACTCCATGGCGATGAAGTACGAATCGTCGACTTTGCCCAGGTCGAAAATCTGGGCGATATTCGGGTGGTTGAGCTGCCCGGCGATCTTGGCTTCATCAATGAACATATTGATGAAGGACTCGTCCTCGGCGATGCTCGCCAGGATCTTCTTGACGGCGAGGAGTCGCTCGAAGCCCTCGACCCCAAAGGCCTTGGCCTTATATACCTCGGCCATGCCCCCGACGTTGATCCGCTCGAGGAGGTAATATTTGCCGAAGGGTATGGGCTTGGGAAGAATTCCCGGTTCGCTGCTCATGGGCTTCGCTTCGAGTTTCTGTACAGTGCTGCAAGCGGCGCTCTCGCGCGCTGGAGATGGCGTCGTGCTCGACTCACCGTACTACAGGCGCGGGCGTGTTTGAAGTTCGCGATCTCCCCGCGCCTGCAGTGGCTCAGTCGTTGCCGAATAAGTCGCGCATTTTCTTGCCGACGCCGCGTCGATACAACAGGCCCAGGACCTTGTCGACCGCGTTGTCCACGGTATCTGAATACGGGTACCAGTACGGCTCTCGGTCCAGGCCGAAGATATCTTCGAGCACGGTCTTCGGCTCGACGTACTTTCGGATCTCTTCGCGACACTTTCGACGACCGATACCGGAGTGCTTCACGCCGCCGTAGGGCGCCTCGATCGCCAGATAGCTGGCGACATATTCGTTGATGCAGACCTGACCGGACTCGAGCTGGCTGGCGATCTGTTGCGCGCGCTTCTTGTCCTTCGACCAGACCGACGCGTTCAGCCCGAAGACCGAATCGTTGGCCAACTGGATCGCCTCGAACGCCGATCGGACCTTCATGATGGGCATGACCGGCCCGAACGTCTCGTCCTTCATGATCTTCATCGAGTGATCGCAGTTGGTCAGCACCGTCGGCTCGAAGAAATCGCCTTCCTGGCCTTCCTTCTTGCCGCCGCCCGTCAGGATCTCGGCGCCCTTCTCGGTCGCATCGCGCAGGTGATCAGCCACAATGTCGATCTGATGCGGGTCGATCATCGCCCCCACATCGACCCTTTCCTCGAGGGGGGCTCCCTGGCGAAGCTCGAGCGTCTTCTGGACGACCATGTCCACGAATTTGTCGTGGACGTCCTCGTGGACGTAAACGCGCTCGATGGACATGCAGATCTGGCCGGAGTTCAAAAATGATCCCCAGACGATACCGTTGGCCGTCCGCTCCAGATCGGCGTCGTCGAGCACGATCGCCGGGTCCTTTCCGCCCAGCTCGAGCGTGCACGGCACCAGGTTCTCGGCCGCAGCCTTCGCGACCTTCTTGCCGGTCGCCACGCTGCCGGTGAACGTGATCGCATCGGCGTGGTTGCACAACTCCGCGCCCACGTCCCCGTAGCCGGGGAGTACCTGTAGCAGCCCCTCGGGCAGCCCCGCCTCGTTCATCAGCTCGACCGCACGCATCGTGATCAACGGCGTGTGCTCGGAGGGCTTGATGATGGCCGCATTTCCGGCGATCAGCGCCGGGATGACCGGCGAGATCGACAGATCGAGCGGAAAGTTCCAGGGGCTGATATTGAGGCAAACGCCGATGGGCGGATACTCGACCTTGACCTTCTTGTTCTTGAGCAGGTGCAGATCGACGGTCTCATCACCCAGAAATTTCTCGGCATTCGAGGTGTAGTAGCCAATCGTATCGAAGATGACCAACAACTCGCAGACCGCATCCACGGTGGGCTTACCGGCTTCGGCCTGGATGATCTCGAGTAGCTCGTCGCGATGCTCGACCAGCTTCTCGCGGGCGTCGAGCATGTAGCGACACCGCTCTTTGACGGTCAGTCGACGCCATGCTTTGAAGGCATTTCTTGCCTTCGACATCGCTGGCTGGACATCCTCCGGGCTGGCCGCCTCGATCTCACGGATCTGTTCGCCGGTCGCCGGGTTGTAGCAGATGATGGTCTGCTTACCGTCGTCTCCGGACGTCGGCTTCGGGGACGCAACTTCGGGCGCCGAATCAGTCGCACTGGTCGACATGGTCATCTCCTCGGATCGGGGTTCGTCGCGGCGCCTACGCCGCTGATATGCAGTTCACGCACCCTATATAGCACTCTCACCCCACCTTGTCAGTCAGCACTAACAACTCACGAATACAGCACCCGATACGTGTCGTCTCGAGCCGATGTGGGGCGCCGCGTCGGATGCAGAAACGGCGCTCGGGTTTAGAGAGCAACAAACCCCAGTATGAAATTTATTCGTCACCCGCTCCCACTGGCCTCCAAGGACGGCATTTTTTTCGTTCTGCAAAAAACCATGCAATTATACTTTGCTCTGTCGCATCTCGTTCATAGCATCATTGTTGATCGACGAGACGTGTCCCGAGCCGATTGTCGGCTAGAGGCAACTCGTTGCAGCACGGATGCATTAGCCGAAACACTTGACCGAGGAATCGCTGACATGAGTGACGAAAAGCTGAACAGACGAGACTTTTTCCGACGCGCAGCCGCAGTCGGTGCATCAGTGGCGGGAGCAGGCATGCTCCTTTCGGCGTGCAAAGACGGTGGCGGCGCCGCGAAGGGCGGTGATAAGTCCGGTGGCGGCGAAGAACCGGCAGCAGGCGGCGACAAGGGCGGCAGCGGTGAGCTCGACTGCACCGATACCTCGGGCCTGACCGAGGCCGAGAAGAAGACGCGCGAGTCGCTCCAGTACGTCGACAAGTCGCCCAAAGACGACAAATTCTGCGACAACTGCAGCCTCTACACCAAGCCGGAAAAAGAGGGTGAGTGCGGCGGCTGCACCGTTGTCGCCGGCCCCATCCACCCCAAAGGCTACTGCGCGTCCTGGGCTCCCATGAGCTGACACGCGACCCATCGACCATCCAGGTGCTCTTTGCACCTCGCAACCCCCGGGCGAGCAAATCGCCCGGGGGTTTCGTCATAGGTCATAGGTCATAGGTCATAGGTTCTTGGATGCGTGGAGCGTGGAGCGTGGATGCATGGATGCATAGATCCGCACCGACGAAGACCAACCTATGACCTGCGAGGCCGCAGGCCGAGCAAACCTATGACCTGCGAGGCCGCAGGCCGAGCAAACCTATGACCTGCGAGGCCGCAGACCGAGCAAAC
>JBNJFZ010000211.1:0-8662 GCA_051747295.1 Myxococcota bacterium
GACGGGCCCGTCGCCGACCTCGCCGCGAGGCTACGGCGAGACCATGGATGGAAATTGCCGGACGCGCTTCAAGCCGCGGTCGCCCGCGCCCACAACCTCGTACTCGCCACACGCAATATTCGTGATTTCCCGCCCGAGCGCTACGAATTCGTGCGGGTGCCCTACAGCCTGCATTCATGAGCGTGTCGAGGGAGAGTATGAGTTCGTAGTCGAAGACACGCCGCCCTGTTGGAACGAGGCGGGCAACTGGAACGAGGCCGAGTGCGGAGAGCTGCCGCCGTCGAGCTATCCCGTCGACCCGGGCGAAGAATTCACTTGCCCCGACACCTCGGATGCGGGCGACACGGATTCCACGAGCACTCCAGACACGGCTGACGAGGGCTGTCAGGGGTGCAATTCAACAGCCGAGACGGATGGAATCTACTCGATTCCCGTGCTCATCGGACTTCTGGGGATCCTGGTTGCGCGTGGCACGTTCCGGCATCGGAAATATTCGGGGGAAAAGTGATGTCTCCAGATCAGTCCATTCGAGCTGTGGTCGTCTTAGTACTGATCGGAGTCGCCTCCAGCGCAATAGGTACCAGCTGTGCATCTTGCGATGAGTCCGGGGATTCGTCATCTGGAGACCGTTGGTCTTGTGACGTGAATAGGGGACCCTGGAAGCAGACTGTGACCCTCATATCCGAGGATTGTCCACCGGAGATCGAGGGCATCGCCGAAGGTGACTACGAGTTCATTGTGGATACGAATGGACTGGCTTGCGGTCAGGACTTCAGGCGTCGGTTTGTGTTCGAACGGGACACCGAGGGTTTGGGGTCGTGCCGCTTTGATTTCCAGTTCTACTTCGATGTCTATCAGGAACGCGGCCCGGTCGATACGGGCGAGTCGCGTGTAGGTGTGATGTGCGGCAAGGAAGGGAGAGATTCGGGGGAGTTGGTCTGTAGTTCGGGATTATCGATCGATTATGAGTTTGTGCGATGAACGACTCGGAAACTTCGCGGTTCGCAAATCGAAAGCAGCTTCGTTGCCGGCGGATGCACCACACACGCTGCGAGCGAGTAATCAGGTATACTACGTGGTATGAATCTGCCAAACCTTTCGGGCCCGGCGATGATTCAAGGACCCGCGTCACAACGTCCAGAGGCCGTATTTCGACCCATCGGGGCGTAGCGCAGCCTGGTAGCGCGCTTGCTTCGGGAGTTCAATAGCTGCCCCAAAGGCCAACTACACGTCTGACTTGTTCTCGACGACGCTGGCGGCGTCGCTCCTTCTCGACGATGCTATCCTCGGCGTCGCTCCTTGCCAGCCCCGCCGAGCACTTCGTCCATCGTACTTCTGATTCAACCGCTTTCGGATATCTCCCCAGTCCTTCGCCGCGGCTGGCTCGTGGGATTCGGTACGCTCACGGACGATATCCAGATGCCAATCCGGAACCGGCACACTATCCGGATCTGACGCCAGATGATCCCACAGTTTTTGAACATACTCGAGTTGTTCTTCTCGAGTCATATCATCGAAACCGGGAGGCGGGTTGGAAATCGGTTCTGTAGCCATCGGTTCTCCTGCGCCCGCTGGGCTTATTGCACTCGACACCAAGGATAACACACCGATTGAGGATCCAGATTCCGTGTCAGAGGGGCTGGATGATGCGGGCGGTTTCGGGGGAGTGGGAGGAGGTGGTGGTGGCGCGCAAAAGATCCCCCGATCTCAGCGCCTCCGGCGCTCCGGTCGGGGGCAAACGTTCACATCTGCTGCAGTCATTTAGTCAAAGCTCGACCGGCATCGCCTATTCAGACGACTTCGACCTCGAAAAAAATCATCTCGCCGAGTCTCTGTCCGATATTCTTCAACGGCCTCGGGTGGACGTCCTCTACAAGAGGCAATGGTGCTGCAGCGTGGCGCGCCTCATTTCTCTGAGATCTTCCAGCCCTCGTCGGTGTCTGCGACGCGGATATTGCCGACATGATTCCCGCTGTATTGCACGCGAATACGCCCCGACTCGTCGTCGCCCTCGTATACATAGTCGAGGCTGTTCGGGTCGACCTCCGAGTCGTCGAGCATGTCGTCCATGCCATCTCGCCAGGCCTTCATCGCCTTCTCGACGCCATAGTCGGCCATCGACGCCTGCACGTCGCTGGTGAACGCATCACGGAAGAGCTCCGCGTCGGGCTTGTAGATCGCCTCGAGCATCTGATGCACCGGGCCAGCCTGTGGCGGGAGGTCGGCCGAGGGCCAGGTCGTCTGGGGACTCTCGTCCTGCGCTGGGGTGTCTCGAGCCTCAGCGTCGGCCTCCGCGGCCTCGTCGGTAGTCGTATTGTTGGTCTCGCGAGTGGACGACTCATCTTGCTGGTCGGGTTGCTGGGCCGCCTGTGGCGGGCTCGATTCATTCGCCTCGCTGTCTGGCGAGCCGGTCGCGCAGCCACCCATGGCAATGGTCGCAATGATGACGAACGTGATGAGGACGGGGTTCAATCTCATTCGGATCTCCTGGGGTGCGTCTCGAGTCTAGCCCGGATTGTCTATGTCTCTTCGAGCGCGGCGCTGAGTTCGTCTCGTGACGAGGGTTCATCAATAATGCCGGCCAAGTATGTTTGATGTCATTCATGCTGGTTCACCGCGATGATGTAGGTCAACCTTTGATCACATTCGATTTCGCCCGGGTTGGGGAAACCCGCCGACTTCTGGTACCTTCCGCTGTAAGAGATACAGTTCAACTCGCACTGGAACACGCTCGTCGGCCCGCGTGTACGAATGGTCCGATGAGACTCCCGTGATTCGTTCCACGTTCCTTCCGGGAACAAGCGCTCCGAATATGTCGAACGAAGGTTACCCAAAAGAGGACTGTCAGGGCCGCTTGATTCACCGTATCGCGATCGGTCTGCCGTGGATTCTCATGGTTGTGGTGATAATCGGCACTGGCTGTGACTCGCTGATAACCGACCCCTACGCGACCGAATACTCAGGTACGAACGATGTAGGGGATGACGCTCTCGACACGACGAGCGACGTGTCCGATGTCGATGTCGATGCCGATGCCGATGCCGATGCCGATGTCGATGTCGATGCCGATGTCGATGCCGATGCCGATGCCGATGTCGATGTCGATGTCGATGTCGATGTCGATGCCGATGGGAGCACGGATGTTCGGGATACCTCCGTCGAATGCGAAGTTGGCATCGGGGACCCATGTCGATGCGACACCCAGGAGGAAGAAACGGCCTGCGACGACATCGACAACGACTGTGACGGAGAAGTCGACGAAGGCTGCGACGACGATGGAGATGGCTACTGCGATGCGAGCATGTCACTCGAGGGCTCTCCCTCGATCTGTCCCAATGGTGGCGGCGATTGCGACGACGACGACTCGGATATCCATCCCGATGCCCTCGAGCTCTGTGCCGACAACGTCGACAACAATTGCAATGGCGATATCGACTGCGCCGACTCGGAGGGTTGTGAGAGCCAACAATGTGCCGGCAGTGGAACGGCATGTGTCGCCGGTCAGTGTGCGGAGGCGAATTGTGGGAACGGGGACGATGACGACAACGATGGCCTCTACGACTGCGAGGATCCCGACTGCAATGGAAGGCCGTGTGGCGACGGATGTTGTCGAGGCAACGGCCAGTGCCAGGAGCAGGGGCAGAGCTGTTGATCCTGAGAAGAAACCTTCAGATATTCTATAAAAGGTACAGACCTTGATGTCCGTCTACGAACCCGAAGCGATGGGATGGCCAGCTCGAGTGGTGTCGATTCTGGGGCTATTGCTACTCGCGCTGGTATTGATGCCTGCACCGGCGAGCGCCCAGGAGGACGGCGACTCGTCGGCCGACAAGCGCCAGCGAGCCAAGAAGGCGAAAGTGGCCTTCGAGAAAGGGGCCGCGCTGTACAACGAGAAGAAATACAGCTCGGCCATCGTCGAGTTCCGTCGTGGACAGCGGGTCTATCCTTCGGGGCTTTTCCTCTACAATATTGCGATGTGTCACATGCGGCTGGGCAATATGGAAGACGCCCGTGAGTATGCACTCCGATCGCTCGAGATCGATACGCGTCCACTCGGGCCCAGGACACGCGCGAGCGCATCCGGCCTTGTTGCGGGGGTCGACGTGGTTACCTTCACCGGTAGACAGTCAAAATCGATCGCCGCGTCTGACCGCGGAGTCCAGCATGAAACGCGCACGGCTGTGCCAGGAGGAAACAACGCTACCAGCCCCGCCGATAGCAAGATCGAGGCGGGGTTTGGCTGGCTGGGTTGGACCGGCGTGACAGGCGCTGCTCTCGGTGCCGGAGTTCTGGTTGCCACTGGCTTGATCGCGCGAGATATCGACAGTGATTTCGAGATGTTGCGTACGTTGCAAACGGGCTCTGATCAGACAGCGTTCGAGGCTCAACAGGCACAAATCGCAGACAAACAGCGTCTCGGTCGAGCGCTCGGAATCACCGGAGTCGTAATGGTCGCAGCTGGTTCGGGGCTCGTCATCGCCGAGGTAGTCGGAGGCGAGCCGGACCGACGTGTCAGGCTGCAAACGAACGGATTGAACGGACTTTCACTTGTCTTGGACTGGTAACGGTGGCCGACGTCACCGTCGGCGCTATGAGCGATATCTCTCTCTCACATATGTGGTGTCCGAAGTGCGGGGAGATCTATCAGCTAGGAGCCTACGAACGCTGCCCGAAAGATCAGACGACGCTGACCGAGTTCGTGTTCGATGACCCGAGCGCGAACGACGATCCACTCATCGGCGAAATTCTCGACGATCGATTCAAAATCGAAAAGGTCCTCGGGAATGGGGCCATGGGGCGAGTCTATCAAGCGACCCAGCTCTCCATCGGTAGAACGGTCGCCCTCAAGACCATTCTTCAATCGATCGATACGAATCCCATGGTGGTCAAGCGTTTCCACCGCGAGGCGCAGGTCATCTCGGGCTTCTCCCATCCCAATATCGTCAGTTTGGTCGACTTTGGTCAGGATCTCGAGCATGGCACGCTCTATCTCGCGATGGAGTTCATCGACGGTTTTTCGGTCAAAGACTTGATCGATCGAGGCCGACTCGACCCTGCGCTTGCGGTCCACCTCGTCTCGCAACTGTGTGGTGCGCTCGCCGAGGCCCACGCCAACGACGTGGTGCATCGCGATCTCAAGCCAGAGAATCTGATGGTCGTGGCCCTCGCAGATGGGCGGGTCGAGTTAAAGCTGCTCGATTTCGGAATCGCACACGCGATCCAACAGCATTCCGAGAACCTCACTGAGACAGGTACGGTCTGGGGAACCCCTCTCTATCTTTCGCCCGAGCAAGTCGAAGGTGGTGAAGTCAGGCCGTATTCGGACATCTACTCGGTGGGTGTCATCCTCTTCGAAATGCTCGCCGGGCGAGCGCCGATCGAGGGGGATACGTCGATGCAGATCATGTACAAGCATGTCCACGGGGAGGTGCCGGCGCTGCGCACGATCCTCGATGAGAGCCAGGTTTGCGACGAGTTGGCCCGGCAAGTCGACCGAATGATATCAGTCGACCCTGCCGATCGGCCGGCGGACGTACTCGAAGTGCGCCGTGCTCTCGTGAGAATCGCTGCCGAGCAGGGATACGAAACGCCTCACGTCGAGCAGTCCTCTGGCTTCGATGAGATGTTTCGTCCATTTATCTTGCCGCCTCCATCTCTCTCGATATTCCAGCGAGTCGAGACGAATCCGCGACGGGGACGACAAGGGGTCGGGAGCTTCGGAACCAGGGAGACGACAGGCGATTTCGCCCGGCGCATCGAGGCTGAATCGGCACAATTCGGCGACTGCGACAACGTCGAGGAGCATGGCGAGCGAGAGAGCGAGCGCACGTTGGTGGGAATCGCCGTCAATGAGCGGCCGCCAGGCGATTCGTTGCTACGGAGAAGCCCGGTCAACGAAAAGGCGGGCAAAGTCAGAGTCGATCCCGACGTGTTCGATGAAGACTGGATTCCCCTGGCTGTCCCAGTCGGACGAAGAGCCGATGAGTCGTCGGGTCTCGAACAGGTACAGGTCGCCACACCTGGTGAAGAAAGTGGTGTGGAAATCGAGTCAGTTCCCACGGATGCTTGCGCGTCGGGTACGCAACTCGGAAACCAGGGCGCGACTGCATCGAACTCGAACACTCCCGTCGCTGAGTCAGCGTCAGACGGCGAGTCGTTCACCGTAGACTTCGACGAGTTCTCCGGCGACCAGGCGGCCTGGTATGAGCGCCCCATCGGGTGGGCCGGCGCCGCGTTGGTTGTCGCATTGCTCGGATTTGGGGTGGTGTCACTCTATTCTTCGTGGCAGACCGAGGCTGAGAGCCGGCCAACGGGGGAAGCAGAGAGCAGTTCGTCCTCGGCTTCGTCTGCAACCTCCGACGAGTCGCCCGGTGAGGGCTCCTCCGAGACTTCCGACGAGTCCGCCCAGGGCGCCGACCCCGCCGAAGAGCGAACCGAAGCCGATTCCGCCCCGGCTGGTGAAGCCAACGGGAACGAGACAGGGAGCACAGAGCAGGCGACGACGCCGACGCAGGCGCCTGCGGAGGCTCTCGACGACCGGGAGAGCAAGCCCGCTGCCGCCGGCGACGGGAAGTCGGAGCCGGCGACGAGCGAATCTGATGAGGAGACGGACGTGAACAGACCACGCCGTCCCAAACGACGCGCACCCGGTCGCGAGCAAGAGAACAAGGAAAAAGAGAAAGTCGACGAAGCACCCGAAGAAGACGAAGCACCCGAAGAAGACGAAGCACCCGAACAAGAGGATTTCGATCCGGGGCTCTATCCTGTCGAATGACCGGGCGAGATACCTCGGTCCGCAAGTATGACCCCAGTTGCGCCATCCAGCCCGATGATCGCTGTGTCGACGTGTGCTCGACGATGTGACACATCGCCTGCGCACGTCTCCTTGCGCTTCTCGCGCTGGCCAGGCTCAACGAACTTGGGCGAGCTCAGCGCGGGGAGGCCAAGGCGGTGAGCCGAGGCGATGCCTCAGCATCGTCGAGGTGAAGCCAACGCAGGCATCGTCGTGCTGAGCCACCCAAGTGGGGTCATACTTATGGACCGAGGTACTGGTGCTGGCCACTCGCGTCGGGCTCGCAGCCCTGATTCGGATCGAGTGGGTCCTCGGCCGTCGATCGCCCGCTTTTGTTCTTGGTGGTGGGAAAACGTTTGAGGGCCATCCTCTTTGCGGCCAGGGTGGTGGATCCGTCGAAGCGGCAGTGATCCAGGTCTGCCCGGTGCGGACGGTGGTCTTGTTCGAATCAGTGGCTTGGCACTACAACTGGACGCCAACACGCCCATCGGCCAAGCCCCGAGGAGCAGATGACGAACGAGTCCGAGTTGATCTGGCATTCGGCGGACCACGATGCGGTCCGCGACGCGTTGGAGACCGGTCCAGACGGACTGAGCAGGGCCGAGGTCGCCGAGCGTCGCAAGAGGTTTGGTCCCAATGAGATCGAGCCCGAGCCGCCGATGAGCGCGCTCGAGCTGCTGCTCCACCAGTTCAAGAGCCCGCTGATCTATATTCTGTTGGTGGCCGGGGTCGTGACGCTCGTCATCGGAGAGTATATCGACGCGGGCGTCATCGGTGCCGTGTTATTGCTGAACGCGGTGATCGGCTTTACGCAGGAGCGACGTGCAGAGACGGCCGTACGCGAGCTTGGTCAACTGGTCTCGCCTCGCGCACGCGTCATCCGCGACGGTCACGAGCACGAGGTCGAGAGCCGCGAGTTGGTGCCCGGTGATCTCGTGTTGCTCGAGTCGGGCGCGCGGGTTCCTGCAGATATCCGGTTGACCTCGACGACGACGCTTTCGATCGACGAGTCGTTGCTGACCGGCGAGTCGGTTCCGGTCGACAAGCAGACCGAGGGCGTCGACGAGGACAGCCCGGTCGCTGATAGAGACAGCATGGCGCACACGGGCACGGTGGTTGGCCGCGGTCGCGGGCGTGGCTACGTCGTCGCCATTGGCGCTGACACCGAGCTCGGCTCGATCGCCGAGCAGCTCCGCGTCGAGGAGCCCGCACCGACCCCGTTGCAGCAGCGCATGGGCCGCTTCGCGCGCCTGATCAGCATCATCGCCGCGCTCGCTGCGGCCGCCAGCTTCGGCATCGGTATCTACATGGGCGAGGGCGCCACGGAGATGTTCATGGTGGCGGTCGCACTGGCGGTCTCCGCGGTGCCAGAGGGCCTTCCAGTCGCGCTAACGATCACGTTGGCGGTCGGTGTGCGCCGCATGGCCCAGCGAAACGCCATCATCCGGAACCTACCGGCGGTCGAGACGCTCGGGAGCACCACCGTCATCGGTTCGGATAAGACCGGAACGCTGACCGAGAACCGGATGACCGTCGAGCGCATCTGGACGCCCGAGAACGATATCTATCTGGAGGGAGCACCGTCCGAGCCGAGCGCAGACGACGTGGTCGACGATGAATCGATCCGCCGGAGCTTATTGGCGGGTGTGTTGGCCAATGAGGCCGAGTTCTGGCGCGGCGAGGATGGCGTCGAGACCAGCGGCGACCCGACAGAGATAGCGCTGCTGGTCGCTGCGGCGCGGCTGGGTGTCGAACCCGAGCAGATGCGCGCCCGATTCGCGTCGGTTGCCGAGATCCCGTTCGAGCCCGAACGTCGATTCTCGGGGAGCGTACGCGCCGAGGATGGCCGTCACGTGCTCTACGTCAAAG
>JBNJFZ010000212.1:0-8426 GCA_051747295.1 Myxococcota bacterium
TGGCGCTCGCTAGTGGTTAAGCGGTTGGTGCTTCGACTAGGCTGCGATGAGGCGCAACCGCTAACCGCTCAACCGCTCAACCGCTCAACCGCTCAACCGCTCAACCGCTAACCGCTAACCGCTAACCGCTCAACCGCTCAACCGCTCACCCCCTACCGATACCCCTTCAGCCTCTCCAAATTCTGCGCATATCCACGCTCGCCGTTGTCCAGATCGGGGGTCTCGAGCAGCGCTGGCGTCTGGTCGAATCGCTCGTCATTGACCAGCCGTTGGAACGCTTCGGGGCCAATACAGCCCTCGCCGATGTGTTCGTGGCGATCCTTGCGACTGCCGAGCTCATGCTTGGAGTCGTTGAGGTGAAATGCCTTGATGCGGTCGAGGCCGATCAGCGTGTCGAACTCACTCCAGACCTCCTCATAGGAGTCTTCATCGCTGAGATCATATCCGCCAGCATGGCCGTGACAGGTATCATAACAAACCCCGAATCGTTCGGGGGCATGCACCTGATCGAAGAGCGCGGCGAGGTGCTCGAGCTGCCAGCCGATGGAGGTGCCCTGCCCGGCGGTGTTCTCGAAGAGCAGCGTGACGTCTTTCCACCCGTCACCTTCCTCGCGGTCGTAGACCCGTTCGAGGTTCTCACAGATCATCTCGATCCCCGTCTCGACGCCCTGCCCGGTGTGACTTCCCGGGTGAAGCACCAGATACGGCACGCCGAGTAGCGCACAGCGCTGCAGCTCGTCTTCGAGCGCGTCGACGCTCTTCTCGACAGTGCTATCCGTCTTCGAGCAGAGGTTGATGAGGTAGCCCGCGTGGGCGACGAGTCCGTTCAGTCCGCTGTCGCTATACGCGTCTCGAAAGGTCTGCGCCTCTTCCTCGGTCCACATCCTCTGTGACCACTGGCGCTGATTCTTGACGAAGATCTGGAGCGCCTCGCACTCGTCTTCGAGCGCGCGCTCGACGGCCTTCTCGGGACCGCCGGCGGCGGATTCATGAGCTCCAAGGTACATAATACACTCACTTTGTTCGTGTAATTTACGGCCTGCGGCCGCGTGGGTCCGTTGGCGACCCTGGGCGTGTGCCGTCGGCGACCCTGAGCGTGTGGCGAAGTCTAGATCGTTCCCCCACGGGGAGCGAATGCGACCCCCGTGAGGGACACCGGCCGCTGTGCGGCCGGAGGGGGCCATGGCCCCGCAGCTCAATCAACCCAACGCCCTCTCCAGATCCGCGAGCAAGTCGTCGCCGTCTTCGATACCAACCGACAGTCGAACCAGCCCGTCGCTGATGCCGAGGTCGGCTCGCACAGCCTCCGGAACCGAGGCGTGCGTCATGATCGCCGGGTGTTCGATGAGGCTCTCGACGCCACCGAGGCTCTCGGCGAGCGCGAAGATCTCCACGGATTCGAGCATGTCGCGGGCCTTCTCCAGGCCGTCCTTCAGATAGAAGGTGATCATCCCGCCCGCCCCCTTCATCTGCTCGACGGCGATATCGTACTGGGGGTGCGATTCGAGCCCCGGATACAACACGCGCTCCACCGCATCGTGGTCCTCGAGCCAGGCTGCGATGCGACGGGCGTTCTCTTCGTGCTGCCGCATACGCACGTGCAGCGTCTTGAGCCCGCGCAAGACCAACCAACAGTCCATCGGCCCGGGGACCGCGCCGATCGAATTCTGCAGGAAGTGCAGTTGGTCGGCGAAGTCGTCATTATTCGTGACGACCGCGCCGCCGACCACGTCGCTATGGCCGTTGATGAACTTCGTGGTCGAGTGGACGACCAGATCGGCGCCCAGATCGAGGGGCGTCTGGAAGTACGGGCTCATGAAGGTGTTGTCGACGGCGACGGTGATGTCGCGGTCGTGCGCCAACGCGCAGATCTGCTCGATATCACAGATCTTGAGCAAGGGGTTGGTCGGCGACTCGAGCCAGATCAGCTTCGTGTCCTCGGTGATCGCAGCCTCGAGCGCGTCGACATTCGTGAGGTCGACGAACGAGAAGTCCAGGCCCATCTTGTCGAAGACCTTGGTGAACAACCGGTAGGTCCCACCGTAGACATCGTCGCCGGAGACGACGTGGTCGCCTTCTTCGAGCATGTGCAGAATCGTGCTCGTCGCCGCACACCCCGAGCCGAATGCGATCCCGTGTTCGCCGCCCTCCAGGCCGGCGATGCAGTCCTCGAGCGCGTGACGGGTCGGATTCTGCGTGCGGCTGTATTCGTATCCGGTATGGTGGCCCGGGCTGGATTGCACGTAGGTCGAGGTCTGGAAGATCGGCGTCATGATCGCGCCGGTTTCCTTGTCCGGCTCCTGGCCGGAGTGGATGGCGCGGGTACCGAAGCCGAATTCGCGATAGCTGTGGTCGGGCTTGTGCATAGGATCAGGTCTCCTTCAGGATATTCTTGCCCTGCCTTGTTAGCGTCGAAGATCCCCGTTGACAACCCGGGGATACGATCTGTACCCTCCCCCGGCGCTTCGATCCGCGAAGTCGATGGTCCCGTGCGTTTTCATTGAGTTGATGCGCGCGGCCATGGGCACGCTCTCGGGCCCGAAAGGCGCCCCGAGCCAGATATCGCGACGAACCAGATCTTTTAAAGAAAGTCACGTGGGTGGGCGAATTTAGCGGCGGACTCAATCGCCATTTGCCTGTCCCTGGAAAGTAACCTTTTTCTCGTATTGGTTGACCCAAAGGTCGTTCATGACAACCCAGCAAACTTCAACTGACCCCACAACCGAGGACTTTGCGGCCCTACTCGATGAGATCGATCAGGACATTCAAATTGTCCGTGAAAACGAAATCACCGTAGGACGCATCCTCGAAATCGGCGAAGATTACGCGCTCGTAGACATCGGATTCAAATCCGAGGGCCGTATCGACGTCGACGAATTCAGAGACGAATCCGGCACCCTTCTCTTCGACGAAGGCGACGAAGTAGACGTCCTCGTCGAGTCCCGAGAAGACGAGTCCGGCCAGTGCGTGCTCTCCAAGGAGCGCGCCGACCGGATGAAGGTGTGGGACGCCATCGCCGAGAAGGCCAACGGAGACGCACTCGTGCGCGGCACGATTACCAACCGCGTCAAAGGTGGTCTCCAGGCCGACATCGGCGTCAAGGCATTCCTGCCCGGCAGCCAGGTCGAGTTGCGCCCGACGCGCAACCTCGACAAGTACATCGGCCAGGAATTCGCGTTCCGCATCATCAAATTCAACAAGGCGCGCGGGAACATCGTTCTCAGTCGTCGCGCCCTGCTCGAAGACGAGCGCGCTGAGCTCAAGAAAAAGACGCTCACCAAGCTCGAAGCCGGCGCCGTCATCGACGGTATCGTCAAGAATATCACCGACTACGGCGCATTCGTCGACCTCGGTGGTATCGACGGCCTGCTCCACATCACCGACATGAGCTGGGGCCGGGTCTCGCACCCGACCGACATGCTCTCGGTGGGTGACGAGATTCAGGTCAAGGTCCTGAAGTTCAACCCCGACAACGAGCGTGTCAGCCTCGGCTACAAGCAGCTGACGCCGGATCCGTGGGAAGGCGCCGAATCGCGCTACCCCGACGGAGCTCACGTCCTGGGCAAAGTGGTCAGCCTCATCGACTACGGTGCATTCGTCGAGCTCGAGGAAGGCATCGAGGGACTCATCCACATCTCCGAGATGAGTTGGACGCGCCGGATCAAGCATCCGAACCGCGTCGTCAGCGAGGGCGAGATCATCGAGATCGTCATCCTCAACCTCGACACCGAGGAAAAGAAGGTCAGCCTCGGCATCAAGCAGATCGACCCGAACCCCTGGGAGCTTCTCGAGGACAAGTACCCCGTCGGTACACGTATCCTCGGCAAGATCCGCAATATCACCGACTTCGGTATCTTCATCGGTATCGAGGAAGGCATCGACGGACTCGTCCACATCAGCGACATCAGCTGGACGCAGAAAATCCGTCACCCCTCGGAAATTTACGAGGTGGGCGAAGAAGTCGAAGCCGTCGTCCTCAATATCGACGTCGACAACGAACGCTTCTCGCTCGGTATCAAGCAGCTGGAGCCGGACCCGTGGGAGACCATCCCGCAGCGCTATCCACCGGGAAAGATCGTGCCCGCCAAGATCACCAAGCTCACCGACTTCGGTGCGTTTGCTGAAATCGAGCAGGGTATCGAAGGTCTCATTCACATCTCCGAGCTGGCCGAGCGCCGCATCGAAGACCCGAGTGAGGTCGTCAACCCCGGCGAAGAGCACAAGGTCGAGGTCATCAACGTCGACGCCAAAGAGCGCAAAATCGCTCTGTCGCTCAAGAACTTCGTGCGTCGCTCCGAGAGCGGAAGCCTCCAGGAGTACAACGAAGATGCTGGCGCGACCGCCCAGCTCGGCGACCTGCTCAAAGGTAAGCTCGGTGAAGTCTCCGAAGAGGAAGCCGAAGCTGCCGCGGCCGAGGAAGTCGAGGCAGCCGAAGAGCCCGAAGAAGTCGGTGAAGCCGCTGCGGAAGCCGCAGAAGCAGCCGAAGAAGCTGTCGAAGCCGAAGCCGCCGAAGAGGCAACCGAGGAAGCCGAAGAGGCAACCGAGGAAGCTGAAGAGGCTACCGAGGAAGCCGCAGAGGCTACCGAGGAAGCCGCAGAGGCAACCGAGGAAGCTGAAGAGGCAACCGAGGAAGCCGAAGAGGCAACCGAGGAAGCTGAAGAGGCAACCGAAGAAGCCGAAGAGGCAACCGAGGAAGCTGCTGAGGACGCGGAAGAAGCCGAAGAGGCCGACGCTGACGAGGATGACGAAGAGGAAGAGACCGCTGAAGGCTAATCACCTCCACCGGTAACAAATCGAGAAGCCCCGGGCGCAATCGCCCGGGGCTTTTCTTTTAGCGCTGAGCGGTCAATATCGCACTGCATCCGCGACTGGTCCTTTGTCAGTCCCGTCGCTTGCGTATGGTCGACGCGTATGGAAAGAGCGTGTTACAAGAACCTCCTTCACAGCATCCCAGCTACGTGGTCCCGAGTCGCTCCGCCGAGATCTCATGATCGAAAAGCTTTTCGACAAACGCCTTATTTTCGTCACCGGTAAGGGTGGCGTCGGCAAGAGCTCTGTCGCCGCAGGACTCGGCAAGGCGCTCGCCGCCGCTGGACGGAAGACGCTGGTCGTCGAGACCGATGCCTTCTCGGTGATGCAAGACCTACTCGAGGTCGAGTCCACGGGAAGCGATATCGTGAACGTCGACGAGAACCTCTGGTCCACCAACCTGGAGGCTACCGACTGCTTTGTGCTCGCCCTCCAGCGCTTCGTCCCGAGCGAGCGTATAGCCCGAGCGATCGTCGATAACAAAGTGGCTCGAGTCTTCTTCAAAGCGGCGCCGTCGGTCAACGAATTCGCCATCCTCGACCGTATTTTCGTGCTGCTCGAGCAAGTCGAAAGCGGCGAGTTGGACTACGACCACATCGTGGTCGACCTGCCCGCGAGCGGCCACGCTGTCACGTTCCTGAACGTGCCGCGAACGTTGGAGGGCATGGTCAAGGTGGGTCCGGTCGCCAAGCGCACCGGCCAGATGGCGGATGCAATCGAAGACGACGAGAAAACCGCGGTGGTCGCCGTTTGCCTGCCCGAGGAGATGCCCGTCCGAGAGACCATCGAGCTCTCAGGCAAAATCGAAGACGCGCTCGGCCGTGGATTGACCAGCGTGCTCGTCAACATGGTTCACCGAAGCCCGGTCGACGAGAGCCGTCGCGAGGCACTGCTCGAGGCCATCGAAAAGATGCACGCCGATGGCGGTCCAGCTCCCACACACTATGGCGACTACGAAGAGCCGGTGCCGCGCATACTCGCCGGCAACGAGCTAGCGCTGGGCTGGCACGACCGTGACCGCAAGTATATCGATATTCTCAAAGACGAGGTCTCCGCGCCGGTGTACGAACTCCCGATGGTCTACGCCAGCGACGGCCGTGAGATCGTCGTCGCGCTCGCCGAGCGACTCAGCCAACCAGAAACCACCGTCAGCGAGACGCTGGCCTCCTGAATCCCCACGAGTGATGCCCGAATCCAAGCAAGAAAGAATCATGGAAGCGCTCGAGGACGGTCGGCTGATCGTCTGCAGCGGACCTGGCGGCGTCGGGAAGACGACGACTGCTGCGGCGCTGGGTCTCCGTGGAGCGCTCGCCGGGCGCAAGGCCATCGTACTCACCATCGATCCGGCCAAGCGCCTGGCCAATAGTCTGGGACTCGAGGAGCTGACCAACGACCCTCAGCAAATCGACATGGACGAGCACCTCGAGAACCTGCCGGAGGACAACGCCGGCGAGCTCTGGGCGATGATGCTCGACCAGGAAGCGACACTCGATGACCTGGTGCGCCGCTTCGCGCCCGATAAGGGAGCGCTGGAGCGGTCTCGCGAGAATAATATCTACAAGCTCTTGTCCTCGGCACTGCACGGTATGACCGAGTACATGGCGCTCGAGAAGCTCCACGACCTGTACACCGGTGGCTACTTCGATCTCGTCGTGCTGGACACGCCTCCGACCAAGAACGCGCTGGACTTCCTGGAGACGCCGGAGCGCGCTGCGCGGTTCTTCGACGACCGCATCATCAAGTGGTTTCTGCCACAGTCGAAGGATGCGGGCTTCTTTCGACGCGTCTTCAATCCCGGGTCGGTCGTCCAGAAGCTACTCGGAAAGGTGCTCGGAGAGTCGTTCGTCGACGACCTCATCGAGTTCTTCGACACATTCCAGTTTCTGATCGACACGCTCAAGCAACGCGGCGAGATGATCGAGTTCATTCTGCGCGATCCCGCGACGTTCTTCGTCGTCGTGACGAGTGCAGACCCTCGTCGCATCAAAGAGGCGCTGTTCTTCCACGAGAAGCTCGACGAGCTCGACCAGGAAGCCCACGCCTTCATCATCAATCGGATCACCCCGCCCTTCCAGGAAGACGACCTCGCCGAATTCGACGAGAGCACCCTGGAGAGCCTCCTCGACGACAGCGATGAATACGACGCCGAGGCGCTCCGAGATGAACTCGAGACGCACTACAGGGCCCTGTCACGCCTCGCCGAAAAGGACCGCGACTCGGTCACGCAGCTCGCCAGCATCGTCGGGGAAAAGGCGCTTCAGACCGTCCCGATTCTCCGCGAAGACGTACACACCATCGGCGACCTGCTGGAGCTGAGCCAATTCCTGACGCCGAACACGCCGGTCAAAGCGCATACCTGAATGCGTGCTCCGTTGTCGTCGAGGCGCGCAGTTCGCTACCATCGTCGCGTAGCCATTTACGACTCGGAGTTCCACACATGAAGACCCCCCGCATTCTCACCGCTATCGCGGCTACCGCATTGCTGCTGTTTTCAGTCGGCTGCGGCGACCCCGAGCCAGACTGTGCCGCGCCATGCGACTACGACCCGGATTCGGGGCAGGCCGATGCGGGTCAAGACGCGGCGCCTGATGCGGATGCCCTCGACGATGCCGACGAGGTTGGCGATGCCTCCGACGATGCTCGGTCGGACTCGGGCCAAACCGAGGGAGCCTCCTTTTCCGTCGGTGCCACCGAGGAAACCGCGAATATCTTTCACACGGTGGACGTGAGCGGCAGCGGCGGCAGCATCATCGGCGACGTCGACATCTCCGGGGCAGTCGGCACCGTGGACATCCACGGGCGGACCGTCGATGCGTTCTCATACCGCCGCATCCCGTGGCCCTCGGAAAGCCGCACGCTCTACCAGACGCTGGCCGTCGCCCCGGATGATATCTACGTGCTGTGGTTTTACTGCACGGACGGCGGCGACCTGCGCGAGATCTGGTTCGAGGGCACAGACGGGACGCGACTGGACTACGAAAACGGTTCCGGCAGTTGCTCGGGCGACTCGACCTCCAGCCAACCGAACGTGACGTTTCCCGCCGTCGAGATGGAGTTGGAGTCACTCGACGGAGGATTCGAGGTCGAAGGCACGGACGTATCGATCGGTGCCGACGGCGTCGGGACGACGACGTTCTTCGACACGACCTATCAGACCTACGTCTTCGACCAGGTCGACTGTTCGGTCCAGTGCAATACCAGCGAGGGCTGGTATGAGCTTCACGTACTGATGTGGAACGAAGACGACGCCGAATTATACTTCGGCATTTTCTATTTGCTCGACGGAGGATCGACCGTCCGACTCAGCTACACGATCGGTATCCCGAGCCTATTCGAGCCGGGTCAGCAGCAATACTCAGACGCGACATGGACGCAGCTCTGATGGGTCACCAGCCCGGTGACGCATCGACGCCCACATGACGATTCGACTCGTAAAACGCGCCTTCCTGGCCGCCTGTATCGCGCTGGTCACCCTGTGCTTCGCGCTGGATACCTCGGCCATCGACGATCCGTCTCTCGACTACCACACGATCGAGACGCCGCACTTCTACGTCCACTACTATACCGGGCAGCGCGACTTCGCCTGGCGCGTCGCGCGCATCCACGAGGAAGCCCAC
>JBNJFZ010000213.1:0-8380 GCA_051747295.1 Myxococcota bacterium
GAGCAACTCCAGGAGCTGCGCCAGAGCTATCACTCTTTTTACGGGCGCGAGATCGCGCTGCGCGTCCTCAAGGATCGCTACCGATCGACGCTGTTGGACGGTCGCGCGGGCGGTGTGCTCGTGCTCGGCGAGCAGGGTGTCGGTAAGTCGACGCTCGTCGAAGAGTTCCTGGACGGGCTGGCGCCACGCGATGTGCGCGTGGTGCGCGGCGTGGTCACGCCATTTAAGCGCGACGTGCCGCTGGGCGCGATGGCGGAGTTTCTGGGCAGCCTGATGCGTCTGGGGACCACCGAGGACCTGCGCCAGCTACGCGAGAAGCTTCGAACGCGCATCGAGGCGCTCTTCCCCGACGAAAATGACGCGGAGTTCGAGCTGCTGCTCCACTCGCTGGGAAGCCTCTTTAGCATCACGTACCCCAATAGCCGCTTCCGCGAACTCGAGGGCGAGGAGCGCAGGGCGCGGGTCTTCCTGTCGCTGACTAAATTGCTCCTACGATTCGCCGAAAAGAAGCCCCTCATCCTCGCCATCGAGGACGCGCACAACATCGACTCGGTCAGCCTCGAATTCGCCAGCCAATTCCTCGATACGCGGCGGGGCGCACCGGCGTTTTTGATAGCGACCGCGCTCAACTCGGGGCCGCACACGGAGACGAAGTGGTGGAGCGAACTCATCGGCGCCCGATTCGTGAACGTCGAGCAGCTCGACGAGTTGAGCGAGCGCGACGCAAAGGCGCTCGTGCGGGACCTGCTGCGGCTGCACAATATCTCAGATGAGAGCCTCGTCGATGATATCTTGCTGCGCTCGGGCGGAAATCCGTTGTTCATCAAGGAAGTGATCGAGGTGCTGCGAGACCGCGGCCTGCTCAAGAACTCCGACGAGCGGCGCCAGCTCAAGGCCAGCGACGAAGACCCACAGTGGCTCCCGGCGAGCGTCGAGGGTTTGATCAGCGCGCGCATCGACCGGCTCGACATGAACGCGAAGCTCGTGCTCCAGCGCGTGTCGCTGCTGTGGTCGCCATTCGGCGTCGATGATGCTCGGCTCGTCACGGAGGGCATCGCGCAGGCCAGCGAGGGGACGCCCGGCCCGCGCATGGAGCCAGCCGACGAGCTCGAGCGGCTGGTCGTCGAGGAGCTGCTGGCGCGGGTCGACAATCCCGATAGGCCGCGCGACGAGACGTTCGATCCGTCGGCCGTGCCGGAAGCCGAGCGACGCTACCGATTCTGCAACGCGCTCACCAAGGAGGTCGCCTCGCGCACCTTGCTCCCCGAGGAGTGCAGTGAGCTGCACGCGCGTATCGGCGAGCACCTGCTCGATGAGGACGCGGGGCGCGGCGACACCGCGGTGATCGCCCGGCACTTCGACGAAGCGGGCCAGACCGAGCGTGCCATCGAGTTGTACGCCTCGGCCGCTTCGGACGCGTTGCGCGACTACGGCGCCGCCGAGTGTCTGCGCCTGTGTGCCAAGGTGCTCGAGCGGGCGGAGACCACCCATCCGCTTTATCTGGAGATCCTGCTCACCGAGGAAAAAGCGCTCCAGGAGCTCGGCGAGCGCGAGCGCCGAAAAAATGCCCTCGACGAGTTGGAGGACATCGTCCAGGAGATCGGGGACCCCGAGGCCAAGATCGACGTCTACCGTCGTATGGCGCGGTATTTCTACGACGATAGCGACTTCTCGTCGGCGCGCGAAAACGTCGACCGTGCGCGGGAAATCGCAGTGGACATCGACAGCGAGATCGGCCTGGCCCAGGCCTGGGAGCTCGAGGCGCTGATCTTGATCTCGGAGGGCCATCGCGACCGCGCCTACGAGCTGCTCGACCAGGCCGTCGCCAAATACGAGACGCTGATCGACTCCGATAGCGACGACGAAGTCGAACACGACGCGGTCGAAGGACTCGCCAACTGCCACAACTTACGCGGCGTTATCCTGCGCCAGTCGGGCCGCCAGCGGGATGCGCTGAGCGCCTACGAGACAGCGCTCGAGTACGCCGAGCGCGGCGAGCTCCGCAAGCAGGAGCGCTACCTGCTCATCAATACCGGGCTCGCACTCGTGTACCTGGGTGAGTTCGGTGAGGCGATGGAGCGGTACAAACGGGCGCTCGAGCAGTGCGAGCAGCTCGGAAACCGCAAAGACCAGGCGATCACGCTGGTGAACCTGGGGCACGCGCTGTTTTTGATCGGCCAGCTCGACAACGCCATACGAAAGATTCAGCGCGGCATCTACCTGGCGCGCAAGACCGAAGACGACTCGTCGATCTCGGACGGCCAGATCTCGCTGGGGCTGTGTTATCTGGAGCGCGGCGACATTCAGGCCGCCGAGTGCGTGCTCCAGGAGGGGCTGCGCATCGCCGACTCGATCCCCAATATGTACCTCAGCGTCCATGCGACGCTCACGATGGCCGAGGTGAAGCTCGCCGAGGGCACCAGCGACGACGCGCGCATCGCGCTGATGCAGGCCGAGGACGCGGTCGAGCGCGCCGAAGACGCCGAGATGCGCTGGGGTGTCATCGTCGGCAAGTCGCTGATGGCGCGGGCGCTCAAGATCCTGGGGCGACGCGACGAGGCCATCGAGCTGTCGAGCGAGGTCGTCGAGCTGCTCGACGACGGCTCGTCCCACGCGCTCGAGGAACTCCTGTACCACCACACTCAGATCCTGCCCGACGAGCCCGAGTATCACGAGGCGCGCATCGAGGCGATCCGCCGCGCCCGAGAAATCGTCCTCGAGCGCCGCGACAAGCTCGAAAAGCCCGCCGACCGCGAGTCCTTCGTCAATCGTAGCATCAACCGACAGATTCTGAACGTATCCAAGTTACTTCTGGATGGATGAGGGGTTGGGGGAGTTGGAGATGTGGGGGATGTGGGAGAGTGGGGCATTGTGATGCGTCGCATCGGGGTCGGTAATTTATGACTTAGAAATACCAGTTGATTCCCATCGTATGGCGGTGGTTGTAGACCTCCATCGTATCCATGTCGAAGTTGAGGGTCGATGCTTCGTAAAGGTGAAGACCCTTCCAGATTCTCACCTGGAGAAGTGGACTCGCGCCGCCCCAGTGGCCCCCCACCGAGCCAAGCCGCAGAAAGCTGGCGTCGATTCGCCGAAGCGTCGCGCTGTCGCTCGTATTGAGCGGCTCCACCACGTATTGGTTTTGAAGGTGTTCGACTTCGCCCCCGAGGCCTCCCTGCACACGATCGCCGAGCGTCCAGTCGAAGGTGAGTGCTGAACTCGCGCTCCAGGACGTCTGTTGGTTACCCCAGGAGTGATAACCAGTGATCTCCGGGGTGAGTGTCAGGCCGAGGTGGTCATTGGCTCGGAACTGAGCATTCGCAAGCATGGTCGCGGATGTGGATACGCCACCGATAGAGGAGAACCCGAACCCCGATAGACCGCCGTCGAGCGTCACCGTAAAGTGATCATTTTCGACGACCCGCCCGGAGATCATGAGGGGGAAGAGATAGTCGACGTCGTGGCTGATCGCCTTTCGGTAGCTTATGTCGCCAGCCAACCCCGAGACCGCGTTCCCTGGCGACGAGTAAATGCCGAGCCCGATGCGAAAATGGTCCATGCCGTTTCTCAGGTTTACGCGGTCGGCGAGTCCGACGGGTTGGCCCTTCGACCAGGCATTGTCGGGCGCCTCGCTCGTTTCCGGCGCGGGAGCAAAAGCTGGCCCGCGCCGACGCGCCTCCTCCGCGGCAATGGACGCGAAGCTCGAAGATGAGAGCCGCTCTCGTTGGTTTTCGGCAACTGACGCCTCTGCCGCGGAGTAAGCACCGTGTTTGCGCAGCACGAGGTATCTGCCCGGTGGAAGGGCGATCGTCAGCGGCTCGCCCCGTGACTTCTCGACTTCCACTGCCAGGTTTCGGCCGACGGCTTTGACGTAGAACCGACCGGCGAGTTCTGTGTCGAACACGAGCGTGGCCGCGGTTTCTCTCAAGTCGGTCAACACGAGATCTCCACGGCCGCTCAAGTCCATGTTGTACTCGGCGTGTTGGGCTCCAGCCTTCGTCGTCTGCGTTCGCGCGAGCGTCTCGCGAAACGTGAACTGGTACGCCTCGTTTAGCGTTACAAGGTTGTCCTGGTTGACGTCAGCCGCGCCGCGCAGACCGGACACGAGGTAGTGAGTGAAGAAAGATGCGCCGATAGCGTCGGACTCTTGCGCGGATTCGTCGGCCGAGCTAGAAGCCAGGATGGCGACACCTCGGACGTCGGAGCTCTCGTCGATGAGGAACGGCTTTCGTCTCTCACCCCCCTTGGTTCGCGTGACCTCTCCGGACGCACAAGAATCGAGCACCACGAGACGTACATCGGCGGGAAGCGCATCCAATGAAAGGCGCAGCTTCGCGTAGGAGACCTTGCCAGAGCCGAGAAGCAGCCCTTCACGGTCGCTGTGGCCCGAGTAGTAGAGGACAAACTCGACCCGCCGCGATTCCTCCTGCGCCGCGGTGAGCTTCTCAGCGACCTTGTCGAGATGGGCTTCAAGGCCAGCCGGGGAGGGCTGCTCGACCACATTCATGCGATCGGGTTGCACACCGCCCAATTCTTCGAGCACGCGAGCGAAGTTCCTGGCATCCGTGACGGCATGCCGGAGCCTGGCGCGACTATCACCGCCGTCGTTGGCGCCGATCACGAGGGCGAAGCGCTGGACTTCGCCGTCCTCTTCGGCCGACGCGTGCGCCGGTAGCCAGACCATGGCGACGTTTAGCAGGAGTATGCAGATCGCCAGTCGTTTCAGATCAGACATCAATTACCTCCGTGCGCGGCAGGCTTCTCTAGCAAAAATGAGTAAGTGCTGGTGTGTTTTGGAGTCTCGGGCAATGCAGATCGTCCCCGGTCCGGGCGGCTCGAAAGCTCCGAAATCCGCTTTTTGATAGCTCGAACGTCGAGTGGTCGGTCGGAAGTCACGAAGAAGAAGCGCTCGAATCCCGGGGCGTCGTCCAGTTCGTAGGCGTGCCCGAGGACATGTGCTCTTCGCTGAGTGAGCTCGGTACTCAGGTCGGGTCGTTCGGGGTAGTGCAGCGTCACGACGCCGGCCCCGTCCAGCGACGCGATGACGCCGTGGCGCTGCCCGGACGCGATGTAGCCGACCTGCACGAGGTCGCCTTTGCGGGCCAGATCTCCGCGAGTCAGCTCTCGGGCGCCGTCCGGCGTCTTTCGAAACACCATCAGCGTTGGCTCTAGCCCTTTGACCCGAACCGATTCTCCGTCCGAAAGGTCCGGTATGGACGTCTGCGTTTCGCCGCCTTGCCAGACGCCAAACACCACGCCCGCGGCGAGCAGAGCGACCGCGGCGATGGCATACGACCAGCGCGATCTCGCAGGGGTTTGGCGGTCCTGGGAGCTTTCTTCATCCACTCGCTTCTGAATCTCCGAAGCCATCTCTTCGACAGGATACTGCGCCAGAATCTTGCGGTTGGATGTCTCGAGTGCGTCGATTCGCTGTTGGAGTTCATCCGACGCCTGGAGCGTCTCTCGCAGTTCAGCGGCTTCCGCTTCCGGCAGGTCGCCCAGCAGAAAGCGCTCGAGTTTCCAATCGGGCCATGTGTCTCGTCGTGTCATATCGCGTCCTCCAACTCCGGGAGCGTGGACCTGAGCTTGCGAAGCCGCTTGCGCACACCGGACACGCTCATTCCGACCTCATCGGCGGTTTCGGCGAGCGTCATGCCGTCGCGAAGGTGCAACACCGCGATTGTTCGCGTGGACTCGCGTGCATCGGAGAAGATGTCATCGAGTTGGTCCTGATCGTCGACGCGAGATTGCTCGACGGGAGCTCTTGCGATCCGTTCGATCAGGTTGTGGTCGGGTTTGGCAGGTTTGCGGCGCTTCGACCGAATGAGGTTGAGGCACACATTCGTGGCCATCCGGTAGAGTAGGCTCGACAGGCCGCGGTCCTCTAGGCTGTCGCTCTTGCGCAAGAGGTGGACGAAGGTGTCCTGCATCGCGTCGACGGCCTCGTGCTCGTCATCTAGCAGCGCGCGACAGCGCCGAAGCACCATCGGGCCGTAGCGCTCGTAGCAATATTCGACATCGATACTCAAAACTCTCCGGTTCCTTTAAGTCCATCAGACAGTCCCGTCCGGTGCGTCACTAGATACAACACCGCGCGGCGGAAAAAGTGTCACTCTGGATGCGTCAGGTGTCGCGCTCGGGGGGGCAAGATTGCCGGTCAGTAGTACCAGTTGAACCCCAGGACATGGGTGTGAGCCACGAAGTCGAACGTCCGCGCGTCGAAAGTCGCATTGGACGACTCGTAGAGGTGGAAGCCCTTGTGGATTCGGACCTGGAGAAGGGGGCGGGTGCGGGTCGCGCCGACCCGGGTCAACAGCGAATCGTCAGGCGGGTCGCGAACGATGAAAGCGCCCGGGGTGTTGACGAGGCGACCCTGATTCCAACTCAGTTGTGTTCCAAAGCTGCCCTGTAGCCGGTCGCCATTTGTCCATTCGAAGAATGTCGAGCCGCCCACAGAATAGGAGGCGTTGACGTCGCCCCAACTCGTAAGCGCACTGAATCGCGCCTGGACCGTGATGCCGATGCGGTCTGAGAAGCGGATCTGTGTCGGAACGAGCGCATAGCCCTCGAGCAGGACGCCCAGGTTCTCTGCGTAGCCGCCACCGTTGAGGCCGCCCTCGATGGCCGTCGTAACCGAGTCATCTTCGTACGTGCGCAGGGAGAAGATAAGCGGGAATCGATAGTCCAGTCGGTCGTTGATCGCTGTGCGGTAGTCGAGATCGCCAGAAAGCCAGAACCGGTCGCTCTGCGGCGTCAACTGGATTCCGACGCCGAGCTGAAACCGCGTCATGTTGTCGCGCAGGTTAATTCGATCGGAGAGCTCGACCGGGTCGCCGGCCTTCCAGCTGGTCTCTTCGTCGGGGGGGCCGGAACTCAGACCCTCAATCGGGGGGATGGTTGCCGCGGCAAAGACCAGGCAGGCCCAAATAAGGTGAACGAGAGGCCTGTAACAGTTTGGAGTAGCTTGTTCGATGAGGTCCCCCAGAACGTGTTTGGGCTATCGCCACTCTTTGCCGGCGCGTAGCTTGTCGAGGGCTGTCTGGAAATCTTCGGGGTATCCAGCGACGACGTCGACGCGCGAGCCATCGATGTGGTCGAAGCCCAGCGAGCGGGCGTGGAGCGCCTGTCGGTCGATGATGCTGGCGTTCGAGGTGACCTTGCCGCCGTACATGTCGTCGCCGAGCAGCGGGCAGTTCGCCTCGAAGAAGTGCATGCGAATTTGATGGGTGCGGCCGGTCTCCAGCCAGCACTCGACCAGGGCGGTGCCGGAGTTGAAGCGCTCGAGCACCTGGTAGTGGGTCACGGCGTGTCGCCCCTTGTCCAGGCGACCCGTGTAGCGCATGCGATTATTCGGGTCGCGGGTGTGCATCGTCTCGAACGTGCCTTTGTCGTCGAGGCCGGGGCCGAAGACGAGCGCGTGGTACTTGCGGTCGATGGAGTGGTCTCGAAACTGTTTTGCGAGGAAGCGGTGTGCGTTGTCGGACTTGGTGACCGCCAGCGCGCCGCTGGTGTCTTTGTCGATGCGGTGGACGATACCCGGGCGCAGCTCGCCGCCGATGCCGGCGAGGTCGTCCATGTGGTGGAGCAGGGCGTTGACGAGGGTGCCGTCTGGGTGGCCTGGTGACGGGTGCACAACCATGCCTGCGGGCTTGAACACCACGGCGACGTGCTCGTCCTCGTAGAGGAATTCGATGGGGATGGCCTGCGCCTCGAGATCGGGCTCTCTTGGGGGCTGGTGCTCCCAGCGGATCAGGTCGTCTTCTTTGAGCCAGTAGCCGGCCTTGACGTGCTCGTCGTTGACGGTGATTTCACCGGCGTTGAGGCACTTTTTGACCTGTGATCGAGACAGAGGTGGGTCGTCCTGGTCCCGCAGGAAGATGTCGAGGCGCTCCCCGACATCGTCGGGGCCGACGACGAAGCTAAATATCGTGGGTTTGTTCTCGGAGATGGTCCAAACCTCGCCGCCGCGCACCAGGCGGGTGCGGTGGCGGTGCTCGGGCTTACCAGATCTCGCTCTCGATATGAGCGGTATTCGCGAAGACGATGTCGATGAACGCCTTCTCGAAGATGTTGGTATTCTCGATGATGTCTTCGCTGACGTACTGCTTAAAGTGTTGGCGCGCCTCGGTCAGGACGTCGTTGATCTCGGCGAAGAGATTGTCGTTCTTGATGCCGCGCTCGACCTTTTTTTGGATGTCGGGGTAGATCGCGATGTCGCTCGCGATGACTCGCGCACGCTGAGCAGCCTTCTCTACGTCGTTGATCTTGGCCATGGAAGTCTCTGGTTCGGTGTGGTTTTGTCGCCGACAATCGGACTCGGTTTGCGTTCTTCACGAGGGTACGCCCGAAAGGGGCGGACCGTCAATTGTTCTGTTCACGG
>JBNJFZ010000214.1:0-8218 GCA_051747295.1 Myxococcota bacterium
GGCCCACCCCCGAGTCGCTGGAGCACCAGCCCCCAGTTACGGGTCAGGGCGACCGCATAGTGTGCCTCGAAGCCCGAGTCGTCGAGGCTTCGAGCCCGCAGAATAGCCCCGTCCCGAATATCATCGCGCTGCTCGCCGGTCTTCCATACCAGCGCCCACAGGCCGGAATCGGTCAGGGCGAGTTGGCCGGCGACTTCTTCGGACGCCGGGGCGATGACGTCGGCAGGTGCGGAGACCGCGTCGTCGACGGAAGGCGCCTGCCACCAGGCACACCCGGAGAGCGCGGCGGCCGCCAGGCTGACGACGAGGAATTGAAGATAGATACGTGCGGAAGGGGGCATGGTGCGTCGACATCGTCGGAAGGTTCAGCCCGCGTAGCGCAGGAAGAAGCGGGTGCGACCGATCATAAAGCAGTCGCCATCGACCAGCTCGACCGCGTTATGGACTCGGATAAAGGTGCCGATGTCGCTCTCGAGGTCGCAGAGGAAGTAGTCGTCGCCGTGCTTGACGATTTCTGCGTGCTCGGGGCTCAGCAGGGGGTCTTCGACGCACACGATATCGCCGTGGCGGCGGCCGATAATGAGCTCGTTTTCGATGGGGAGGACTTCGGCGATACGGTCGCCCTCCAGGTATCGAATGATGCGGATGGGCGACTCGAAGTCGGGCGCCCCGAGCGTATCCACAAAGTCGGAGGTACCATCGGGCTCCGCGCGATCCCAGCTGGTACGAAACTCGAGTCGCTGGCGGCCCATCAGGATCTGGTCCTTGTCCTCCAGTGCGAGCTCATCGGCAATCCTGAGGTACACACCGTTGACGCTGCCCATATCCTGGAGGATGAGCGCGCCGTCTCGCTGGAGCAGTTGCGCGTGCCAGCGGGAGACGAAGCGATCGTCCATATTGAGATCGCAGTTGTCGCGACCGATGAGAAATCGCTCTTCGGAGACGTCGATGCGTGCATCGACTTCGTCCTTCTCGCTCATCATCACGAGTTGATAAGCCGCGTGAGTGTCGGCGGAGGGCGCCTCGGGTTTCTTGTCGAGCGCGCGGAGCAGGTCGTCGTTGAAGTCCACGCTCGAGATGACCGCGTCATCTCCTTCGTAAGACGACCGAAACGGAGATGAGCGAGCACCCGAGTCCTCGGGAAGCTCGGAATGCGCGGGCTGGCCTGGTTGTCGATCAGATGCCATAAATACGGGTGTCGAAAGTCTCGCCGTCTCCTCGGCAAGGTAGCACACCGCCAGAAACTCGGGCAACGCGTCACCCACCGATCGCGGCCATCGAGTCACGCCAGGCCATCTCGGATGACGCGCGCATCCTCGATTGTTCGTTTCAGTGGTCAGCATTGAGGTTAGCCCGGTATGCGCTGATATTGGCCTGTGTTATGGTCCGTTCGCTGCGGCGACGCAATTCACGAAGAGGCACGAAGATGAAGAAACGAGCGCTCATCATATTGATCGTCACGGCCACGGCGGCCGCATTGGGATGTGACAACCGGAGCGGTGATCCCGCGGAATCTGCATCCGCGAATGCGCCGGCGAAGGCCGAGGCCGAGTCGACGTCATCGAATAATGAGGACCGTTACTCCGTCGAATCCCCGAAGTCAGCGGTCACCGTGGGGAAGACCCAGACCGTCAACTTCGAGGTCAAGCCGGCCAGCGGCCTCAAGATCAACCACGATTACCCGTGGAAGATCAGCTTCGAGGATGCCGGGGGCGTCGAGATCGCCTCGAAGACCGTGGGCGGCGCCAAGATCGAGCTCAGCGACGAAGCCGCGACGATTCCGGTGCAGCTTCGCGCCAACGCGGCCGGCGATCACAAGATAGCCGCGACTGGAAGCTTCAGCGTGTGCAACGACACGAAGTGCTATGTGATGCGCGACCAGGCGGTCGAGTTGGACCTCGCGGCGAAAGCAGAGTCCAAGGCTGGCAAAGAGGGGGCGAAAGAAGCCGCCGACGAGTCGGCCGAATAGCGATCGAACGTCCAGACGCCAGACCATCTACCAACGCAGGAGATGACTGAGGCATGACCCAAGGCAAGACCATTCTCTCCGACCTCGCTCGCGACGTCCGGGAGAACTACGAACACAAACGTCGGCAAATGAGTTTCCATGAGTTCATGGACGAGTTTGCCCAGCACCCGCGGCGCCACTCGCGCAACGCGGTTCAATATCTCCGTGACTGCTTCCTGCACTACGGCACCGAGAAAAAGCCGGAGGTCTGGGGGGACGTCACTCACTTCAAGATGTTCGACGTGCCCTTCGACGATGGCGCAGACCGCCTGGTCGGTCAGGAGCGCGCTCAGGAGCGCGTCTTCCGCATGCTCGACAACTTCGTGCGGCAGGGTCAGGTCAACAAGCTACTGTTGCTCCACGGACCGAACGGCAGCGCGAAGAGCACGTTTATCGACGTGCTGATGCGGGCGCTCGAGGCGTACTCCGAGACCGACGACGGTGCACTCTACAAGTTCAACTGGATCTTTCCGAACGAGCGGCTCGCGAGCGGTTCGTCGATCGGGTTCGACGGATTCAGCGCGCGCACGGCCGAGGAGACCGACCTCGAGACGTTCGCCTACCTCGACGAAGAACAGATCGACGCGAAGATCCCGAGTGATCTCAAAGACCACCCGCTGCTACTCGTCCCGGAAGCGCAGCGCGCGACATTACTCGAAGAGCATATCGAGAAGCTCGTCAAGCCACGGATGACCGACGCCGACGGCGAGGCCCTCAGGACCGAGCCCGACGACGATAATCAGGACGGCGAGAGCCCGTTCGTGGTCAGCAATTATATCCTGAACGGAGACCTCAGCCATACCAGTCGGCAGATCTTCGATGCGCTGTTGACCGCGTACCGCGGCGATCTCGAGAAGGTATTCAAGCACATCCAGGTCGAGCGGTTCTTCATCAGCAGGCGCTATCGGGTGGGATCTGTGGTCGTCGAACCCCAGATGCGCGTGGACGCGAACCTTCGGCAACTCACGGCCGATCGCAGCCTATCAGCTCTCCCCAGCAGCCTGCAAAATCAGGCGATCTTCGAGCCCTTCGGCGACCTCGTCGACGCCAACCGCGGCATCATCGAGTACGACGATCTGCTCAAGCGCCAACCCGAGCTCAATAAATACCTCCTCGCCACGAGCGAGAAAGGCAGCGTCGCGCTGGAGAACCGAATCCTCCACCTCGACATGGTGTTGATGGCCACGGCGAACGAGGATTACCTGGATGCATTCAAGCAGACACCGGACTACTCCTCGTTCAAGGGGCGCATCGAGTTGGTGCGCCTGCCGTATCTGCTCGACTACACGGTCGAAGAGGTCGTCTACGACCAGCAGGTCTCGTCGGTCGACTTCATCAAGCACCTGGCCCCCCATACGACGCATGTCGCGTCCCTCTGGGCGACGTTGACGCGACTGACGCGGCCGGATCCGGACAACTACGGCGCCGAGGTGCGCGAGATCATTTCCACGCTGACCCCGCTGGAGAAGGCGGATCTTTACGCCCGCGGCAAGGTCCCGGAGAACACGCCGCCCGAGACGTCGCGTGAGCTCAAGCGTGCCATCCCCGAGATGATGAGCGAGGGCGAGGGCTCTTCGGATTACGAGGGTCGTCGGGGCGCGAGCCCGCGCGAGATGAAGATGATCCTGCTCAACGCAAGCCAGAACGACGACTATCCCTGTCTTTCGCCTCTCGCGGTGTTCGAGGAGCTCGAGGAACTCGTCAAAGACCAGTCCGTCTTCCCGTTCCTCCAGATGAAGCCGAACGGTCACTTCCACCGCCACGACCAGTTCATTCAAACCGTCAAAGATCGCTACCTCGACGTCATCGATGGCGAAATTCGAGGCGCCATGGGTCTTGTCGAAGAACAGCAGTATGAGGAACTGTTCCGCAAGTACATCGACCACGTCAGCCAGTGGCTCAAGGGTGAGAAAGTCTACAACCCCATCACCGACGAATACGAGGAGCCCGACAAACGGCTGATGGAAGACATGGAAGAGCGCCTCCACATCGAGGAGGACCCCGAAGACGTCCGCAAGGATCTCATCTCCTCGATCGCAGCGTATTCCATCGACCATCCGGGCGAGCAAGTCGACTTCCGCGAGGTCTTCCCACAGTACTTCGAGGCGCTTCAGGAGAAGTTCTACGGTGAACGCGTCGAGCAAATCCGGGGTATCGAGGAAAACCTGCTCGAGTATTTCGAGGACGACTCCCCGAATCTGACCGACAACGAGCTCGAGACCGTCGAGACGACGCTCGAAAACCTGCGGTCTCGCTACGGTTATTGCGACAACTGCGCTCGCGAAGCGGTAGCGTTCTTGTTGTCGAGCCGCTATAACGATTGAAAGATCACGATTGATGACAGTGTGTTTTACGGAGGCGCGTGGCTCGACTGAAGCGCCTCCCGAGCGAGATGGAGCTGTTCATGAAGCTTTTCGAACCGACCAAAGCGGCTTTGCTGGCCGTTGTCCTGGGGCTGGCTCTGGCCATTGCTGCGCCGAGCTTTGCAGATAACGGGGGCAAGTACAGCCAGCAAGTCGACCAGTTTTCGCAAATCCTCCAGCAGCAGGCCGAGCGTGACAAGGAGGACGTCGCGACCAAAGACCGGGAGCGAGTGCAGACGTGGCTCGAAAATGTCGAAGTCCTGCTCGCCAACGGGAACGAAGGCAAGGCGAAGCGACTCCTCAAGCAGGTGGAGTTCGCGATCACGATGATGGACGAGATGATCACGGCCAAGGAGATCGAGCGTCTCGCAGATCGCCAGGAAGAGGCGTATTTCAAGGCGGAGGAAGAGCAGATTCCGAAGCTAAAGAAAGAAATCGAGAAGCTCGAAGACGAACGAAAGGAGCTCGAGGACGAGCTCGAACAACTCCAGTAGTGATTGATTCGGAGTCATTCCATGATGTTGCAAAAGACCAGTCGAATTTTCGCCGTCGTGATGCTCGCGGTATCCATCGGCCTGGTGTCAGCAGGTTGCTCGACACCCCCGAAACCCAAAGAGCTCAATCAGCTCGAGGATATCCTTCAGGACCCCGAATCCAGAAAGGTCAAAGATGCTCCCGGGGCATCGAAGTACTACCGGGAGTCGCGTCAGTACCGCCGCGTCGCGCTGCAGGCCTATGAGTCGGGTGAAGTCGAACAGGCCAAGAGCTACGCGATACTCGGCAAGCTGCGCTATCGAACGGCCGCCGCGATCGCCGAGCAGCACAAGGCGAAGCAACGGCTCGACGAGATGAACGCAAAGGTCGCCGAGGTCAACCCGAAGCTGGAGAACCTGCAGCAAGAACGTGACAAGCTCAGCGAGGGCCTGGTCGAGCTGCGATCGACGGTCGCCCAGGCGCGCCGCAGGAAGGCTGAAAAGGACCGCCGTGCCGCGGCGACGCAGAATTCGGATATCGAGCGCGGTGATTCGACGGATGCCGCCGAACGCGAAGCCGCGCAGAATCAACTCGACGCCGCCGAGAAAGCGCGATCTGAGGCACTCGAGGTCAATGCCGACGAGCTGGCAAAAGGATCGTTCAACCGCGCCGAAAACAGCCTCAAGTCCGCGCGACAGATGTTCGCCGAAGACGGGGCCTCGGACAGCGTCGTCTCGAGCGCGAAGAAGGCCGCCGACATGTTCGATCTGGCCGAGCAGCAGGCGCGCCCGAAATTCGAGGAACAGCAGGAGAAGATGGAGCCATCCGCGCGACGTCAGGCCCTGCGGCAGGACGCGCGCAACAAATTCGGTGAGCCGTTTACCATCACCGAGAACAATGGGGTCCGTGTCGTGCTCGCCCAGATGTTCGAGGAGGGGTCCGGGGCGGTACGTGCGTCCAGCCGGCCGTTGTTAAACGCCGCGCTCGAGCTCGCCAAGAAGTACGAAGAGGCCAATATCCGCATCGAGGGCTACACGCAGCGCGGTAGCGCGACGCAAAACCTGGCTACGTCGCAGCTGCGTGCACGCAACGTCCGAGACATGATGACCTCGGAAGGCATCAAGAAGGGGCGTATTTCGACGACGGGGCTTGGCCAAGAGCAACTTCGCTACCCCGAAGACCCTTCCAAGAACGACCGTGTCGAGATCATCTTCACGATTCCGTCGCAATGACCCGATCCGACCGTTGATGCACAGCGTCGTACGCTCAAACCTGGGCCCGTTGGCCGTGGCCAGCTATCTCGCTGGACGCGATGCCGACGGGCTCATCTTTTTTGATTCAGGCACTCGGGCTGACTCCGGGGACTGGAGCATCATCACGTGTGCACCGGAGTGCGTCCTGGTCGGTCGTGGCGCGGAGTTCTTCGAGACAGAGAGCGGGGACGCGGTGGAAGATGCCGCACATTGGCTGCTCGCGCGCGAGTCGAAGATGCAGCAAGCCGAGGTTGACGACCTGCCGTTCGTAGGCGGCCTGGCCGGTTTTCTCGGGTTCGAGTTCGGACACCAGCTCGATGACGTTCGGGCCACGCCGCGGCCGAGGCGAGTCCCGGACATCTGGGTCGGCGACTACCCGGGGGCCGCGCTTTACGAGCACGAGACAGGCAAGTGGCACCTCATCGGTGAGCCGAGCCGATGCCTGAAACTACTGCAAGCCGCGCTCGATGAGGCGGCGGTTGCGGGTCCGGAAGCGCTGCCTGCCGCTCTTTCGGGCCGGGTACGACATACCGTCGCTCGAGAGGCGTACGTACGGCGAGCACAGGCATCGATCGACGCGATCTATGCGGGCGAGACGTTCGAGATCAACTACACAGAGCGATTCGAGGCAGATTGGCCGGGCTCGCCATTCGAGCTCTATCGGCGGCTGCGGGCGACCTCGTCGGCCCGCTTTGGCGGCTATCTAAATGCGGGCGATACGCAGATTCTCTCAGCGAGCCCCGAACAATTCGTGCGAGTCGACGAGGGTCATGTGATGACACGCCCGATCAAGGGCACGCGCGGGCGAGGGCGCGACGCAGCTGAAGACCGCCGACTCGCCGACGAGCTACTCGCCAGCGAGAAAGACCGGGCCGAGAACATCATGATCGTCGACCTGATGCGCAACGACCTCACTCGGGTCTGTGAGCTCGGGAGCGTGCGCGCGACCGCACTCTGTGAATTGGAGACGTTCAACGGCGTCCACCACCTCGTCTCCACGGTCGAGGGGACGCTGGACGACTCGCTATCGCCGTTGAGCGTGCTCTTGAGCTCATTTCCCGCCGGTAGCATCACTGGAGCCCCGAAGTTGCGCGCCATCGAGCTCATCACCGAGCTCGAGGAGACGCCGCGCGGCCCGTATACCGGCAGCATGTTCTACGCCTCGCGGCATGGACGGATGGACAGCAATGTCTTGATTCGCACGGCCACGATCAGCGACGGCGTGGCGAGGTACGGGGCTGGCGGCGCGGTCGTCGCGCAATCGCAGCCCGAAGCCGAGTACGAAGAAGCGCTCGTGAAGGCGGCGCCGTTCTTCGAGGCGGTGGAAGGATGACCCAACGCCCGCTCTCCGAGGACGACAGGGGATATCTGTACGGCGATGGCCTCTTCGAGACCGTGCGTGTACGGCAAGACGGCACGATTCGGTGGTTGGACTGGCATGTCGAGCGGCTGGAGGCGTCCGGCGAGTATCTGGGCTTCGAGCGCGAGCGGATCCGCGACGCGTGCGCTGTCCTGAGGAGCGTCGAGGGGCGTCGGGCGGGCCTTTGGCGCGTGACGGTGAGTCGAGGCTCGGAGTCAGCGCCGTTTGGCGGCACCGGGAGCATTCGTGCGCGCTTTCGCGAATATGGCGACCGTGCGCGGCCGGCTCTCGGAGTGCTGAAGGGCTGGTACTTGCCGGACGACCCCCTCGCCGAGCACAAGACGACCAGCTATCTACGGTCGGTCGAGCAGCTCCGGCGGGCGAGACGCGATGGGTACGACGACGCGATTGGGGTGTCGCGGGGCGGCCGCGTCGGCGAGTGCGCGTGGGCGAATATCGTGGTCGTCATAGACGGCGAGGCGTGTACGCCCGAGGCTTACGGGCTGCTCCCGGGCGTGACGCGCCGCGGCGTGCTCGAGCTGTACGACCGGCCCGTCACCGAGACATCGATGACCACGCGAATGCTCGCCGATGCCGATGAGATTGCCTTGCTTTCCGCCGGAGTTGGTGCGCTGGCAGCAAAGTCACTCGAGGGCAGGGCGCTGGAGTCGCAGTGGACAGACCGCCTCGCTGACTGGCTCGACGAGGTCGACCGATGAGCCTCTCTAAGGTCAGTCAGCGCTGGAAACCGGGCACGCCG
>JBNJFZ010000215.1:0-4016 GCA_051747295.1 Myxococcota bacterium
GCCTCGATCGACGCCAGCAGCGAGCGCCCGCCGTTCGTCAGCCGGCAAAAATCGCTGCCCGTGCCCGCCGGAAGCGGCACCAACGTCACCTCGCCGGGCTCCGGCTCCGCCGCCATGATGCCGTCGACGACCGCGCCGTGCGTGCCGTCGCCACCAACCGACAAGACGACGCGTGTGCCCACTTCGACTTCATCTCGCGCCAGCCGAGTGGCGTGTCCGTCGTAGCGCGTGTACCGAATCCGCAGCCCCGGCAAACGCTCCAGGAGCGCCCGCTCGAGCTCGGCGCGTCCACGCGCCACCGAGCCGCCACCGGCCAGCGGATTCACAATGGCAACAGCCTCAGTCCTCACGCTTTCGCGGCTCCGTCCGAATTAGAATGGCAAGCCCCTACTGATTCCGGATCGCATCGGCGCGCTGCTCGGCCTTCTCCCACATTCGCAGGTAGCCCTCGGCGGAGCGGAACAACGGCTCGAGCTGCTCGTCGGACACTCCGGTGTTGCGCACGTCCTGAATCAGCTCGGGCACCATGCCGATGTGCACCAGGCCCTCGGTATTGAAGTCGGGGGTGCGGTCGGCGAGCTGCGGCTGCGTGAAGGTGACGTCGCCGTTGTAGGAGTCGAACGGGTACTCGAGCGGTTCCTCCTGCGGGGTGTTGCACACGCTGTCGTCGCCGAATCGTGGTCCGGGAGCGCCGGCGAAGCCGTTGAGGTCGAACCCGAAGCCTTCGGCCGGATATTTGCCGGCCTGCTCCATCAGATCGATGCGCCGCTCCAGGTTGTCGACGCGCGAACCGGGATTCTCGGGGTCGGCGCAATTGCCAAAGCCGAACTTCGATACGCCGCCGGTTCCGTAAATGCGTCCATCCCAGTAGCCGCCGTGGGTGCCTGCAGCCGGATAGTCGTTGGCCTCGATCATCTCGAAGGCGCGCTCGTAGCTGCGCTGCGGGAGGTGGTCGATCTCGAGGATGATGCCACGCTTCATCATCTCGCGGATCAGGAATTCACCCAGGTCGGTCAGGCCGTGATTCTGGCAGTAATCGCCCTCGAGTGGGTCGCCGAGGAGCCTGTCGGCGTTGTCGAGCAGCTTGCCGACGGGATCGAGGTAAAACTCGGTCATATCCACGGGCGGCTCGGCCCAGTAGTCATCGCGCGGCTCGTTGAGCCCGCCGATGACGACGTCACCCTGGTCGAAGCGCGCCGGCACGTCGGGACAATCCGTGGTGAAGTTCGAGTAGTGGCCGGTCTGGCCGAAGTTACCGAGCTCGATAAGCTGTCGATGTCCGTCTCCCGCCGAAAACGCATTGTCGTATTTGTGGACGGGGAACAGCGCGCGCACGCCCTTGTCGTAATATTCGTCGAGCTTGGCGATGACGTCCGCCTCGGTGCATCGCTCGAAGCCGTCCGGCGGCACGAGGAAGCAGTCGAAGAGGTTCGACGTCTCGATGCCGAGCACCACGGCCATCTTGCCGTCATTGATGACGTCGCGCGCCTCCTGGGGCGACTCGACGATACGGAACCAGCCCTCTCCGGGCCCGCCCGACTGCGCGTCGATATACCGCTCGAGCTTGCGCGTCTCCTCGAGGATGCGGTCGACCGCCACCATGTCGTTGCACGAATAACGCGTCGGCTGGGCATCACTGCCCTCGAGCAGGTCGCAGATGATCTGGTTGCTCGTGGCGTGCTGGACCATCAGGCGCAGCCCGCCCATATACGCGCGCTTCATCCACAGCCAGTACTGGGTCTGGTGGGTCGAGCTGCTGTGGGCGTTGGGCCAATCGGTGAACGTCGGATAACCGTCGGTTTCGTGATTCGGGTCCGGCGTTCGGCCCGAGACCAACGCCTGGAGCATCTTGTCCTGATCCAGATCGTCGCCCTGGTCGAAGCCGTATCCGAACAAGTCCTGACGACCTTCCTCCCCGTGGAACATCTCGCAGGCCGGCAGCGCATGCTTGATTCCCAGCGGGTGGTAGGGTGCGCCGTGGAAGATGCCCGCTCCGCCGAACGAGAAGTTCGTCATGATGTGCGAGTGGGTCTCGACGAAGCCGTAGACCGAGCCGTCGTCCCACTGGCGTGGCTCGACTGTACCCTCGGCATCGAGCGACAACTCGGGATACTCGGTGCAGCCCTCTGCCTCGTAGAAGGTGATCTCGGCGGCGGAATCCGGGTTGTCCATGAAGCCATCGGCGGTCAGGTACTCGCCGGACTTGAGGTTCTTCATGATGAAGCGGTCGGGGTCAGTCGTCGACTCCTCGACGACCCACTGCGCACCGGGCAGAAAGCTGTCATCGAGCTCGAAGATGTCCGAGCTGAGCTCGGTCTTGCGCACCAACTTGCCGTCCTCGGCTACGACGTAGCCCTCGTCGGCGTCGTAGAGCAAGTACGTGCCGAGATCCGAGGCTCGCAGGAAGAACCGCGAGGCCGCCTCGTCATCGCCTGCATTGAACGCGAAGGTTCCGGCCTCCATATCGGACGACAGCAACCAGGCGACGTCCGTGCCCGGAGCCGCGGCGTCCACGGTGTAGCAGCCGTTGACCAGCGCATACCGATCTTCGACCTCCGGCGCCGCGGGCTGCGCACGCTCGAACGCCTCCTCGCCTTCGGGGCCACAAGAAAATGCGAATAGGGATAGCGACAGCACTAGAGCTGCTCGGGTGCCAGACTTCATCGGGATTCCGCCTGAATCAATGGGTTTTGTCGTTTGGTTGAATCGCGGCTCACTCTACTCGACTCTCGACCTGATGTCCAACCGTCTACCGAATGGATGCGCCCTGCCTACCGAACGGTCGGCAGGGCGATGAGGATTTGGATGGCTCAAAACGCAGCGATCACCCGCTCGACTAGCCAGTAGACCGAAATCGCGAGGATTCCCCCGCCCACGACCCGGAAAGCCATCCCGCCCCAGTCGCGATCCTCGGCCCACTTCATGACCGGGTAGGCCAGCGCGACGATCGCGATCTGCCCGAGCTCGACGCCGACGTTGAACGTAAAGAGCGCGCTCGTGAGCGCGTCCGCCGGCAGCCCGACCTCACGCAGCACGTACGAAAAGCCGAAGCCGTGTAGCAGCCCGAACGCAAAGGTCAGCGCGTACAGATAGTCGCCCGGCTCGCGCCCGAGGATAATCTCGACGGCCGCCCACGCGATCGACAGCGCGATCAGCGGCTCGACGATCGCGGCCGGCACCACCACGATCTCCAGGGTGGAGAGGGCGAGCGTGATGGAGTGCGCGACAGTGAAGGTGGTGACGACGGCGATGAGGCGCTTGATCTCGCGCGCCGCCAGGAGCAAGCACAGCACAAACAACACGTGGTCCAGCCCGAGCACGATGTGCAGTATCCCCTGCCACGTAAACTTTGGGGCGACGTCCCAGAAGCTCTGCGCCTCGGCTCGCGCCGGCTCGGCCGAGACCTCGTCGACCGGCTCGACCTCGAATTCGTAGCTCGAGGACCCCGCATTGAAGACCGTTGTATGGACATCCTGCCCGATTACGATCTTCGCGTAGTGCGTATAGCCGCCCGGCGACTCGACGAGCACCGTATTCGACAGCCCGAGCTTTCGCAGCGGCTCCTCGCACTCGAAGACCTTGCGAAACGTCATCGTGGGCTCGAGCCGACCGGTGTCGACGAACTCCGCCGTCACGACCGGGCACGCACGCTCCTCGTTGAAGGCCTGCAGGCGAGGCGCGATATACTCACCGAGCCTGGGTTTGACCTCGGCGAGCTCGTCCTGGTTCAAAAAGCCGTCGCCATCGGGGTCGATCTCGAGGTGATCGGTCAGGTCGGTCGGCTCCATCGTCAGCCGTACGTCGACCCGCTTGTCGGCCGGCTCCACATCGACCTTCATGGTGCTCAACGCGGTCTGGTGAGCCGTCGCCGTCGACGACCACGCAAGGCTGGCAACGACAACGACGAGCAGTACTTGAAGGAACTTCCGAAATTGAGACACGTGAGCCTCGATGGGTCGAGCGGATGACGTCGCGCCGAGTATAGTCATTCCCGCAAATCTGCGCCAACCACCAAC
>JBNJFZ010000215.1:4116-8208 GCA_051747295.1 Myxococcota bacterium
GCCGATCGTCAGCCGCGACTGGATGAGCGCGACGTTGCCCGAGACGTAGAAGTCGCGCACGGCCTCGTCGATGAGCTCCAGGCTGCTGCGAAAGTCGACCTCCACACCGTAGTTGTTGGCGCCCTCGACGTTGCGCGGCTCCAGGAGCGGCTGCGCGCCGGCCTGGTAGGTATACTCGATGGGGCTCTCGAAGCTCTTGTAGAACGCGCCGAACGACAGCGACTGCCCGCGGTCCGGATACCACTCCCAGCGGGCGTCGAGGTGGCGAATCTGGGCACGCTCGAGGTCGGGGTTGCCCCGGACGACGTCGCCACCCACGACGGTCTCCGAGATCGACGACGACAGCTCGCGGAAGTTCGGCCGGTTCACCGTCTGCGAGGCCCCGGCGCGAACCTGCATCTTCTCGGTGAACTCGTACGTCAGGTTGACCGCCGGCATCACGTCGACCTTCTCGATATCGGCGCGGTCCTGAATGTCGTCGGGCTTGGTCGGGTTGAAGGTCTCGACGACCTGCCGCGAGTACTCCACGCGTGCCCCGAAATTCGACTTCAGCGATGACGTCATCGGCAAATCAGTCATTAAATACCCGGCGAGCACGTCCTGCAAACCGGTGTAGGCATCGGTCTCCCGGGTCGACTCGCTGAGCGTAAACGGCTCGCCCGGGCCAATATTCTCGTCGACGAATAGCTCATCGCGCGGCGCTGACAGCACGTCGTATTCGTTGGTATTCACGTCGTATCCGAAGCGTCGCGTATCCGATTCTCGGCGCTTGAACACGACGTTCGCGCCGGTCTGCAGAGTCGCGTCCAGGCCGCTCCAGACACCGTACGGGATCTTCACATCCAACGACGCATCGTGGTTATTGTCCGCCAGATCCGCCCACAGCCGTCGATTACCCTCCGGCAGCCGCGACAGCGCGAATCCATCCTCGCGGTCGCGAAAGTCGTAGCGGCTGAGCCGATTGTCCGGCTCGAAGCGCTTGGCCTGCGAGTAGGCGTAGCCCCAGTCCAGTTCGGTGTCACCCCAACCCTCCAGCGTGTGCGAGCCGGTCAATTGATGGAACATCAACTGGCGCTCCAGCCACTCGAGCTGCTCGATCTGGCTCCGACTCCCCAGGTCCGAGTTGAAGCCCGAATAGTCCAGCCCGACGTCGTCGGTGATGCGATTGAGCAGGGACGCATGCTCGATCTCGTGATTTTCGCCGATCCGGAGTCCCGACGTGGCGATCAAACCGGTCACAACGTCGATCGTATACTTCTCGACGTCATCGTATCGGTTGAGCGGCTCGACGCCGTCCTCGTCATCGGCTGCGCGAATCGAGCGGATCACGCCCACGTCGCGGTCGTTGCCACGCGAGTAGGAACCCGCGATGCGAAATCCGGCTTCGACCCCGTCGCCCAGCTCCCACGCGTCTCCGATCGACGCGTCGATGCTCAAATCCGGGATCACGAACTGGTCCTCGACGCTGTACTCCTGATTGAGCGAGCGACCGAGCGTACGCAGCTCCTCCTCGGTGAATCCCGCGTCGCTGAGCGGCCCCTTCTTGACGAGTCGCTGACCGCCCTCGGTGGCCTCGGCGAGCTCGGACGGCACGGCCCGCGATCCATCGTCGGTGCCCAACCAATCGAGCCTTCCACCCCGGTAGACCGGCGCTTCTCGGAACGTCGTATCCGTGTTGAAGCCGGTCGAGAGCCCGACACTCCACTCGAAGTCGCTGGGATACGAGCGCGTCTCCATCCGGATCACGCCGCCACCGAATTCGCCGGGCATATCCGCGGTGTAGGTCTTCTGGATCGTGACGCTCTCGAGCATCGAGGTCGGGAACAGATCCAGCGGCACGACCCGCTTTTCGGGCTCAGGACTCGGCAGCGACGCCCCGTTGAGCAGCGTGCTCGAATACCGCTCGCCCAGTCCACGCACGTAGACGTATTTCCCGCCGACGACCGTAAGCCCGGTGACACGGCTCAGCGCGCCGGCCGCGGTCGAATCGCCCGTCTTCGAGAATTGCTCGGCGCCGATAACATCGGTCGCCGCGCTCGAGTCCTTGCGCTGCTCGAGCAGCTCCAGCGTACCGCCCTCGATCTTCGGAATCGTCACGGTCATGCCGGCCATACGCACCGCGGCCGGCTCCATCTGCAGCGATATATTGGTGGACTCACCGGACGTCACGTCGATCGCCTCGCGGGAGGCGGTGCTGAATTCTGGATGGATGACCGAGATATCGAAAGCGCCGGGCGGGACCTCCAGCGCGAACTGGCCGTCGGCGTCGGTCTGCGCCTCTTTCTGGACGCCTCGCACGAATACGCGCGCGCCGTCGACCGGTTTACCACTTTCGGCCGACGTCACCGTCCCGACGATCGAGCCCGGCTCGGCATCCATGTCTTGCTGTTTCTGGCGAGCCGCCTGCTCCTCGCGGACGAGCTCCGGGTTTTCGACCGTCTCGATGTCGACGACCGGCTCGCCGTTTACCTGTAATTCGACCACCACCTCGGTGGTGTGCTCCGCCAGCACCTCCACGCCGCTGGCTCGCTCGCCCGTAGCAGTCCCGCCCGACAGATTCAGGTCGTAGGTGCCCGGGCGCAACCGAATCCAGGCCGCCCCATCGTCATTCGTCTCGGCGATCTGAGGGTCGGGGCCGACAGCCTCGACGGTCACGCCCTCCAGCGGCAGCCCCTCCGGTGGTCCAAACACGACCACGTGGAGCTCACCGATCGCGCGGCCTTCGGCGTCGGCGGCGGTCTGGGAAAATCCAGTAGCGGCGGCGCATAAACACACACCAAACACCAGCAGCGCCACCGCTTTTCGCAACGAACCTGACATCAACATCGCCACGGTTCCTCGGCACATACCTGAATCGCGCGCCTCAACTCGACAGCGCTCTTGAAGAGTTCGGAATCCGTGATCCTGCGCAGCAGCCGCTCCGCATCCTCGTAATCGCCGGCTTTGAAGTTCGCGTAGGCCAACGTGTACAAAATATTCTGGTCCTCGAGCAGCCCGAGGCGGCTGAGCCGTGCTTCCATCGCCGCGATGTTCACGAACCGGCGCTGGTCGAGCAGGATAGACACCCGCTGCTTGAACTTCGCCTTCTGGTCGACGACCTGCGAGTTCATGTAGAGCGCGCGCTGGTAAGCGCCGCCGCGGCGAAACAGCTCAGCGGCCTCCATGATGTATTTCGGGTCATCCTCGGCCGCGATCTGCATCAGCTCGCCTGCGGTCAGCATATGGCCGGTCGCCAGGTAGGTGTGGGCGAGGTGGACGACGATCTTGTTTTTGTCGGGGTAGCGAAGGCGCGCTTCCTCGAAGATCACCTGCGCCCGGTCGTGTACGCCGGCGCGGCGCAGCGCCTCGCCGATCGCGATATAGTCGTCGACGGTCGGCTCGGCGACCTCGAAGTAGGTATGCCCCAGCGTCATGGCCTCCTGATACAGGCCCATGTCGATGAGCAGGAACACGCGCTGCCGGAGGAATTCCGTGCGCTCTGGAAATTGCTCGCCGCCTGCGAGCAGCGTCTCCCAGGCCTGCTGGCGCTGCTCCAACTTTTTGTGCGCCGTCGCCTTCATCAGATACAGGTCCGGGATATCCTCACCCGCCTCATCCGCATTGCGCACCGACAGAATCGTGCGCTCCCACTGCTTCAGGTTGTAGTAGGCCTGCGCGAGGTACACGAAGACGATGTCGTCGGTCTGGCCATGCTTGATGGCTTCATCGAAGTGGCCGACTGCCTGCTCATACGCCCCGGTGCGCAGCGCGATGAGCCCCTGCAGCGTGTAGTAGAGCTTCGTGTCGACGCCCTCTTTCGCGGGGTCGACCTTGGCGAGCTCGGTCGCAGCGCGCTCGTAGTGCCCGTCGCGCACGAGCATGCCGGCCAGCGACACGTAGTCTGGCTCCGCCTCATCCCGCTCCTCATTCTCCTCGGCGAGCGACACACCGACCCAGACGCTCGAGAGCGCGCCGAAGACACACAGCGCCACGACCAATCCCCGCGCTGACATCTCAATGAAGCGTCTCACGCGACCCTCACCCGAGCTTGAAGTTCATGGGGACCTCGATCCAGGTCTTGACCGGCTTTCCCTGGTATTGCGCCGGCTGATA
>JBNJFZ010000216.1:0-8103 GCA_051747295.1 Myxococcota bacterium
TCTGTGCCCGCCTCGCGGCCTCCGTGCCGCGACTTGCGTGGAAACACGTTCGGGACCGGCAGAGCGGTCCCGGCGACGACAGAGCGTCGCGCGCCGAGCCTTTCACGCCACTTGCGACGAAGCTTTTGGGTGTGGTGGCTCTGATCCGGATTGAGTGGGCCGCTCGGGTACTTCCCCGAATCCGGGGAAGGGTCGCTTAGCGCTGCCGCACCGCTCCGGGTTCGCCACGACACGCGGCTCCTGATCGGCTGCGTATGCCGCCCGTGAACCAGAAGCCTTCCGATGTCAGAACCCGTCAATCTCGATTGGCGCCCCACTGCGGGACGGGGCGTCCGTGGATGACCGCGCCCATCTCGGGGGCGGAGCCGTCGTAGCCATCGGTGATGTTTGGAATGGGCGTGCCGGCGTTGCGGATCCGCGCGTCTTCGGCGGGTGTCGGCGCCGCCGAGTGAGCCACCTCGGTCAGGTAGTCGTCCCCGAGCGTGGGGTCCGTGTCCGATGTGAAGGGCGATGACGTCGCGATGACGTGTTGGTCGTGACGCCGCGTCGACTCCCCGAAGACCGGGCTCGTCTCCGGCAATCCATCGAAGGCATCCGAGAGGGAGCCGAAGGAGCCGCCGCTATTCGTCCACCACACGGATCCGTCCGGGTACCAGGCGTTGTGCGTCCAGTCGACCGGGTCGATTCCGCTGGGCTCGAAGGCCAGCAAGTTGTCGCTGCTGCCGCGAAAGATGAGTACGTTGTTGCGGTACGAGAAGTTCCGGAGCGCGCCGTTTGCGTACTGGACGTACGCCCAATTGTTGATGCCGTCGGTGCGGACGACCGTGTTGTTATAGACGAGAAAACCGCTGCCTTTCGAATTCCACTTGGGTGGACCGCTGGCGGTATTGATGGTGATATTTCGAAACGCGTACAGGGGGCCACCCCACAACGGGTCCAGCGAGACCACCCTCGCGGTATTGGTGATGTAGTTGTCGTAAAAGCTGACGTTTCGAGTGCTGTAGTCTCCCTCGAATGCATCGTCTCCGCTGGCGTTGACCCGGTTTCGATAGAAGTGCACTCCCGCCGAAAAATACTCTCGCTTCACGGCAAATGAGTCGCCGAATCCGTCCAGCGTGTTCTCGAAGGCGCAGTTGCCGCGGCCGGGGAGCCGAATGCCATCGTCATTCCACGACGTCCTGCCGACGAAGTTATCATCCCAGCCGTTGTTGCCACGAATGTCGTTGTCGTAGACCAGTGTCGACTCGAGTGGTCCAGTCGCGACCACGCCCATATCCACGCCGACGATATCGAGGTGTCGGACGGTGATGAATGCCGCGTCGGTGCCGCCCATAAGCGAGACCCCGCGAGAGCTGGCGTCGGTGCCCGAATCGGTACCGGAACCGCGAACGGTCAGGTTCTCGATGATGACGTGGGAGACCTCGTGGATGCGAATGACGCGGCCGGACGTATTCTCGATGACGACGTCCTCTCGTGATACGCCGCGAATGTAGATCGGTTCGCTCTCGGTTCCCGACACTCCGATTCTCAAGGTGTCGACCTCGTAGGTGCCGCTGTCGAGCTCGAGCACATCGCCGGGGCCGAGCGCGTCGACCTTTTCCTGCAAATTATCCGACGGTGTCGCGGTGACCGTAGCGTCTCCCGCGGGTTCGGGGAGCGCGCGAGTCGACAGGATGCGCCTGAAGGTCTTCTGTTCGTGCTCGCCGTCCTCGTCGTCGAGCGTGATCTCGACGTCGTAGGTCGTGGCCGGCTCCAGATCGAAGATCGATCCTGCGAAGGCTTCGACTGGTTCCTGCGGCGGTGCGGGATCGTTGTCGATCCACTCGGGGTGGATGCGCACCAGCGGATGTGCCTCGCGCCACGGTCTGGTTCCACGCTTGCGGTACTGCACGGATGCCGCGTCGTAGCCCGACAGCGATGCATCCAGCGGAATGGACACGCCGATTTGTTCGGGGGTGGCTCGCTCTGCGTCGACCGCGGCGATGTCCTCGGCGGTCTCTTCGAATTCGATGTCCTCGGCATCACTCGTGTCGTCACGGGCGTCGGCGTCCTCGGACTCCGTCGTCCCATCCGAAGTCACGTCTTCGGAGGCGTCCTGATCGACCGACGAGTCGGGACTCTGACCGTCATCGTCTGAAGCGTTGCCCGTGCAGGATGCCAGCATGAATACGAGTAGCGCGACCGAGGCTGCGGCCTGAGAAATGGGTCGAAGTGTTTGCACGAGAGAACTCCCGGTGTCGATTCGAAGCGCAACTGTTCACAAGAACCAACAAATTTTCATATCGAGGACGACACGTCTAGAGAGCGACCACGCCTCGACCGTCTTCTTGGAACTGGAACGGAGGTGAACGATGTGTGATCGTAGATTCACTGTGTCGGCGAATTCTTTTGTTCGGCGAAGACGTCGAACACCCTGACTGGTGAGGGAGCAACGGGGTTTCAAGCTTTCTTGGTGCCAAGTCAGGGCTTGAGCGGGGTCACGGTCTCGTTGCCGCGTTGACTTTAAGGCAGACGGCGAGCTTCCGTAGAAGTGGCTACCCGAGAGGATGTTATGGAACCAGAGCGGTGGATGCGCTTACTCGAGACGAGCATTGAGGCGGCTGCGCACGGCGTCGTCATCACCAATCGAGTTGCAGAGATCATTTGGGTCAACCCCGCATTTGCGACGATGACCGGTTACGAGCGCGAGGAAGTGATCGGCGAGAACCCGAGGATCTTGAAGTCGGGAGTTCAGGGGGAGGAATTCTACGCTCAAATGTGGTCGAGCCTCCAGCGCGGTGAGACATGGCGCGGAGAACTCGTCAACCGCACCAAGGATGGCGCCTTTTACACCGAACGGCAGAGTATACGGCCCGTGCGACTCAATGGTGATGAGATCACGCACTTCATCGCCATCAAGGAGGATATAACTGAAAAGGAGGCGTTGCGCTCGAACTTGATGGAGTTGGATAGATTTCGCACCGTGGGATTATTGGCCTCGAGCCTGGCCCACGCGATCAACAATCCGCTGGCATATGCAAAGTCGAATATCCAGATGCTGGCCAAGGCCCTGTTGGTAGACGGCGGCGTAAACGAAGCCGCAGATAAAGACCTGGGCCTGTCGTCGGCCGACGTTGAAGAGATGCTGTTGGATACGCTGGATGGACTCGAACGTATCCGAGATGCAGTCTCCAGCTTGCGGATATTCTCGACAATCGACGGCGACGCGGAGTCCCAGGGTGCAGAACTGGATGCGGGCATTGAAGCCGCAATCCAGACGGTCTCCCACCTTCTGACCTCTCGGGCTCTACTACGGCGAGACTACTGGCCTGAGAAAATACATGTGGCGATGTCCAAAGCACAGCTCGCGCATCTCATGGTCAATCTATTGCACAACGCCATCACGCAGATTACCGACAAGGAGCCCGATGAGGCCGCGATAGGTATCACCACTCGTCTGGAAGGGGAGTATGCCGTCATCGATGTTTCCGACTCTGGGAAAGGTATGTCCGAAGATGAGCTGGCTCAGGTTTTTGGACCCCTGGCTGTGGCAGAAGGCGAGCTTCATGGGCCGGGGGTGGGGCTCGTGATCTGTCGTAATATCGTCGAGAATGTGGGCGGGAAAATGCAGGTGGAGACGCAACTCGGAGAGGGATCGGTGTTTCGCGTTGAGCTTCCCAGAGCTGACGAGTGAGGAGCGGCCGTTTAGGACATATCCCGCTTCCTCTGAGGGCTCACAGTGTGGCAGTCTTGGGTCCGGGGCTCAGGTCGTGCCCCCCTCCAGTGGGGCATGAAGTTGCGGTCTCTCACGCCGAACGAGCTCGAAGACGTATAGCTGAGATGTTCCGAATCGGAATTTGGGCCACCCACTCAATCGTCCGGCGTGACGTAGACCTGCGTCGTGTAGATCTCGTCGCCGAAGGTCGCTTCGAGGAAGTAGGCCGTGTAGCCGGCGCTCGGTGCGTCGACCGTAGCCGAGAACTCGCCGTTGGCGTCGGCCGTCAGTTCCTCGGATTCCCAGATGGCGCCGACGACGTCCATGCGAAAGTTGCGTGCTTCCTCATTCGTGGCGGTCCACAAGTTGACCGACGTCGGCTCGGGCGAGGTCGTCATGGTCAGCTCGCCCGCATCGTGGGTCCAGCTGACCTCGGGGCGCGCGTCGCCGTTGGCGATCGCCTTGTACCACTGAACCAGCGGGTCGATGGTGTCCAAAAGGTCCTCGCCCGGCTGAGTCAGCCCGTGGCCGGTGTTCGGCACATAGCGCACGAGGGTCTCGCCGGGGATGTCGTCGATGTAGAAGCGCATGGCGTCCGGGAGGAAGAACTGGTCGCCCGGCGAGGCCACGATCAGCTTGGGCATGGTGAAGCGGTCGCGATAGGCGTAGGGGTCGCTGGTGTCCAAGAGGACCTGCGCCTCGGGATTTTCGACGCGTTCGAGCAGGTTGTACTCCGCGTAGTCCGCAACGGCCGGAGCCGGCGTGCCGTAGACCGCCAGGTGATGGGCAGCCTGGGGGCGAAAGTTCAGAAAGTCGAAGACCCCCGGAGCCATGGCGATGACCCGCGCGTCGGCGGCCGTGGCCAGGTAGGTGGTGGCGCCGCGCTTGGAGAAGCCGGTCAGTACGAAGTCTTCGACCGGCTGGTCCTGTTGCGACATGTGGTCCTGGACGGCGTCCATCGAGCGGACCACCGCGCGGGCCATCGGGAAGTAGGCCGACCAGGTCGGGTCGCCGGTCTCTATCGCCTTATGCCAGCTGGAGGCGACCAGGTCGTCTTCGACCATGTCCTCGCCCTCGCCGACGATCGTCAGAGGTTGGTTGGGGATCTGGGAGATGCTCACCACCGGGGTGCGCACGAGGGAGCCGACGAGCTCGGCGGTCGTGACCGCGTCGTCGCTCTGTTCGGGGGGCGCCCCATCGTTGTCACCGCCGTTGATGATCACCAGGGCCGTCGTGGTGTCGGCGTTCTGGGGTACCGTCAGGATGACGTCGTGGCGCCAGGTGGTGCGGTCGACTTCGTCCTCGGAGCGCCACTCCCCGGATGTGACGTCGAGCAGCCAGGTATCTGCAAGGGAGGTCGATCGCTCCCAGCCCACCTCGTACTCGAAGCCGCTGTCGTCGCCGACGAAGTCATCGAGTGGCTCGTCGCGCACAATCGGGTCGCCGCTGTCCTCTGAGTCGGCGCCGACATCGCCCGCATCATCGTAGACGTCAGCCAGACTCCCGGTGTCCTGCTGGCCGTTATTCTGCTCGCCGTTGTCATCCGCACAGGCGGCGGTGAGCAGCGAAAACGTGAGGAGCAGGGCGAGTAGGCGACGGGCATTCAGGTTAAACATAGTAGGCTCAGCGGGTTTGGGCGTTTCATCGAGGGCGCACGGCAGACAGATCAAGCGGCGACGATGGCGGCGCTTGCATCACTTGCAGCGACCGTTGTTGATACAGATGTTGCCAGGGAGCGGTCAAGCGGTTGTCCTCGACCGAGACAGCTTGCTGAGGAGTTTGGGGGGTTGGGGGAGTGGGAGATGTGGGAGATATGGGGGAGTGGGTCATTGGTCGGGAAGCGCGGGTGCCTGCTGCCCTCGGCCGACGATGCGAGCATGAGTTCGGCGAGCGTGTTAACCGTGCGGTTAGGGTGGTAAGCTGTCCGCACGAATTCTCATTTTCGCACGGAGTGGTGAGATGCGTACCTATTTGTCTGGTCGATTCTTGGCGACGCTTTTGGTTTTTGTGATCGCGGCTGGCTGCGCGGTCGAGGATAGTCCGCAGCCGGGCGAAGAGCGGTCGTCGGCGTCGCTCGAGGTCATGAGCGCGGCGCCGTACGACGAGGTCGCGAAGGTCCATGCATCCGACCCCGAGCAGTACAGCTCGTACGGGTCGGCCGTCGGGCTGAGCCAGGGAACGTTGGTCGTCGGGGCGCACCGCGCGGACGCCGCTGGGTCGAATTCTGGTGCAGCCTATGTCTACGAGCGTGACCAGGGCGGGGCGAATCAGTGGGGCGAGGTCGCGAAGTTAGTGCCGAGCGACCTGGCGGCCCACAACTCCTTCGGCTGGTCCGCTGCCATCGATGGCGACGTCATCGTGGTCGGTGCCTTCAAGCAGACCGTCGCCAGCACAGTCGGCGCTGGCGCTGCATATGTCTACGAGCGCGACGGCAACGGCGACTGGACGGAAGTCGCGAGGCTGACGGCCTCCGATTCGTCCGAATCGGCCGCCTTTGGCCGCGCCGTTGCAGTCGACGGTGACGTCATCGTCGTCGGGGCCAACCAGGACCAGGACAGGGGAGCGGCGTACGTCTTCGAAAAGTCCAACGGCGCGTGGAGTGAGGTCGCCAAGCTGCAGGCGAGCGATGCGGAGGTCAATGATAACTTCGGTGGTGCGGTGGATCTGGACGGGGACCTCGTGGTCGTCGGGGCGTTGGCCAGTGACGAAGCGACCATCTCCCTCGGGTCCGCCTATGTCTTTCAGCGTGGGGCTGCGGGCGGCACTGACTTTACCGAGGTCGATAAGCTATTGGCCGACGACGGCCAGGACGGCGGGAACCTCGGCATGTCGGTGGCGATCAGCGGCGACACGATCGTCGCGGGTGCGATGAACGATTACGAAGGCGGCATCAAGTCCGGGGCCGCGTACGTCTACGAGCGGTCGAGCGCTTCGTCGACCGATTGGAGTCAGGTCAAAACGCTGGTGCCCAGCGACCCCGTGTCGAACGGTCGCTTTGGCACCTCAGCGTCGTTAGAGGGCGACGAGCTCGTGATAGGCGCGCAGTACAACGACAGCAACGGAAACGAAGCGGGCGCGGCGTATGTTTTCAGCCGCGATGCAGGAGGTGCCGGTAACTGGGGGCAGGTCGAAAAGCTGCTCGCGAGCAATGGCGCGGCCGACGACGACTATGGTTGGTCGGTCGCGGCCGGGGCCAATGAGATCGCGGTCGGCGCATTGCAGGCCGATGGTGCGCAGGCGGATATCGGTGGCGCGTATATCTACGGCTCGCTGCAGGTCCCGCCGGTCGCCGAAGACGACGAGGCGACGGTCGACGAGGACGCTGAGGTTACGATCGACGTGCTCGCGAACGACAGCGACGGAAACGGCGACACGCTGACCCTGGAGTCGGTCACGCAGCCGGCGAACGGTACGGCGAGTGTGGTGAGCGGCCAGGTGGAGTACGTGCCGGAGGCCGATTTTAACGGGACGGATTCCTTCGACTACACGGTTTCCGACGGCTCGAATACGGCCACAGCGACCGTCACGGTGACCGTGGAGCCCATCAACGACGCGCCGACGATCACGAATACGCCGCCGTCGACAGCGACAGTCGGCACCGAATATCGCTACGACGCCCAGGCCGAAGACGTCGAAGACCACGCGCTCGCCTGGGCTGTTCTGAGCGCGGACACGTGCGGTGGCACGTTCAGCGGCGCGGCCTACACGTTCACGCCGGATGCGGCTGGCTCCTGCGAGCTCGCTGTGGAGGTTTGCGACGACGGCACGCCGTCGGAATGCGACGACCTCACCGCAACCGTGACGATCGAAGAGGGCGGTGGAGAAAATAGCGCGCCCGAATTCGTATCGCCGACGCCGGAAGACGGGGCGACGTTGATGGTCGCGGCCGGCGACACGCTGTCGTTCAAGCTCGTCGCACAGGATCCCGACGGCGATGCGCTGACCTACGGCGTCGCACCGATGCCCGCCGGCGCAAACCTCGATACGACCAGTGGCGCGTTCGGCTGGACGCCGACGGTCGACGACGTAGGCACGCTGGAGCTGACGCTGACCGTCAGCGACGGGCAGGCCGACGACACGCGCGATATCACCGTGCAAATCGGCCAGCCCGACTCCGACGATGACGGCATCCCGGACGCCGATGATGCTTGTCCGCTGGAGGCCGGCGACGGCCCCGACGGTTGCCCGACGGACGGCTCGGATGCGGCCGGTGAGGAAGACGGCTGCGGGTGCGGCAGCGCGTCGGGCCCCGGGGGCGCGAGTGGTGCGCTTCTGTTCATATTTGGTCTGTTGGCAGCACGGTCGCAAAGTCGCTCGCGTTGAAGTGTGCTGCGCCCATCTTGGGCGCAGCGACCGCGTGCGGCCAAGATGGCCGCACGACCACAAGAAGTCGCCCTCGACCCCAAACA
>JBNJFZ010000217.1:0-8084 GCA_051747295.1 Myxococcota bacterium
GGGCTTCGAACTCCCCAAGGACGAGGACTTCCGCCTCGCCGACTACCCCACCCTCGAGAAGATGGCCGACTACGTGCTGGCCAAGCTCGACGAGGCTGGCACGGCACCGGAAAAACCCGCCGAAACTGCGGAATCGACCCAATCCCCGGTCCCCAATCCCCAGTCCCCTGGCGCAGCCACCCAATCCCCAGCACTGAGCCGCGACGACGTCCTCGACACCATGCTCGGCGTCCTCTGCGAGAAGACCGGCTACGACCCCGACGAGATCGAATTCGACTTCGAGCTCGAGGCCGACCTCGGCATCGATACCGTCAAGCAGGCCGAGATCATGGCCGACGTCCGCGAGGGCTTCGAACTCCCCAAGGACGAGGACTTCCGCCTCGCCGATTACCCCACCCTCGAGAAGATGGCCGACTACGTGCTGGCCAAGCTCGACGAGGCGGGCACGACACCGGAAACATCCGCCGAAACTGCGGAATCGACCCAATCCCCGGTCCCCAATCCCCAGTCCCCTGGCGCAGCCACCACGACGCACCTCGACGCGCCCCAGAAAGCCGCAGCGAAGACTGTGACGGCGAACGGCTCGTCGAACAACGACGTCAGCGTGGTCGCTCAGGGCGACGACGAAGCCGTCCACACCGAGCATTCCATTCCGGCGCGCATCTCCATCACCGGCTCCGCGCTGGGCCTTCCGGGCAGCGACGACCTCTTCGACGGCGAGGCCGTCGAGCGCTTGCTGAACGGCGAGAATATGATCGGAGATATTCCGCGCGAGATTCGCCAGGAAATCGTCGATAAACACATCACCCGCCTGCAGAAACACAAGGACGGCGGCGGTGAGCTCGTCGAAGTCGAGGACATCGAAGAAGTCCTCAAACTGGCCGGCCGTGGCGGAGATTTCGACCTCGAGGAAGAATGGGGCATCCCCAAGCGGATGGTCGAGCAGCTCGACAAGACCAGCCAGATGGCCATCGCCGCCGGCTTCAATGCCCTGCGCGACGCGGGCCTCCCCCTGGTCCCCCGATACCGCGAGACACGCAGCGGCAAGAAGCTGACGATCGGGTGGCAATTGCCCGAAGACATCGGAAAGGACACCGGCGTCATCTTCGCATCTGCATTCGCCGGGGCCGACGCGCTCGCCGAAGAGATCAAGAAGCGCTACACGGAGGAAGACTACCAGTTTAACCACCGCTTCCTCGTGCGGGTTCTGGGCATCGCGAACGCGCGATTCGCCGAGATGATAGGCGCCCGTGGGCCGAATACTCGCATGAATAACGCCTGCGCATCGACCACGACGGCCATTGGCATGGCGGAAGACTGGATCAAAAACGGTCGCTGCAAGCGCGTCGTCATCGTCAGCGCCGATGACGCGAGCGGGGAGCACCTGATGGACTGGGTTGGAAGCGGCTTTCTGGCGACAGGTGCCGCGACCACCGAGGCCGACGTCGAAAAAGCCGCGCTACCCTTCGACAAGCGTCGCCATGGCATGATCATCGGCATGGGAGCCATGTCGTTGGTCGTCGAGGAAGGCGGGCTGGCCGAAGAGCGCGGCATCGAGCCCCTGGTCGACGTACTCGGGACCCACTTCGTCAATAGCGCGTACCACCCGACCCGCCTGGACGTCGGCCACATCGCCGGCGAAGTCGGCGAGTTGCTCGGTCGCGTCGAGGGCGACTTCGATCTGAGTCGTCAGGATATCGCCGAGCGGACCGTCTTCGTGTCACACGAGACCTACACGCCGGCGCGTGGTGGCAGCGCAGACGCCGAGATTTCGGCGCTCCGCGACAACTTTGGCGATGCTGCGAATAAAGTCGTCATCGCGAATACCAAGGGCTTTACGGGTCACGCGATGGGCGCCGGAATCGAAGAAGTCCTGGCTGTCAAAGCGCTTCAGAAGCAGCGCATCCCCCACATCGCGAACTTCCAGGAGCCGGATCCGAACCTCGGAGACCTCCGCCTGAGTGAAGGCGGAGAGTACGAACTCGACTACGCATTGCGACTGGCAGCCGGATTCGGCAGCCAACTCGCACTGTCGGTCTTCCGCTACCGGGCGCGCACCGAGAACCGCCTCTACGATGCGGACCGCTACGAGCAGTGGCTCCATGAGGTTAGCGGCTACGACAATTTCGAGCTGACGATCGACGACCGCACCCTTCGGGTCGTAGAGCGCCAGCCAGAAGACCGGCCGACGCCGCCAGACGACGGAGGCGGAAAGCCGGCGACGTCGACACAGGAGCGCACATCGAGCTCCGTCCCCGCCCCCGAACCGCAAACTCCGGCACAGCCTGCACAACCGGTGAGGTTGGCAGGCGAAGGTAACCTCGACGAGGACGTCGATGCTTCGACGTTCGAGCCGAGACCCGTTGTCGTAGAAGCCCATACCGCGGCAACTTACGACCTGCTGGATCTGCGCGACCGTCTTTCCGGCAGCGATATCGTCGTGGTCGGCGGGCCACTGTTGGTCACAAATACGATGGTTCGCGCACTCGAGCGCTGCGGCGCCAACGTCCGCACCCTCGAGGACAGCACGGACCGAAGCCCGCTCGACGACGACGATAGCGTCGTCAACCTGACCGACGAATCCGCCATCAAGCGAGAGCTCGATGCACTCGGACGCGTCGACGGGGTCATCAACCTTCTGGGATACGGCAAGGACCGCGACTCGAACGAAGACGTGCACCGCGCAGCGCGCGCCACGTTCCACCTCGCCCGCGCCTGGAAGCAGCACCTGGGTCAGGAGCCCGATCAGGAGCAGTTCTTCCTGTCGGTCACTGGCATGGGCGGCCGGCTCGGATTCGACCGCTCGACCCAGCCGATGCCGGCTGCTGGAGCTGTCGGCGGACTGACGAAAGCGCTGGGACGTGAATGGAGCGACACCCACGTACGCGTCGTCGACGTCGCCCGAGAGGGCTTCTACCCCGACCTCGGCCTCCAGATCCTCGCCGAGGTCTTCGCTGACGCGCCGTCACTCGAAGTGGGCCTCATCGCCGGGGTCCGCTATGTTCCGGTGATCGTCGATGCTGAAGACATCTACGGCCATCGCGAAGACGACCATGGATATGCGCCCACTGAGGACTCGGTGGTGATGGTCATCGGCGGGGCCAAGGGCATTACTGCCGAGGTCTGCGTCGACCTCGCAAACCGATTTGGGTGCAAACTCGCGCTCGTCGGTCGCTCTGCGCTGGACCACGACGCCCCGCTCTCCATCGACCTAGACGCCGAGAAAGCCAGGGCGAAGGAACGCATCGACGCCCGCGGTGACCGCGTGACACCGGTCGCGGTTCAAGACGAACTGTGGCCGCTCAAATCGCAGATCAAGATCGCCGAAAATGTGGAGCGCATGCGCGCTGCAGGTAGCGAGGTCGCGTACTTCTCGTGCGACGTCGCCGATCAGGACAGCGTCGAGGCACTCTTCGACGAGGTCTCCGAGCGATTCGGTAAGGTCGACGGGATCATCCACGCAGCCGGCGTCGAGGAGAGCAAATTCCTGGACGACAAGACGCCCGAGAGCTTCGACAAGGTCTTCTGTGGCAAGGCGCTTGGCGGCCTCAACCTCTGGCGCGTAGCCAGCGACCACGACCCGAGCTTCTACATGGCGTTCTCCAGCGTCGCCGGACGCTTCGGAAACGCCGGACAGGTCGACTACAGCGCAGCCAACGAGGTCCTTGGAAAGCTGGTCGCGAAGATCAACGCGACGTCAGACACAAAGGCGCTCATCATCGACTGGACCGCCTGGGACGAAGTAGGCATGGCGACCGCCGGGTCGATGCGCACGATTCTGGAGCACCGCGGAGTCGAGTTTCTGCCGCCCGCTATCGGCGCCCCGCTGGTCGGCGACGCCATGGAGCGAGGGCTCGTCGGCGAAGTACTCGTGGCTGGCGAACTCGGCGAGATGGCCGGTGGCGGCGACGTGTTAGAGCGCTCTGCGACGAAAGAAGAGCGCGACTCGTTCGAGCAGGAATATGTCTTCGTCGACCGCGTCAATCAGCGCGACGCCGACAAAAAGCTCGTCGTCGAGCGCGTCTTCGACCCCGAGCGCGACTACTTCCTCAACGACCACATCTACCAGGGCGTCCCGGTATTGCCCGGCGTCATGGGTTACGAATTCATGGTCGAGACCGCCAAAGAATTGGTCGGCGAGGATCTCGCGAGCGTCGAGGACGTCAGCTTCGAGCGCGCAGTGAAATTCCACCACGGTGAGCCGCTGCGTGTCATCGCAACCGCAGAAGTCCGTGACACGAACCACGAAACGACATCGGTGGCCGTCAAACTCGAGACCGAACGCGAGGCCAAGACTGGCCGCACGCTTCGCCACGAGCACTTCACCGCCACAGTCAACTTCGGAGACGAGCCCGCCCTGCCCGACACGGCGATGGAGCTCGACCCGATGGTCACGTATCTGCGCGGACCCAATAAGCTCGACATCTACAAGCGCTTCTTCCACACCGGACGCTTCCAGGTCATGGAGTCGCTGCCGCACGTCGGCGATGACGCCATCATCGGGTACGGCCGCAACCCGACCGGACGACTGACAGCCGCCCAGAACGGACATATCTTCCTGACCGACCCGATGGTGCGCGAGATGGCGTTTCAAACGGTGGGCCTGTGGGGCATGAAGCGAAATGAACTCAGCTACCTGCCTTACAAAATCGGCGCCGCGCGCCAGTACGGCACCGCAGGACCAGGCGAAGGAATCAACGTACGCTGCCGGCGCCGCGACGACGCGTCCGAGCATGCCATTGCGTTCGACGTAGAAGTCCGCGCCCAGGACGGCCGGCTGCTGCAGGTCATGGAGAAAGTCGAGCTCATCGGCCACCGACGACTCGAGGAGTCAGAGAACTTCGACGACTTCCCGACTCGCCGCATGACCGTGCGCCGCCTGAGCTACCCAGAAGCCGAAATGCTCCTCAATGACGCCGGCCTCGAGCCGGACGATGTCCTCGTCGACGAAGAACGCGAGTCGTTCGAGCGCCTCATCAGCGACCGACGTCGCTCAGAATGGCTGGCGGCGCGCGTCGCGGCCAAGGACCTCGTGGCGTGTCACCTGCGCAACTTCTACGGCGTCCGCCCTGCTCTGTCCGAGGTCGTCGTCCTCAAGGACGATAACGGCGCGCCCTACATCGAATTGCGTGGCGAGGCAGCGACCCGGCTGCCGAAGGCCGAGCTTCCGCCGACGACCATCACGCACTCGCACGGTGTCGCCATCGCTGGCATTGCCGCGCCGGGTGAGCCGAGCACGGTCGGCATCGACCTCGAGGTCATCGAGACCCGCAACGACTCCTTCGCGAAGAACTACTTCACCGAGGACGAGCGCGCACTCGACGTGCCGAGCGACCTCCTCGGGAGCGATGACGACCCACGCTCGACGCTACTGACACTCCTCTGGAGCGTCAAAGAATCCGTCAGCAAGGCGCTGGGGCTGGGACTCAACCTCAAGCTCGGCGAGGTACTGGTTACGGGGCTGTCGCAGAGCGGAGAGGACGTCATCGCCGAAGTCGAACTCCGGGACCGTGCCCGCAAAGCATATGCCGAACTCGGAGGAAGCAGCCTCGAGGTGTGTGCAAAACTCGACGGCACCTTCGCGCTGTCTTTGGCCTGGCTGGAGTTGGAGGAGGCCATCGACCAGTCGCAGCCGGTCACCGTTCCGACGAGCGACAAGGCCACGACCGAGCCGAAGGCCGTGACCCCCGACAACTGGGCGGAGCATGCCGCAGTTGCCGCATTGCTGAAGCACAAAGGGCTGCTCAAGCAGACCAAGCTCGGCGATGCAAAAGTCAAAGGCGAGGACATCTCGCCGTGGAAGGCGTAACTCCGTCGCGATGCGAGCGACCGTAAGGAAGCACCCAAGACGAGTGATGAGATGCTTTATCTAGTTGAAATCGAAGATGGTGAGCTCAAGGTCGAGCTCGATGAGCCCAAGCGCGGCGCCTGGCGCGCCCACGTCGACGAGCATAACTCCTTCGACCTGGAGTTACTCGGACGCGACGACGATGGCGGTTTCATCGTCCGTGTAAACGGCGTAGAGCGCAAATTCCAGCTCGACAAGAACTGCACGCGATACCTGCTATCTGAGGGAGACGAAGTCTCGCGCGTCCGCGTCGACCATGCAGCCGATATCGTGCTCCAGCACGATCACCTGCACGGCGAGGAAAGCTCTGTCGAAGTCAACCTGCTGGAGAGCCCGATCACCGGCATCGTGCTCGACGTGATTGTTCGAAAAGGACAACACGTCGACAAAGGTGACCCCGCCGTCGTCGTCGAAGCCATGAAGATGGAGAACACCCTCATGGCCTGCGGTACCGGCGAAATCAGTGAGATCATGGTAGAACCGGGCGATACCGTCTACTCGGGTGACCCCTTGCTCAAGATTGAATGTTAATCAGTCGGACTTCGGCTGAACCAAGAACAGTGGAGCGCACATGAGTGCCGACCCAAATACAAGCAGCGAGACGACGCGCGACGAAAAGTCCCAGGATGCGGACGACGAGCGCAACGCATCTGGCCAGCAAGAGGACGTTCCGGCAACGACTACGGACCACCGCCGCGAATTCGTGGAGAACCGCAAGCGCGTCAGCGTCGCACGGACCCGCCTCGAGCATCTGTTCGACGAGGGTACGATGGAAGAAATCGGCGCGGAGGTTGTCCACCGCAGCCATGACTTCGGCCTGGAAAAGCGCAGGATCCCCGGCGACGGCGTCGTCACAGCATGCGGCATGGTCGACGGCCGACCGGTCTACGCATTCGCGCAGGACCGGACCGTCCTGGGCGGCAGCCTCGGGCAGGCGCACGCTGAAAAGATTACACGTCTCCAGGACCTGGCGCTTCGCGCCGGCGCGCCGCTTGTCGCGATCAACGATTCGGGCGGTGCCCGCATCCAGGAAGGCGTCGACGCACTGGGCGGCTACGGCGAAATTTTCCGCCGAAATGTAGCGGCGTCGGGCGTCATCCCGCAGATCAGCGTGATCGCCGGGCCGTGCGCCGGAGGTGCGGTGTACTCCCCGGCCCTGACCGACTTCGTCGGCATGGTCGAAGGCTCGAGCTTCATGTTCCTGACCGGTCCCAAGGTCGTGAAGACGGTGACATTCGAAGATATCAGCGTCGAAGAACTCGGGGGCGCCAGCACCCATGCTCACAAGACCGGCGTGAGCCACTTTTGCTGGAAGAACGACGTCGAGGCCATCGACCACGTACAGCAACTCCTCGGATACCTGCCGTCGAACAACCACGAGAACCCGCCCTTCGAAGCCCCCGACGATGAGGAAGAACGGATGAACCCGGACTTCCACGACGTCGTCCCAGACGATACGCGCAAACCGTACGACGTGCGCAAAGTTGTCGACCTCTGTGTCGATCGGGACAGCTTCTTCGAAGTGCACGAGCACTGGGCGAAGAACATCGTGGTCGGGTTCGCGAGGCTCGGCGGCCATGTCGTCGGCGTCATCGCCAACCAGCCGTTGTATCAGGCGGGCGTCCTGGATATCGACGCGAGCCGCAAAGCCTCGCGATTCATCCGCACCTGCAACGGCTTCCACATTCCGATTGTCAGCCTCGTCGATGTGCCGGGCTTCCTCCCCGGTCGTCAGCAAGAGCATCAAGGCGTGATCGACCACGGTGCCAAGCTCCTGTACGCATACTGCGAAGCAACCGTGCCAAAGCTCTCGGTGATCTTGCGCAAAGCTTACGGCGGCGCCTACATCGTCATGAGCTCGAAGCACGTCGGCGGAGACATCAATATGGCCTGGCCCAGCGCGGAAATCGCAGTGATGGGCTCCAACGGGGCCGTCGAGATCCTCAACCGACGAGAGATCGCGGCAGCCGACGACCCCGAAGCCAAGAAAGAAGAGCTGAAGAACGAATACGAGGAGAAGTTCCTCAACCCCAATATCGCGGCACAACGGGGCTATCTCGATGCGGTAATCGAGCCACACGAAACGCGTCACAAGCTGCTTCGTTACCTGAAGGTGCTGCTCAATAAGCGCGAATGGATGCCGCCAAAGCGACACGGCAATATGCCTGTGTAAGTCGACTCCCAACGACAGCATCCAGCCCCCGCTCGGCCTCGCCGGCGGGGGCTCTTTTTATGC
>JBNJFZ010000218.1:0-7919 GCA_051747295.1 Myxococcota bacterium
ACAGCCGGCCGAGCCAGCGCCTGTCGAAGACGTGGAGGACGTGGACGACGTGGACACGTCGCCCGAAGCGGATGAAGAACGCCCCGACGAGTGGTCTACGGACGAGCGGGAGGACGTTGGAGATCGCCCCATCTCGGACGCCTCGGAGGAGGCTATCTGGCGCGAGCGCATCGAGGAGGCGCAGGCATCGGGAGCCACGATATCGATCGAGCGGTCCAAAACCTCGGTCTGGACAGTGCTCATCGTCATCGTCTTGCTTCTCGTCGCGGGCGGCGTGGGGGCCGGCGCCTACGCCATGAAATCTCTCGGGGACGCTCACGAGGAGATCCTCGCGGAGGCTCTAAGCCAGCAGAGCGCAGATACATATAGGGGCTACCTGGGGGCCGTCGATACCCTGGAGAAACTCCCTGATGCGACCAGTTTTGCCGGCCCGGAGGTCGATGCATATCTGGCGGAGTTCGGGTTGACGAGTAACCGCGTCGAGACCAGCCGAGAGGCTGCAGCAACTCAGTTGGCCCTGCTCAACGCGATGATCGAGTTCCGCTACGAGCAGATGGATAGCCGCAAGTCCGACGAGTATATCGACAGGGCGGAGGCGGTCGCCGGGGACGGCCCCGAGGTCGCGACGGCGCGCGCCTACCGACTGATGGCGGGCGGAGATCGGCAAAAAGCGCGCGCGGCTTTGTCCGAGGCGCGGCTCGACTATTCGCGCAGCAGAGATCTGGCAGCGGCCAGCATCGAGCTCGAGCTCGCGTCGGGGCGAGCTCGGGCAGCCGACCACGCGGCGGGGCTCCTGCGAGATACCAGCAAAGAAAGGGTGTACTTCGATTACCTGCTCGGGCGTATCGATCTGGCGAAGCAGGACCCGGCCGCAGAAGACGTGTTTCGAGGCATCCTCGAGCGGTCGAGCCCCGACCACCTGTCCGCCCGGATTTCGCAGAGCTACGCGATTCGGCTCGGCAAACCGGAGGGGACGAAATTGCAGGAAGCCCGCGCGCTCGTCGAGCCGATTCTCGATGGGCTCGGCGACCGAGCCTCGCCGGTACAGAAGGCGAAGGCTCACGTGGCGATCGGGCATACGTACATGGCGGAAGGCGCCCTCGAAGAAGCCGGGCCGCACTTTGAAAAGGCGGTCGAGCTGAGCCCGACTCGCGCGGCACTGCACATCGATTTGGTCGAATACTATGTCGTGACCGAGCAGCCAGAGGAGGCGCTCGAGCAGATCGATACCGCGATCGGAGAGGTCGGGCAGACTGACTCACTGTCACATTTGAAGGCGCGGGCGCTCTATCAACTACGCAGGTGCGAAGACGTGATCGACGCGGTCGCGGAGATCTCCGAGCCAAGCCACGCTTCCGAATTCCTCGCCGGGCGCTGCCACCTGGAGACCGGTGCACCAGGCCGGGCCAGCGAGGCGTTCGAGGCGGCGGCGCAGCTCGATGAAGATACGCCATTACTGGCGAAGGCGCTCCAGTTGGTCGCGAAGGCCAGGCTGGGCGAGGAACTCGACGAGGCGCGGCTACCCGTGATGGATTCGCTGGTCGAGAAGTCCGAAAGTGCACCGGAACTCCTGCGTGCGCAGGGTCTTTTCTTGCTCGAGTTTGGCGAGGCCGAAACCGGGCTGCGAGAGCAACGCGAACTCTTCGAGAGAGCCATCGAAAGCCTCGAGCAGGCTGCCGAGAAACGCGAAGGCTGGCGACTCGTCGAGTACGACCTGTGCCGCGCGCATATGCGGCTCGGTCATGAGGAGAAGGCGGCCGCGCATTGTCTGAAGGGGCGCGAGCTCGACCCACTCTATCGGCCGGGGATGACGACCGCCATCGAGTTCGCCATCCTGCGCGGGGAATACGATGCTGCCTCGAATATGGCCGCGGAGCTCGCAAAGCACTTTCCCGACGCACCCGACGTCAGGCTGGCGCGGGTGCGAACGATGGTTGCCCGGGGAGAGGTCTCGCTGGCCGAAGCCCAGAACGAGCGTTGGAGTACCGGGTCGGACGCACAGAAGGCGCAGGCAGGCCTTGCGCGTGGGCTGGTCGCGTTCGAGCGGGGAGATTACCCGGCGGCCGCACGCCAGTTCGAGGCGGCTCACCAGGTAGCGCCCCATCGCGTCGAACCCGCAGTCTACTACGCCTGGGCGTCGGCCATGCAGGGCGATGAGGCCGGTGAAGATATCCTGCGCCATCGCCTCTCCGATCCGATTTGGGGCGCACGCGCCTGGCAGGCGCTGGGTGAGCTGCGGCTTCGTCAGGGCCGATTCAACAGCGCTCGCCAGAATTTTGCGAAGGCGCTCGAGCAATATCGTGACACCATTGCGCCCGGGTGGCGGCTGTCGGAATCCTACGCTGGCCTCGCGCGAGCGTGGGCGAACCTGCAGGGCTGGGACCATTATATGACCCGACGCTATGTATCCCGTGCGAGCTCCAAGGCCGACCCCGACTCGCTTGCGACCCGATTCCTCAGCGGTGTCTACCACCTCAAAAAGCGCCGGCCCGACTTCGACAGAGCTACCGAGCGCTTTGAATACGTCCTCGAGCGCAAGCCGTACCATTGTGAGGCGCTCGAGTACCTGCTCGATATCTACGAGAGAAAGGACGCCGAAGGGGAGCTAGAGCGCCTTGGGAAGCTCTCCACAAAGCACTGTACGGAGACCTGACAGGTCGCGCCAATTTCCCCCCTAGCTTACTCTGTGTCTCGAACGTCGAGGTGCGTCGTGATGCGCTCCCCCAGATTCTTGGCCCTTGTCGTCCTCATCGTGTTGCTCGCTTCGTGCAAGTCCTCGCCCGATGCCCAGCAAGCGGTCTCGGAGGGCTCCGACTCGCCTTCGCAATCGGTATCGAATACCGAATCTGCGCAGGACGAACGGTTGGATTGGGCGTCCGCGATCGAAGTGGATGCGGGGGGCGCTTATGCCGGGCCTTGGCGAATGAACGACTCGAAATTTCACTATGTCGACGACCCGTCGATCGACATCGGGCCCGACGGTGCGCACGCGGTTGTCTGGGTCGACAATCGTCGCCAGACGGTCTTTTTTCAGAGGTTCGATGCGTCTGGCGACGCTCTCTTAGATGCACCCGAGGAGGTGTCGGATAGCCCGGAGGTCTTCTCGTGGTTGCCCAGAGTGGTCGTGGATCCGAACGACTCGAGTCGCGTGTTCGTGCTCTGGCAAGAGATCGTGTTCTCGGGCGGTTCTCACGGCGGCGAAGCGTTCTTCGCGCGCTCTACAGACGGGGGCGAGACGTTCGAAGAACCCGTAAATCTCTCGGAGTCCATCGCGGGAGATGGCAAGGGCAGGCTTACGAAGGAGCGCTGGGACAACGGCAGCCTGGATCTCGAGGTGACCGCGGACGGGACGATTCTGGCGGCCTGGACCGAATACGAGGGACGACTCTGGTTCGCGCGCTCGACCGATGGCGGCGCGTCCTTCTCGAAGAAGCTTCGAATTTCGGGCACAGAACCGAAGCCGGCACGAGGGCCGAGCCTTGCAGTCGAGTCCGATTCGAAGATCTGGATCGCCTGGGCGGTCGGGGAGGACGAGGAGGCCGACATTCGACTCGCCGCGTCCGACGACGCGGGACAATCATTCTCGGACGCCTCGACCGCAGTCCAGACAGATGGCCACTCGGACGCGCCCTCGCTGGCGGTCGACTCCGACGGGCGGTTGCACCTGATGTGGGCGGAGAGTCCGACGGGTATGTTCGGGCGCTATCACGTGCGATATGCGCGAGGAAGCGGCGCACTCGATGAGTCACGGGCGTTGACCGATCCGGTGGACGGAGCGGCCGCACATTTTCCGACGCTGGCGATCGATCACGAGGGTAGGCTTTTCGCGGTGTGGGAGCATAAGCCGGCCGGAGCTGAGCGGGCCGTGGCGCTGGGCTGGGCTCGATCGAACGACGGCGGCGACACATTCACCGAGCCCACCCTCGTGCCCGGCACGGAGACGGCGAAGATGGGCTTTAATGGCAGCCTGCAGGGTGGTTTGATGAGGAAAATCGCCGTGCGCGACGGGCATGTGGGCGTGGTGAATAGCCGGTTCGACGCGGGCGAGGTCAGCCGCGTCCGGCTCATCCGAGCTCGATCGATCACTCCATCGGCTCGGCCGGCTCGGAAGGGGATGCCGCTCGACCGCTGAGATGGTGCACGGCGCGCCATACATGGTAGCCGATGCGGTTCATCCAATTCAGTGCGTGCTGTTCGCGGGCGACATCGACACGGTCGCGTGCGGCCTTGGCGATCAGTGCTTCACGAATCTTCTGTCGTGAGTCGGTGATTTGAGCGGAGAGTTTTTCGATGCCTTCGGTATCGCGCGTCGCATTCGCCGCATCCAACCATTGAGACGCCTTTGCGAGTTCTCGGACCAGAAGATCTCTCGGTAACTCGAGTAGCACGGATGACGTCGCGACCTCGAAAAGGTCGGTTTCTCGGGCCCAAGCGAGGCATCGCTGGAGGTGGTCGAGCGCGTGAAGCACGGCGACGTGGCGCGCGAAAAGTTGCTCATCGCTCGGCGTCGTCTGGACGCCGCGAAGGAAGTCCCTCGTCCTCGTGATGCCGTCCTCCAGGTGGGGCTCGAGTCTCGCGACCGCTTCGCTGCGCCTGGGATCTTCGAGTCCCTCGACGATCGCGTCGATGAGTGCCTCGAACATCTCAGAAACGGAATGGGCAGCGGCGTCGAGGCCGATGGTTGGCACCAGTCGAGCCGAGTCGTCGAGCCCGGCGGTGAACATACGCTCGGGGCCGGGTATGAGCCGCTCGACGAGCCGAGAGAATTGAGCGAGGAACGGCAGCATGACCACGACGCCGAGGATGTTGAATGCCGTGTGAAACGCCGCGATAAACGTGGCGTGGTCGACCGAGCCGGTGGAGGCAGTCACGCCCTGAACCAGATCCAGGAAGAGAGGGAGGATGGCGAAGGCGATAAGCCCGGTCAACACGTTGAAGAGTATATGCGCGAGGGCGGTTCTTCGCGCGGGAATGGTCGCGCCGATACTCCCCATGGCGGCCGTGATGGTGGTTCCCACGTTCTGGCCGATCACGAGAGCGGCAGCTTGCGAAAGGTCGATGGCGCCCGATGACAGCGCCGTCAACGTGGCAGCGATCGCCGCGCTCGATGACTGAGTGACCACGGTCATGACGATACCCAGACCGATCAGGAGCAAGCGCCCGAGCAGTCCCTCGAGCGCGAAGTCGGCCGGGGAGATGCTCTGGCTGATGGTCTGCATGCCGGCCTGGAGGACGTCGATGCCGACAAAGATCAGCCCGAATCCGGCGAGGACGCCGCCGATGTGAGCACGGCGCCCGTTGCCGAGCAGCCGGAGAAAGGCGCCGACGCCCACGATGGGAAGCGCCACCGTCGAGATGTTGAGCTTCAGGCCGATCAGGGCGACCAGCCATGAGGTCATTGTTGTACCGAGGTTGGCTCCGAAGATGACGCCGACCGCCTGGGTGAAGGTCAGTAATCCCGCGCTGACGAATCCAATGGTCGCGAGCGTCGTGGCGCTCGATGATTGAGCCAGCGCGGTAATCGCGGTGCCAGTCGCCACGCTGGACAGGCGCGTGCCCGTCCACTTTTGCAGTAGCGAGCGCAGCGCGTTGCCGCCCACGGAGCGCAGGCCGTCGCTCATGAGCGTCATGCCGAGTAGGAAGAGCCCGACGCCCCCGATGATTGTGCCGATAAGTTCGAGCAATGCTGCGAGTCCAGAATTCAGGTCATGACTGCATCGACCGTCAAGTCTATCATTCCAATAGCGCCTTTCCGTACCACCAACAGCCCCGTCGTGGCGAGTGGACGCGCTCGAAGCGGTAGCACTCGCACTCGAAGCCGTATGTGAGCGCGCGCGACTCGCACGTCTTCTTCATTCATCGACGATGTTCCTGCACGGAGGAGCGATGTGGGCAGTTTGCAACTGTTATGCAGCCTGCGCCGAGCTGGATGTGTTTGGGGGTGCTTTTGCGGGCTGCGGAGATTGGCTCCGCTTGGCGCCTACCGCCCAACTAATGTGCGGCGGAATCATGCCGTGTGGGAATCTGGGCTCGCCGCGCCCACGCCTGAGTCTGGCTCGCGCCATGTCGTAGTCGTAGTTCTGCTCGGACAACTCCTGGAGGAATGTCTCACGTAGGCTGGGGTCGGTGGTGATGCAGCGCGGTTGCCGACGGGGTGGGCCGTGTGGTCGGCTGGTGCGCTCAGGTAGGGTGGAGGCGGTAGCTGAGCTCGTTTCGGGTGGGGATTCTGGTTCGACGAGGTCGCGCACGGTGGCGATGACGTGGCGGTGGTAGCTCATATGCGTTTTGCTCGACCAGACCGGCAGCTTCGCGAGGTCGACCTCATAGGTCGTCGTCGCAAGTTCCCGAGCCTCGTTTTCGGTCATATTCGGGTGCGCGCGCAAAATATTGCGATATTTCGTGCGGTCTTCTCTTTGGCCCACCAGCGGTTCACCGCTTTGGTGGAGCGTCCAGGACGAGACGCCCTGATGAGGCGTGTCGTTTCGGGATTCGCCTTGCGAGCGGCAGGGGGCTTCGAGGATTCGCCCGAGTTGCTCGATGATAGCGTTGTTATCGAGCAAGTGGCTGCACTGGTAGCGTCCCGCGAAGAACTTGCCCTTGCGTCCCCGGAGCACGTTGATCTGCTTGGCTATCTGCCCCTGAAAGTCACCCATGAACTTGCCACGGTTGAGCCGTGGTGCGCTCAATATCATGAAAAATCTGTCGGGCAAGAAGTGATATGTGAACAACTCGATTCCCCGCACGCTGGCGGCCCATGCGAGGTTATTGGTGATGATCGCGTCGACCTGCTGGGACGACTCCATGAGGGGGAGACCCTCGATGGTGTGGTTGCTGACCAGGTAGATGGCGTCGGCTTTCTGGATGCGTCGTGGCTCTGCCATGGTGACTCCTCTCGCCAAATTCGGTGTGTTCGGGCGACCACGGGCCGGAACGCTGCCCGGGGGCCCTCATAATAGTTTTCGGCGAGGACCCCCGAATCGTTGCGTAAATTTTTTGCGGCGATGCAGTCGGGGAGGGCGTTAATATGCCCGGGATCTGCCTCTGATGCGCCTGGCGGGCGGGTTCGGGCAATTTGTGTTTCAGGTTCACGGGCGCTGATTCTGTGTTGCGCTGCGAATGGCCTTCGGTCGGGAGGGGGCATTCGGGGCGGGTGTCTGAATTGCGCAAATTTTGGCGGCGAAGGCCGGCCCTGACGCCATTTGCCGAAGGGTGAGGGTGTCCTGTCCGGTGGATACGCCCATCGCGGCGCGGCAGCATGCGAAATCGCGCTCCAACGCCGTTTGCAGGAGGGTGAGAGCGTCAAAACGTCTTGAGGGGCAGATTGGAAGGTCGTGGGGCTCTAGATCCGCGTCAGACGGCGTCTGCAGAAGGGTGAGAGCGCAATGCGGGTGTCAGGGCCCCATTTTTTTGCACAGATTCCTTCAAACCATGGGTTTCCGGTTCACGAGTTCCTCAGGTGAACGCGAGCTGCATTTTTTTTGTCTTCGTGAGTCGTGGGCGCCGCTCGAGGACCGCGGCGTCTCAATCGTTCGAGCGGGCCGAACCGTCGTTGGTCCGCTCGAGGACCGCGGCGTCTCAATCGTTCGAGCGGGCCGAACCGTCGTTGGTCCGCTCGAGGACCGCGGCGTCTCAATCGTTCGAGCGGGCCGAACCGTCGTTGGTCCGCTCGAGGACCGCGGCGTCTCAATCGTTCGAGTAGGCCGAAACAAGGTTGGACGTGCGGACGCTCGAGCACTTGGCCAGGAAGGCCTCGATCTGGACGGTTCGAAGAGCGCGCGGGAGATGTAGTCCGAAGGTTGCCGTTCGCAGCCAACTAAAGAAGCTCGCGCAGGGCCTCGAGTTCTTCCGGCGTGTTGATATTTCGCAGGTGCCCGGCGACCTCGGGCGGGGCTTCGGCTTTGTCGAAGTCGCCGCGGCTG
>JBNJFZ010000219.1:0-7809 GCA_051747295.1 Myxococcota bacterium
TCACGCGCAGCAATGCGACCCATGCCGATGCTCTGGAGGTAAGTCGCCGCTGCACCGAGCCCGACCGCGGGCATAATGGGAGGCGTACCGGCCTCGAAGAGGTGCGGTGAATCGGCGTACGTGGTCTTCTCGAACGTGACGTTGCGGATCATGTCGCCGCCGCCCTGAAACGGACCCATCGCGTCGAGAATCTCCGCTTTCCCGTAGAGAATGCCGATGCCGGTGGGGCCACACATCTTGTGCCCCGAGAACGCGTAGAAGTCCGCGTCCAGCGCCTGCACGTCGACCTGCATATGCGGGACGGCCTGGCATCCATCTATCAAGACGGGTACGCCTCGCGCGTGCGCCTTGTCGATCGCAGTCCCGACCGGATTGACCGTTCCGAGTGCGTTCGAGACGTGCGACAGCGCCACGAGTGCAGTCTTGTCGGACAATAACTCGTCGTACTGCTCGAACACCCATTGTCCCGTCTCTTCGATGGGCATCACGCGTAGCCGGGCACCGGTGCGCTCGCAGAGCATCTGCCAGGGGACAATATTCGCGTGGTGCTCGGAGCCAGAGATGAGGATCTCGTCGCCCTCACCCACGTGCTCCATGCCCCATGCGAACATGACGAGGTTGATGGCCTCGGTGGCACCTTTGGTGAAGATACACTGGCTCGCATCGGGCGCATTGATGAGCTCGGCGATGCGCTCACGGGCCAATTCGTATGCATCCGTCGCGCGCTGGCTCAGCGCGTGGACGCCCCGGTGTACATTGGAGTGAGCCCGCGTCTGGTACCAGACGATCTCGTCGAGCACCTGGCGGGGCATCTGGCTGGAAGCCGCATTGTCGAGGTAGGCGAGCGGACGGCCGTGGACTTCCTGCTGGAGGACGGGGAAATCCTCTCGCAGCCCGGCCCAATCCATCCCCGAGCGATCGCGCAGCAATTCCTGCTGCTCTCTGTGCGTTTTGGCGTCGTTGGCACTCATCTGTATCAGGCCTTTGCCGTACGAGAGGTGACCGCAACTTCGAGGTTCTCGACCAGCGAGGGCACCGGAATGGTCTCGATGACCTCGGCGGCGAATGCGTACACGAGCAGATTGCGAGCCTTCTTCTCGTCGAGGCCGCGGCTGCGCATGTAGAACAGCTGATCTTCTTCGAGCTGTCCGACGGTTGCACCGTGGGTGCATTTGACGTCGTCGGCGAAGATCTCGAGCTGGGGCTTGGTGTTGACGCGCGCGTGGTCCGACAGCAGGAGCGTCCGGTTGAGCTGGTAGGCATCGATCTTCTGTGCGTCTTGCTGCACGAAGATCTTGCCGTTGAACACCGCGTGGGAGGAGCCGTCGAGGATCATCTTGTGGAGCTGGTGGCTGCCGCCGTTGGGCTGGCGGTGATCCATGACGGTGTGCGTGTCCGAGACCTGCTTTCGGTCGAGCACGGCGAGCCCATCCAGCGTCGAGTCGATGTGCTCGGCATCGCCATTTGCGTAGACATCGTAGCGCGAGAAGCGCGCACCGAGGGTGATCGTCGTCGAGTTGTAGTGCGAACCTTCGGACTGATCGACCGCGATTCGGTTGATGTGGAACGCCGCTTCACCGTCGCGCTGGACCCGCACGTGAGCCAATTCGGATGCTTCGCCGAGCGAGACCTCGTCGAGCACGTTATTGAAGTACACCCCGCCGTGCGGACCCACGTAGTCTTCGACGACCGTCGCGTGGCTTCGGTCGCCGAGCACCATGAGGTTGCGCGGCTGGACCGCAAAGGGCTGCGTACCTTCGGTGGCGATGAAGAGCAGCTGAATGACGGGCTCGACCTCGGTGTCGTCGGGCACGTGCAAGAACACGCCGTCGTCGAAGCCCGCGGTGTTGAGCGCGGCGAAGTAGTCCTCGTCGTAGTACTCGGCGATGTTGCCGAGGTGCGGTGAGACCAGGTCCGATCCGGCGTGGTCGGACAGATGGCCGAGCACGACGCCGTCGGGGATGCCCGCGGTCTTCGAGAGTGTGTCTTCGTATTGCCCGTTGACGAAGACGAGGTGGGTCGTCTCAGCCTCGGGCAGCACGTAATCTTCGACCATCTCACGGGTCACGTTCGAGGCATCTTGCTCGGGCGCCTCGAACCGTAGCCCGGTGAGTGGGGAGAGCCGAAGAAAGCGCCACTCCTCGTCACGCGCCTCCGGGAGATCCAGGCCGTCGAGGCGGGCCCTGGCGGCCTCTCGAACCGACTTGGTCGCGTCGTCGCCGATGTCGGATTCACCGGTCACGGCGGCCGCGAATTGCTTGGATTTTTCGCTTTGAGTCGCCATGGCGGGTTACTCCTGGTTTGCTTTGACTTCTTCGAGAATCCAGTCGTAGCCGCGCTCTTCGAGCTCGAGTGCGAGGCTCTTGTCACCGGATTTTACGACGCGTCCGTCGACCATCACGTGGACGTAGTCCGGCGTGATGTAGTTGAGGAGACGCTGGTAGTGGGTGACCATGACGACGGCATTGTCGTCGTCGGCCAGCTTGTTGATGCTGTTTGCCACGGTGCGCAGTGCGTCGATGTCGAGGCCAGAGTCGGTCTCGTCGAGCAGCGCGAGCCTGGGCTCGAGCACTGCCATCTGCAGGATCTCGTTTCGCTTCTTCTCGCCGCCGGAGAATCCGACGTTGACCGCGCGATTCAAGAGGTCGGGGTTGAGGTCGACCAGCGCGAGGCGCTCTCGAACGTGATCGTCGAATTGGAGCGGATCGAGCTCCTCGAGTCCGCGCTCGGCCTGCATGCTGTTGTAGGCCTCACGCAAGAATGACGCGTTGCTGACGCCGGGGATCTCGACGGGGTACTGGAAAGCCAGGAAGATGCCCTGACGTGCGCGCTCGTCCGGCTCCCGCTCGAGGATGCTCTCGCCGAGATACGTGATGTCGCCCTCGGTGACTTCGTAGGCCGGATGGCCTGCGACGACCTTGGCGAACGTACTCTTGCCGCTGCCGTTCGGGCCCATGATGGCGTGGATCTCGCCGGGTTCGACCTTGAAATCGATGCCCTTGAGGATATTCGTGTCCTCGACATCGACGTGTAGATTCTGGACGTCCAACATGATGAATCTCCGATGAGTCTAGCTTGCGACCAGCGCTGACGCGCTGACCTGCCGCGCGATATACGACCGCGCAGCGTGTCTTAGGAATTCGTATGCATAAATTGAGAAAAAGGTGCTGAGCGGCGCGACCATCGCCGCGCCCGATGCTCAGCCGACAGCGCCCTCGAGCTTGAGGCCGAGCAGCTTCTGGGCCTCGACCGCGAACTCCATCGGGAGCTCGTGGAAGACGTCCTTGCAGAAGCCGCTGATAATCATCGAGATGGCGTCTTCCTCCTCGATGCCGCGCTGCTGGAAGTAAAACAGTTGTTCCTCACCGATGCGCGAGGTCGTGGCCTCGTGCTCGACCTGCGCGCTCGGGTTGCGCACGTCGATATACGGGAAGGTATGAGCACCGCACTCCTGCCCGATGAGCATCGAGTCGCACTCGGAGTAGTTGCGCGCGTTCTCGGCGCCCGGGGCGATCTTGACCAGGCCGCGGTAGCTATTCTGCGAGCGGCCGGCCGAGATCCCCTTCGAGATGATCTTGCTCCGGGTATTATCCCCGAGGTGAACCATCTTGGTGCCGGTGTCGGCCTGCTGCATGTTGTTCGTCAGCGCGACCGAGTAGAACTCGCCGATCGAGTTATCGCCCTTGAGGATGCAACTGGGATACTTCCACGTGATCGCCGAGCCGGTCTCGACCTGGGTCCAGGAGATCTTGGAGTTGACGCCGTCGCACAGGCCCCGCTTGGTGACGAAATTGAAGATTCCGCCCTTGCCTTCTTTGTCACCCGAGTACCAGTTCTGCACGGTCGAGTATTTGATCTCGGCGTTGTCTCTGGCGACGAGCTCGACGACCGCAGCGTGGAGTTGGTTCTCGTCGTATTGCGGCGCGGTGCAGCCCTCGAGGTAGCTGACGTAGGCGTCGTCCTCACAGATGATGAGCGTGCGCTCGAACTGCCCGGTGTGCTGGGCGTTCATGCGGAAATAGGTCGACAGCTCCATCGGGCACGTCACGCCCTCGGGCACGTAGACGAACGATCCGTCGGAGAATACCGCGGAGTTGAGCGTCGCGTAGTAGTTGTCGGTGTACGGGACGACCGAGCCGAGGTGCTCCTTGACCAATTCGGGGTATTCGCGGATCGCCTCGGAGATCGAGCAGAAGATGACGCCGGCTTTCTTCAACTTCTTCTTGAACGTCGTGACGACCGAGACGCTGTCGAAGACCGCATCGACGGCGACATTCTGGAACATCTTCTGTTCGTTGATAGGGACGCCGAGCTTCTCGTAGATCTCGAGGATCTTGGGGTCGACGTCGTCGAGGCTCTCCTTCTTCGGCATCTGCTTGGGCGCCGAGTAGTAGACGATATCCTCGAAGTTGGGCTTTTCGTATTCGACGTTCGGCCAGTCGGGCTCTTCCATCGTCCGCCAGTGACGGTAGGCCTTGAGGCGAAACTCGAGCATCCACTCCGGCTCTTCCTTCTTGGCAGAGATCGCGCGGACGACGTCCTCATCCAACCCCGGCGGAAGCTCGTCCGTCTCGATGTCGGCATTGAAGCCGTACTTATATGGCTGGTCGAGCATGTTCTGAATGTCGGAGCTCATGGCTACCTCTCGTCTATATGCAGGGCGCGTCTCTGAGGAGCCGCGCGGTACAACTCGAATCTTCGAGACCGCTTTAGCGGGCTCACCTATGGGATGCAACGATCGTCGCAGCGTTCCGTTCTAATTGATCGAACTAATTGATGGACTGGGGCGAGGCCGTCGGCCGCTCGTCGGACTCCGGCGCAGGCACGTCCAGGGCAGACTCGCCCAGAAACCGCTTGACCGCGTGTTCGTCCTTCATCAGCAGCGACAGCGGAATCTTCTCCATGGTCGCCATCACGAAATCCGAGATATGCGACCAGACCGGGCGAATCGCGCAGTTGCAGAAATTGCTGCAGACCTTTCGGTCACCAGCGTGGCGCTCGCAGAGTTCCTCGACTTCGATGAAGCCTCCGAGTGCGCGCATCGCGTCGCCCACCGAGATTTCATCGGCCGGACGCGTCGGAAAATACCCTCCGTGGGCACCGCGCTTCGAGTCCACGAGTTCGGACTTCATCAGCGTGCGTACGATCTTCTGGGTGTACGGGACCGAGATTCCCTCGAGCTCCGCAATGGTCTGCGCAGAAATCGGGTCGTCCTGGTCGTGCTCGACGATCCTGACGAGGCACCGAAGGCCGTATTCTTCAACTGCTGTAATCTTCATGGTCACGCTCCAGTTTGCGCCGATAGCATACAAAATCGTATGCATTCAACCGGCGGTGACTCGAATATCATACGAATTTGTATACTTTCAAGCCTGCGGGCGGAAAAACAGCTACGGGAGCTTGTTATTCCGCTTTGCCACGCAGTTTTGTCATACAGCCAACTCGGAACCCGGCGGCCACGTCTTGCACAATAATTGCGGGCGCGTGATGGAATCCACATCGTCGACCCGGCGTTTAAGTTTAAGCTAGACGGGCTTGTGAGCGCCGTATGCGAAGTGCCCGCTCTGGCCGAGGCAAGGGCGCCAGCCGTTTCGGCGTAGACACACGATATTTTGCCAGAATCGTCTTTGAGTTGAGGGGTGGTTCTGGTAGGCTCCGACAAGAATATTGCAATTTAAATTTCATCCGCTCTGCACAGGCTGCATGTGTGCTCGACGCGTGCGTCGAGTAAGAACTCGTGCTGGCCGCGAGCGCATAGACAGTCCGAAAGTATGCCCCCAAAGCAAGACCAACGCTGTTTCCTGGTCGTCGATGACGAACCGGATATCCTCGATGCGATCGAGCGGCTATTCCGTAAGGAGTATCGCGTTATCACGGCGCGAACCGCGGATGAGGCGCTCGACCTCGTCGAGGACGAACCCGTCCAGGTCGTCATGACCGATCAGCGGATGCCGGAGATGTCAGGGATCGAATTCCTCGCAAAGCTGCGCGAGACGCGCCCGGACATCGTGCGCGTTCTGTTCACCGGTTATAGCAATATCGACCACGTCATCGATGCCATCAATGAGGGCCACGTCTACCGCTATATAAGCAAGCCCTGGAAACCCGCGGAGCTCAAGCTATTCGTCTCCCAGGCGTTCGAGCACTACGAGAGCAAGAAAGAGCGCGAAGACCTTCTTTTTCGACTACGTGAGGCCAACGAACGGCTCGAAGAGCAAAACTCCATGCTCAGCGACGCGAATGAAGAGCTCAAGATGCTCGATCGCGTCAAGAACGTCTTCATGGAGGTCGTCAGCCACGAGCTCAACACCCCTATCGCCATCATCCTGGGCTACACATTCTTGCTGCGAAAGGAACTGACCGACGACCTTACGGAAGTCGCGATGAAGGCCCTCGGAGGTATCGACTCGAGCGCGATGCGGCTCAAGAAGATCTCGAATCGCATCTTCAAGATGCTCTCCGAGGACGGGCCCGCTTCGACGCTCGACCTCGAGTGGATGCGCTTCGAGCCCTTTATCGAAGATGTCCACGACCAGGTTACGCCTTTTCTGCAGAAGCGCGAACAGACCCTCGATGTCCAGATAAGCGACGAGACCAACGAGGTCTACGCCGACCGAGAAAAGCTTCGCGACGTCCTTTTAAACCTCGTGATGAACGCCATCAAGTTCTCGCGCGACGGCCAGGAGATATCCGTCCGGGTCTCGAATCCTGCCGACCGCCCCGGATTCGTTCGTTTTGAGGTCGAAGACCGCGGTGTCGGTATCCCCGAGGAAGATGTCGCGCAGATCTTCGAGGCTTTCTTCAGCACGTTTCAGTCACGGAACCACTCGTCTGGCGACTTCGAGTTCTGCAAGCGCGGTATCGGCCTCGGCCTATCGGTCGCAAAACGCTTCACGGAGATGCACGGCGGGACCATCAAGGTGATCAGCGAGGAAGGAAGCGGATCGCGCTTCATCTTCGAGATCCCTCGAAACCCCGAAGACGCAGATGCGGTCCAGCCGGTCAATCGCAGCAATGCGGCTCCAGTATCCCACTGACCGCCCTGCCCCGGGTCACCCGATCCGGCGGCCATCGTCACGGCAAGCGCAATCGCTCTAGCAACGTCTCGAGCCGCTGCGCCTCACCGGACCACCCTCGCCGCTCACTGGTCTCGAGTGCGAGCGCCAGGCGACCACATTCACGCGACCGAAAGCAGCCCCCCTCGGGGAGTTCCGACTCCAATTCTCCCAGCAACTCCACGAATTCCTCGCGTTGCGACGACTCGGCCAGGCACGGCAACAACATCGCGTCACTTCGAGCGAGCTGCGACGAGGCATCTGCCTGAACGAAGAACATGCGCGCCCGCTGCAGCACGACGGACGCATCCTCCCAGCGACCCTGCTCCTGATAGACGTGCCCGAGTGTCAATCGCACCTCCATACTACGCCCAGCTCCGAGGGACTCGTAGAGCTGGAGCGCTTCCTCACACAGTGCTTCTGCACGGTCTACATCCCCCTCCAGCAGGGCAATCTCGGCGAGGTCGTTGACGCAGTCGGCGACGCCGCTGTGCATGCCTTCGTCCTCGAAGCGCTCGCGGGCGCGACGGGTGAAGTCGTACGCGTCTCCTAATTGCTCCGTCTGGCGCGCGATGTCGCCGAGCGCGTTAAAGCAGCGCGCCAGGCCAAACGTCTCGCCCACTTGCTCGAGCAGGCCCGTCGCGTGTGACAGAAGTTCCCGGGCCTCGCTCCAGTGTCCGCGCCTTTCTTCGACGCGCGCCAGCTCCAGCGATGAGAGCCCCTCGGCTCGGATGTCCGACGTAGCGACAGCCCG
>JBNJFZ010000220.1:0-7773 GCA_051747295.1 Myxococcota bacterium
CCGGAGTCTGCTTTCTGTTGTGTTTCAACCGTCGTCGTCTGCTCGTCACTGCTGGTCTTCTGGGCGCCAGAGCAGGCCTGAAATGCGACCGCGCCGCCCGTCAAAATTGCCACGATTATCCACATATTCATGAGGTGAGTCTCCGCCGGAGGCTAGAACGGGAGTATCGTAGCTTCGTTGTTTGCGATGGCAAGCAGCTGAGCAGCGATTGGCGAGCAGCCGAGCAGCCGAGCAGCCGAGCAGCCGAGCAGCCGAGCAGCTGAGCAGCCGAGCAGCCGAGCAGCCAGCAGCCAGCAGCCGAGCAGCCAGCAGCCGAGCAGCCAGCAGCCAGCAGCCGAGCAGCCAGCAGCCGAGCAGCCGAGCAGCCGAGCAGCCGAGCAGCTGAGCAGCTGAGCAGCGATTGGCGAGCAGCTGAGCAGCTGAGCAGCGATTGGCGAGCAGCTAAGCAGCTAAGCAGCGATTGGCGAGCAGCTGAGCAGCCATGGAGACTTCGATCCTTGAGCTTTGGAGGTGGGTCGCCCCTGAACCCGCGCTTCGCTGCTGTGCCGCTGTGCTGCTTTGCTGCTTTGCTGCTTTGCTGCTTTGCTGCTTTGCCGCTTCGCTGCTTTGCTGCTTTGCCGCTTCGCCGCTTCGCCGCTTTGCTGCTTTGCCGCTTTGCCGCTTTGCCGCTTTGCCGCTTTGCCGCTTTGCCGCTTCGCTGCTTCGCTGCTTCGCTGCTTCGCTGCTTTGCTGCTTTGCTGCTTTGCTGCTTTGCCGCTTTGCCGCTTTGCTGCTTTGCCGCTTTGCCGCTTTGCTGCTTTGCTGCTTTGCCGCTTCGCTGCTTTGCTGCTTTGCTGCTTTGCCGCTTCGCTGCTTTGCTGCTTTGCTGCTTTGCCGCCCTCGCGCTCCTAACCCCCGACTCGGTGCATCCCATTGGCGAGGCCCGAGTTGTAATGGGCCCCAACCCAGAGGACGTCATTTATGGATACCTACGATGTCGCTGTCATCGGAGCCGGCTTTGGCGGGCTGGGGTGTGCGCTCGAACTCGCCTCACGCGGCGCGAAAGTCGCGGTCTTCGAACGACTGAATTACCCCGGTGGCTGCGCGAGCACGTTCGAGCGTCGCGGCTACAAATTCGAGTCCGGCGCGACGCTCTTTTCTGGTTTCGACGACCACCAGCTCTTCGGCACCTGGATCGAGCGATTCGGCCTCGGCATCGATTTTCAGGCGATCGACCCGATCGTCGAGATGCGCTTTGGGGAATTCGAGCTCGACGTCCCACGGGACCGGGAGGCGCTCGTCGAAGCGTTTTGCGCAATGGACGGCGCACCACAAACCAAGATCCGGAAGTTCTTCGAGCGACAAAAGCGCGTAGCGGACGCCCTCTGGGCCCTGTTCAACGACCCGGACCTGCTGCCACCGTTCTCGGCATCCGCGCTGCTCGAGCATATCCGTCGCTCACCCCGCTACCTCAGGCTCGTGCCGCTCGTCGGCCGCACGCTGGCCTCCGTACTCGACTCGTGGGGCGTCGGCGAGTTCGAGCCGCTCCGTCGCTACCTGGATGCGGTCTGCCAGATCACCGTCCAGACCAGCGTCGACGAAGTCGAGGCCCCCTTCGCGCTCGGCGCCATGGACTACTATTTTCGCGGCACCGGTCACGTCCACGGCGGCATCGGCGAGTTGGCCTGGGCGATCGCCGGGGCGATCGAGGACAACGGCGGCGACGTGTTCTTCGCCGACCAGGTCAACCGACTCGCGCCCGTCACCGATGGTTGGATCGTCGAGAGCCGAAGACGCGAGATCGAAGTCGACCAAGTCGCCGCCAACCTGCTCCCGTCCGCGGTCTCGCACATGCTCCCGCCCGACGCCGGGTCACGCACACTCGAGCGCCTGTCAGATGATGTCCAGCGTGGATGGGGCGCTGCAATGCTCTACCTCGGACTCGAGCCCGGCGCCGAGTTACGTCCCGAGGCACATCACCTCGAGTTGGTCGGCGACCCCGACGAGTCCTTCATCGAGGGAAACCACGTCTTCTGTTCGATAAGCGGAGAGGACGAAACCGACCGCTCGCCCGACGGCGGCCGTACCGTCACCTGCTCGACGCACGTCGACATGGACCGACTCCTCGGCAACGACGACGAGGCACAGGCGGCCTACATCGACGACATCCACGAGCGCATGCGCTCGACGATCCAAACGCGCGCCCCGCAACTGGCCCGCTGGATCAACTTCGAGATGACCGCCAGCCCGCGCACATTCGAGCGCTTCACGGGACGCCCCCAGGGCTTTGTCGGTGGGATTCCACGGCGCGCCGGGCTGTCGAACTACCGTCGCCTGGCGCCGTCGAGCGTCATCGATGGTCTCTATCTTGTGGGCGACTCGGTCTTTCCCGGGCAGAGCACGCTCGCCACGACCCTCGGTGGCGTCCGTACCGCCGAGGCGATGCTGCGGTGAGGGACCGCGGTCACTCGGGGAGCTCGAGCGCCGGTGTTCGCGCGATGAACAATGGGTTGACGAGCTCCTCCTTATTGTATCGCATCGGCTCACCGTCGATCGTCGCGATGACGCCTCCTGCCTGCTCCAATACGGCCTGAGCGGCCGCAATATCCCACTCCATCGTCGGCCCGAAGCGCGGGTAGACATCCGCCCCACCCTCCGCGACCAAGCACAACTTCAGCGAGCTTCCGGTCGGCGCGGTATCGACTTCGCCGTGGGCCTCTTCGAGCCGCGCGATGAACTCCTTGTCGCTGTCGCGCAGGTGCGAGCGGCTAACCACGACCGTCACCGGATCCCGCAGCGAGTCGCCCACAAAGATCGGACGGGACTCCATCCGCGTCTTCTTGAACGCGCCTCCTCCCTCGAATCCCCAGTATGTCGAGTACAGCTCCGGCGCGTGAACCACACCTAGAACCGGCTTTCCCTCGTGGATCAATGCGATATTGACGGTAAACTCGCCGTTTCGCTTGATGAATTCTTTGGTCCCGTCGAGCGGGTCGACCATCCAGAACGTCGTCCACTGGCTGCGCTCTTCGAACGCGATCTGCTTCGACTCCTCCGACAGTACCGGAAGTCGAGGAGTGAGCGCCTCGAGCCCGTCGACCAGGATCTTGTTGGCCGCGAGATCGGCCGCCGTCAGCGGAGAGTCATCCTCCTTCTGGCGCGTCTCGAAATCGTCGCTCTCGTAGATCTCCAGGATCGCCTTCCCGGCGAGCTCGGCGAGCTCGCAGAGTTCGTTCGCGGTCTGCTGGGTAAGTAGAGACTTTATGTCGGTTTCGGCCACGGCCTTCGCCCTCTCGCTGGTAGAAAAAAACGCCGAGCCCGGTATCGGACTCGGCGTCACAATGTGTCAAGCAAGGAGGTTCACCCCTGGTCGGGAGCTTTCGGGGTCTTCGGCCCTGATTCCGGGAGCTTAGGCCTGGCGATATACTCCTCCGAGATCTCACCGTCGAGCGTCTCGAGCCACGTGACGATCGAGTCGACTTCCTCGTCGGTGAGCTCGCGGCCCACCTGGTGCTTCGCCATCAACCGTACCGCCTCTTCGAGCGACTCGACGCTGCCGTCGTGAAAATACGGCCCCGTCTTGGTGATGTTTCGAAGCGTGGGCACCTTGAACTTCATGAGGTCCTCCTGGTCTTCGGTGACCTCGAAGCGCCCCTTGTCCTTCTGGTTCGGCCAGGGCTCGACGAGCCCGAGCTTCTGGTAGGTCTGGCCGCCGACGAGCGCGCCGTTGTGGCACGACATACAGCCGGCGTCCACGAAGGTGTTAAAGCCCCGGATTTCCTCGTCTGAGAGCGCCTCCTCGTCACCCTCGAGGTAGGCGTCCCACTTCGACGGAGTGACGAGCTTTCGCTCGAATGCGCCGATGGCGATCGCCATATTGTCGAACGAAATTGGCTCCTCCTGGTCGGGGAACACCTCGGCGAACTTGTCCTGGTAGCCCGGAATGGACTTGATGATCGTGACGGCCTCGTCGCTGCCGCCCATGCCCATTTCGATGGGGTTGGTGATCGGGCCCTTCGCCTGCTCCTCCACGTCGGCAGCACGCCCGTCCCAGAATTGCCTGAACTGACCGGCCGCATTGTAGACGGTCGGCGAATTGCGCGCGCCCCGCTGCTCGTCGTGGCCCATCGATGTCGCCGCGATCTCGCCGTCAGACGCGGGTCGCGGATCGATTCCGCCTTTCTCCAGTTGATGACAGGTATTGCACGACAAGTCCTGGCTCTTGGAGAGCCGATTCTCGTAGTACAACATCCGCCCGAGCTCGACCTTTGCGGGCGTGATCTCGTTGTCTTCGGATTCGAATTGTTCCGGCAGGGGCTCGAATGCACCGAGGGCTTCACTGGCCTTCTCGTGCGGATCCTTCTGCGTTTGTTCTTGCTGTTCTTGCTCCGCCTCGTCCTCGGGGGACGTCTCTTTGGCCTCTTCGCTCTTCTTACAGGCGCTCAGCGCCAACGACGCGACCAAGACGATTACGACTGACTTCCATCGTCCCATTTTTCTCCTGGGGGTTTCGAGTGTAAGTGCGACGGGGCACGCGCACTCGAGCGCGAATACAGCCCGCCTCTCCGGTAACCTGAGGAAGCTCTCACCGCGAGTCAACACCTCGAAACCCAGCCGCAAACCCACCCACGAATCAGCCCGGCATGACCGATTTTACCGACAGGTGACTTGTTAATTTGCCCCTCCATCTCTGATCCTAAACGGCGCGCGCGCTCTATCACTAATTGGCGCTCGTAGAGTCGAATTCGACCGTCGTTTGATATGAACAGGAATCATCTATGACCACCGGCATGCTCGTCGTCCTGGCGATTGTAATATGTGCCGTCGTCCTCTTCGTCCTGGAGCCGATCCCGGTCGACATGACGGCGATGGCAGTGCTGGTATCTCTGGTGATCCTGCAACCCTGGACCGGCATCTCGCCCGCCGAGGGTGTGTCGGGCTTCTCGAACCCGGCGACCATCACCGTGCTGGCGATGCTCATCCTCAGCGAGGGCGTGCGCCGCTCCGGCGTGGTCCAACTCTTGGGCAACTGGCTGTCCAAAATCGCTGCAAAGGGCAAAAAGCGGCAGCTCGCCTTCACGATCGGGCTCGCAGGACCGCTGTCTGGCTTCATCAACAATACACCGGTCGTCGCGCTGATGATCCCGATGGTCACCGACATGGCCCATCGCGGTAAGCTCTCGCCGTCCAAGCTCCTCATCCCACTGTCGTATGCCTCGATGATGGGCGGGATGCTCACGCTCATCGGCACGTCGACGAACCTGCTGGCCAGCGACCTCTCCGGCCGACTCATCGGTCGCTCGTTTTCGATGTTCGAGTTCACCCAGCTCGGCGCGGTCGTCCTGCTGGTGGGCGGCGCATATCTGATGCTCGTTGCACCGAGCCTGCTCCCCGAACGCGTCAAGCCTCGCGAGGACTACCTGCAGGAATACGACGTCGGCGCGTATCTGACAGAGGTGCAGTTCACCAGCCAGTCACCGCTCATTGGTACCACGGTCGGGGACTTCGTCGAGGATTCCGGGCTCGAGCTCGACGTCATCGCCCAGATCCGTGGCGACGAGAGCTTCTCGCAGCCGGTCAGCAATAAGGAAATTCGCCCCGACGACATCTTCGTGGTCCACGCCAGCCGGGGAACCCTCAAGCGCATCCTGAATATGGAGGGTCTCGTCCCATCGGGCACTTACGACTTCGAGGAGGGCTCGCTCGGGTTCGACAGTCTCGTCGAAGTGATCATCCCTCCCGGCTCCGAGATGATCGGCAAGCGCATCAAGGACCTGTTGTTCGCCGAGAACTACGACGCCGTGATCCTCGCCCTTCGCCACCACGGCGAGACCATCCGCGAGCGCATTGAAGAACAGACACTGCGTGCCGGCGATACCCTCCTGCTGCAAGGCACCGAACGCATGATCGAGGGTCTGCGCAACAGCCCGAGCGTCGTGGTGCTTCGCAGCGAAGACACCTCGACCCCGCAGCCGTGGCGCATCGGCCTGTCGCTGGCCGTCGTGGCCGCGGTCGTGCTGGTTGCGGCCCTCGATATCCTGCCGATCATGGTGAGCGCGTTGACCGGCGTCGTCGCCATGGTCGTGTTCGGGCTGCTCCGCCCCAATGAGATCTATGACTCGGTGGACTGGAACGTGATCTTCCTGCTGGCGGGCATTATCCCGCTCGGGCTCGCCATGCAGGAGACGGGGCTCGCCGGCTACCTCGGGCGGGGCGTCGCGCTGACGAGCACGGTGCTACCGGCCCTCGCGGTCCTCTGGGTCTTCTACATCGCGACCGCGCTCATCACCGAGATCATAAGCAACAACGCCAGCGTGTTGCTGATGATCCCCGTCGCTGTAGAAACAGCGACGTCCATCGGCGCCAACCCCTTCTCGTTTGTCCTGGTCGTCACCTTCGCGGCCAGCATGGCGTTTATGGGGCCGATCGGCTACCAGACGAACCTCTTCGTCTACGGGCCCGGCGGCTACAAGGTCAGCGACTTCTTCCGGGTGGGCGCACCACTGCAGGCGATCATGTCTGTGGTCGTGGTGTGCGGAATCTATGTTCTGTGGGGCGTCTGAGCACGCTACCCGATCGACCACGCGCCATATCCGACCACGCGACTCTTGTCCCCGGCGGTGTCGCCCGAGTTCCGCAAGTGGAGCCGCTCCACATCCAGGCCGTGAGCCTTTGCGAATTCGAGCAACCCTCGAACGGCGACAAAACCGCACGCCTGATCCGGCCCGATCCGGTCGGGCTGGAGGTTCTCGATTCGGCCGGCCGTCGCTTCATCGATCTCGCGGGCCTGCTCGTAGTCGAGGAAGTGGCTCAGATCGGAGCTGACACTGATCACGGTACTGTCGTCATCCCAGTAGCGCTCGAGTACCCGTGCGACCTCTTGGCCTTCTGCGTGCCCCGTAACGATCGGCACGATGGTGAAATCGTCGAAAACCGACTGCAGAAACGGAAGGTGCGTCTCCAGGCTGTGCTCGCGCTTGTGCGGGGCGCTGGAGAAGCGCGCGAGCCCTTGGTCGACGAGCGCCCTCGCCTCCTCGGTATCCACCGGAACCTGGCCGAGTGGCGTCTCGAATGCGTCATGCGGGCTCACGGATAGCCCCTCGAAGCCCACATGGTGGGATGGCCCGACCACCACGACACGCTCTACCGAGTCGCCACGTGTGGCGAGTGCTCCGAACGCATGCCCGGCAACCGGACCCGAGAAGGCGTAGCCGGCGTGCGGCGCAATCACCGCACGCGGCGGTTTGTCGGGCTGAACATCTCTGAGAAACGTCTCGACATCCGCACTCAACTGATCCTCGCTCGACGAATAGAACCGTCCTGCACAGGCAGGCTGTCGTATCTCACTCATGGTATCCTCGCGCTCTCCAGTGCAATCCGCTCGTTCCCATGCTGAAATTAAGGGCACAACTCACTCGTTCAAATCTCGAACGTCGCGAGCAGCGGCGCACACTAACCCTCCAAAAAGTCACGGGATTCATGAGCGAAGACCAATTCACAGTCCCCACCGAATACTGGACCAGGCTCGACGACGGCAAAGTCCGCTGCGACGTCTGTCCACGCGAGTGCAAGCTCAACGAGGGTCAGCGCGGTATGTGCTTCGTGCGAAAGCGCGAAAATGACCAGGTCGTGCTGACGACCTACGGGCGCTCGAGCGGGTTTTGCATCGATCCAATCGAGAAGAAGCCCCTCAATCACTTCCTGCCCGGCACGCCGGTGCTTTCGTTCGGCACGGCCGGCTGCAACCTGGCGTGCAAGTTCTGCCAGAACTGGGACATCAGTAAATCCCGCGAG
>JBNJFZ010000221.1:0-7748 GCA_051747295.1 Myxococcota bacterium
CCCGAAGAGACCGAAGCGGCCGGCCAGACCCCACAGGAGCGAATCGAAAGCGCGGTCGAAGAACTCTACGACAGCGTGTCCGAACAGCTCCTCAGCATGATCCACGAAAAGTCCGACGACTTCTTCGAGACACTCGTCTTGGATGTTCTCCAGGCCATGGGCTACGGCGCGGGCAGGAACGCCATCAAGCACCAGGGCGGAACCAACGACGGGGGCATCGACGGCGTCATCAGCCTCGACCGGCTCGGGCTGGAGAAGGTCTACGTCCAGGCCAAACGATGGAAGGACAATACGGTGGGCCGACCCGATGTGCAGGCATTCTCCGGCGCGCTCCGAGGAAACCAGGCATCAAAGGGAGTCTTCATCACGACCTCCACGTTTTCATCCCACGCCCGCGACTTCGCCCGAACTGTATCCGACTCGATTGTCCTGGTGGACGGAGATCTCCTGACGTCACTGATGATCGAGCACGGCGTCGGCGTCCAGACGCGCCAAACCATCAAAGTCGTCGACACGGACCGCGATTATTTCGAAAGTGAATGACGCTGGAACGCGGCGACTTCAAAACAATACTGTCCAGTAGTGGCTGCTCGTGACCAATCGCAGACCACGTCGATGCAGGAGAATAAGCAGTGAGCAGATCGCAGGAACCACAAGCAGAATTGGTTTATGGGGCCGCCGATGTATTTGTCGAGCGGGCGCTCCAGAAAGGAACTTCGCTGTTCGCGGACGGTCGCGAAATATGGACCGATGCAGTCATCGAAAAGACCATCACGCGCCTGGTCGACAACGAGATCTTCGGAGATCTCGACTATATGTCGAAACTCCACAAGCAACTCGACGGTGCGCCAGACGATGTGATTCTACTCACAGCAGAGACTATCTACTTCTACGTGCTCATCGCGCGAAAGGAGTCTCTAAGCGGCGGGCGAAAGCGCGAGATGATTCAGTCGATCCTCTCCTGGATGGAGAATTCCGTCCCCATCCCCGACAAGCTCGACAAAGCGCTCGAAGACGGCCTTACGCTCACCGGCATGGGGTTCCACACAAACCGCTACTGGCTGGTAAAATACTTGCTGCTCTTCGCCCGCGCATGGTGGGCCACGGAACCTTCGACGAGAGACGTTGCTCTGTCCGACCCCTGGGCTTTCCGAGACTTCGCGTTCGGTATCGATGTGAAAGCCAGCCGTACCCAACGGCATGCTCTGATTCACCTCGTCCACCCAGAGACCTTCGAAGCAATCGTGTCGTACAACCAGAAGCGACAGATTGCGGATGCTTTCAGCGACCTCGTCGAGGACGGCGAGAATGTCGACCGAGAGCTGGCCGAAATCCGCGATACGATCGAGCGCGAGCACGGCCGGTTCGGCTCATTTTACGACAAGAAGATGCGTTGGCGTTGGGACCCGGACGCCTCTAGATGGAGTGAGTACGTTCGCTGGGCCAAGAAACTCGCCGACCTCCCGGACTTCGACGAGAACGAACGCGAGTACAAGCTGGAGGCAGCAGCGAAGTTCGCTGCCGCGCGCGGCGCAGTGCGGAACAATTCGAGCGAATGGCTCGAAAAAACCTTGGATGCGGTCAAGGAAGTCACTGGGAACCCGATCTATGCGGGCAACGGCGCCGCCTTCCAACGCTGGCTTAACGATCACTCCGACGATGCGAGAGCGCTACTAGCATCGGTCTGGAAACAAGCAGACGAGCCGCTGGACGCACTTGAGGCTTTCCTCGAGAAGTTACCGGAGAGTGTCGTCTCCGGCGCGAACTCCCGCATCACCCTGGGCAGCGTATTCCTATGGGGATTCAGCCCCGATTCATGGCCATATTACCAGTACACGCCCTTCCAAGAGTCCTATGAGCTCTCCGGCGTACCGACCCAGCCCGAGTCGGATGATACGGTCGCGATCTACGAACACGCCCTCGACTTCCTGGATGAACTACGAACAGCGATCAGCGACTCCGACTCGACCCTCGACCGCCTCGATGCCCAGAGCGTTGTTTGGATGTTCCACTCTATGGAGCCCGAGCAACTACTTTCAGCCTGGGATTCGGAGACTGTAGAGCATTTCGCCAAGTTCGTGGGAAAGCCTTTGCCGAAAGACGAAAATACCGCCGCTTGGTTGATGCAGGCCAACCCCTCCAAATGGGACCTGCGCGAGTTCCTTCAAGACGCCGAATTAGGAACCGTCCAAACCTGGCTCGTGACCAGATACTGGCACGAGATCCAGAAGGGTGACCGACTCCTGCTCTGGTCTTCAGGCCAGCAAGGCGGTCTGTATGCCATAGGCCGCGTCACGCGAGAGCCCTATGCCACGGACGAGACCTTTCAGGGAGATGAGGGCTTCGAACTCGAATGGGAACTCGAGCGAAAGGTCGAACCGCCGCTTCTTCGCAAAGACATCGCCGACGACGACATCCTCTCGGAGAGCCAGATTATTCGCGCTCCCCAGGGCACAAACTTTCGAGTCACTGAGCGCGAGTGGGAGAGGTTCATGGAACTCCGCCCGGAAGTCCAAGAACCGGATAGCTACACCATCGACCACGCGCTCGATGACCTTTTCATCGACCGCGAGGAATTCGTAACGGCACTCGAACTGCTGCGGGAACGCAAGAACATTATCCTCCAGGGCCCTCCCGGCGTCGGGAAAACCTTCATGGCCGACCGGCTCGCCTACGCCCTGATGCAGGCACGCGACCGCTCCCGAATCGAGCTCGTCCAGTTCCACCAGTCGTTTACCTATGAGGATTTCATCCAGGGCTACCGCCCGGCCGAAGACGGCGGCTTCGAGCGCAAAAACGGCGTCTTCTGGCGCTTTTGTGCACGCGCTCGTGAGCAAAAGAACAGAGACTTCGTTTTCGTCATCGATGAAATCAACCGGGGCAATCTATCCAAGATCTTCGGCGAACTCATGTTGCTCCTCGAAGCGGACAAGCGCGCTCGCAAATACGCTGTCTCCCTGCAATATGCCCGCCCAAAGGAAGAAAAATTCTTCATCCCGCCGAACGTCCATCTCATCGGAACCATGAATACCGCGGACCGCTCCCTCGCGGTCGTCGACTACGCCCTACGCCGACGATTCGCCTTCATCGATGTCGCGCCGGGTTTCAACTCGCGTTTTGAGGATTTCGCGCTGAGCCACGGTGTAAAAGCGCAGGTCGTGAACAAGGTCAGAACTCGCCTATCGCAGCTCAATCGAGAAATTGCCGAGGACCATCAACTCGGCGCCGGCTTCAAAATCGGACACAGTTACTTCTGCCCAAACGGTGAAGGCAGCTATGGTGAGGACTGGTTTCATCGAGCGATTCGATACCAGGTAGGGCCGCTGCTAAAAGAGTACTGGTTCGACCAACCAGAACGCGCTGAGCGTGCAATCGAGCGCCTGCTGGAGGGCTACTCCCGGTGAGCATTCCGGTCCACAACTTGTACTACTTGTTAACGTACGCGTGGGACCTCTATGAACCCGGCCAGCGAGTGCGAACAAATGCGATCGAGACGACCGAGCTCATCGACTTGTTCGCCGGCGTCCTCATCGAAGGCACCCGCACGCTGCTTCGGCGCGGGCTCGATCGAAATTACCGAACCTATTCTCGAGAACTCGCGGGGGTTCGCGGTCAGGTGGACTTCGGCGCGTCGATAAATCGAATGCTCTTCCAGCAAGGCCGCGCCCAATGCCGCGTCGACGAGTTCACACACGACATCCGTCACAACAGGCTGCTAAAGGCCACCCTTCGCAAGGTCGCGTCAAATCGGGCCGTCGCCTCCGAGCGCCGACGCTCCTGCACCAGGCTCGTCGCACGCTTCGATGATGTCACCGATATCTCGCTCCGACCGGAGCTTTTCAGTCAGGTCCGGCTCCACCGTAACAATCAGTTCTACCGACTTCTGATGCGTGTGTGTGAACTGATCGCGCGCCGGCAACTCGTCAATGAAGACACCGGCGAATCCGAATTTCGCGACATCGTGCGCGACCAACTCACGATGAGCACCGTATTCGAGAAGTTCGTGCTCAACTTCTACTCTCGGGAACTCGACGAATTCGAAGCACGGTCTCACAGAATCCGGTGGAACGCCGAGGCACACAGCGACGATGCAGCCTCATTTCTTCCGACCATGCTCACCGACGTTACACTTTCGCGCGACGACCGCGTCCTCATCATCGACACAAAATACTACGTGAAGGCGCTTACCTCGCACCACGAAAGCGCTTCCGTTCGCTCGGGACACCTCTACCAGATGTTCGCCTACCTGAAGAACTACGCGGCCGAACACCCGGAGCGACCGATGCCGGAAGGCATGCTCCTTTACCCGGTCGTCGACTCCCACCTGCGCCTTTCCTACGATGTCTTCGGTCACCCGCTGAGGGTATGCACGGTGAACCTGGCGGCCCCGTGGCAGGAAATTCACGACGAATTAATCGGACTAGCGTCGTAGCCGTGTCGGACCGCCACTGACCTAAGCGCCTCGCCCACTACCCACTACCGACTACCGACTACCAACTACCAACTACCGACTACTCACTACCCACCCCCTAGACAAACCCCGCACACTCATGAAAACCTAGGCCAACTCCAACCGACGAGAACGATGCCCTCGAAGCTCGGAAAACTCATCCGCAAGACCCGCAAGGCCAGGGACATCGGCGTGCGGGAGCTCGCCAGGCGTATCGGCCGCTCCGGGTCGTTCATCGTGCGGCTCGAGAAGGACGAGGAGACGCCTTCCGTCGCCGAGGACACCCTCCAACTCATCGCCGAAGAACTCGACCTCGACGCCGACGAGCTCATCACGCTCGCCGGAAAGACCCCCGAGGACGTCCGGCCCAGCGACGAATCCGAGGTCAAACTGTTCCGCCGCATGAAGCAGCTCGACGACGACCAGCGCGAGCAGCTCGAAGCGTTCATCGACAGCCTCGACCGCGATAACTGATGGACATTCCGTATCTCGACAGGGATGAGATCGCCTCGCAGGCGCACGGCCTCTGCGCCAGCGCGTTCGGCGGCGAGATCCCCTGCCCCGTCGACCTCGAAGCGCTGCTCTTCGACTACCTCTACGAAGAACACGGCCTGGCCTTCTACAACCACGAGCCACTCGGCGACGACGACGGCCACGAAGTCCTCGGCATCACCTACCCGCTGCGCAACGAAATCCACGTCTGCAGCACCCTGCGCGACTCCGACAGCGTCGGCCGCTACCGCTTCACGGTCGCCCACGAGATCGGCCATTGGGTGCTCCACCGACCGCTCTTCTTAGAAAACGGCGAACCTGTCGACTTTGCGGGAGAGGACGGCGAGCCCAAACTGGTGACGTTCCAGCGCGACGTGGTGGAATCCGACCAGGACTCGTACCGCCCCGAAGAATGGCAGGCCAACCACTTTGCCATCTCGCTGCTACTCCACGACGACCCACTCCGGCGCGAGTTCGAGCGCCGCTTCGGCGAGCCGCCCGTGACGCTCGAAGCATTCGCAGCCGAACACCCCGTGGAGCAAGCTGCCGCGGCCGAGGCCTACCCCGACATCAGCCCCCTTCGCCGCCTCTCCCGCGGCGTCGCCTCCGGCGTCATCGACGACCGCCCCGCCCTCGCCGATCTCTTCCTGCTGTCCGTCGAGGCCACGGCCATTGCACTCGAAGAACGCGGCTATGTAGTCTCGAAATAAGCAGCTTGACACTTGTTGCCGCCTTTGTTTACCATTCAGTGAACGATGAGCGCCGCGCTCTTTTTTTGAGCCCTGCGGCGCCAATCGTTCACCGTTTAATAAACAAGACTGCTGACCCCTGTAAAGATACCACTGGGTGGGAACCTGAGGTCCGATATGCTTCCTATTTCACCATCGCTTTGTGGCGTGCTCTTCTCCGCTGTCTCTCGAACTGCGCGCGGGGAATTCGACCTGAGCGAGGAGGCACGCGAGTCGCTCGACGCCGCCCGCGAGAACGTCGAGGAATTCTCCGACCTGGTCGGGGATTTCCGCCTGACCGAACCGGGTAGCTGGAGTCGGTTCTTCGGTCGACTCATGGACTACAGCTTCGAAACCCAGGGCCGCTTTCGTGACGCGCGAGAGGCCCGCGAAGCGCTCGGCTTCGGGAGCCGCGTCGAGCTACCGGCCTTCCTCGTGGCTCATGTGAGGGCGAATGCACCGACCCGGTGCGTCTACGAAGACGACGAGTCCAAGCTCGAGGCCGCCAGGCTCGCCGACGACACGATTCTGGCCCTGGAGATCCCGGTGGCCGACTCTCATCGCTCGTCGGTGGAGGCCTATCGCAATGCGGAAACGACGAGGCGTTCCGCCGTCATCCAGAGCACTGCAACCCTGTTCTGGAGGGACCAGCGCGCCGTGATGCTCGACCACCATGTCGACGCGCCGACCGCCTCACCCCTGGACCTCTCCGAGTACGAGTACTACGGGGAGCGCCTGAACCACATCGACCAGTGGCGCGAATTTCGGGAGGCGGGAATCCGGCGTAATGTGTTGCTCCAGGGCCCGCCCGGCTGCGGCAAATCGACGCTGTGCTGCCACGCGGCTCGCGAACTCAGTGCACGCACCGTCGTGCTCACACCCACCTGCTTTACCGAGTTCAACCTGCGCTCCTGGCTGTCGATGCTCGAGGTCCTCCAGCCCGAGATGGTCATCCTCGACGACGTCGACCGCATCCAGCAGATGAGCCGATACGACCTGCAGGAGAAGCTGCGCTTCTTCGAGGAGGGCTTCTGCGAGGTCCCCTTCGTGCTCTTCACGTCCAACGATTGCTCGCGGCTGCCGGAAGCGATGCGGCGGCCGGGACGCATCGACCAGATCATCCGCTTCGACGAGCCCGCCCTCGAAGTACAGCGCACGATCGTGCGAGAGCTCGCCGAGCGCGAAGGCGTCGACGTTCCCGACGCCCACCTGCAACGCATGGTCGATCTACTCGACGAATACTCGGCAGCACACGTCGTCGAAGCGCTTCGCCGAGCGAAAGTAATCGGTTGGGCGTCCCTGGCCGGCGATGACAGCACCGGTGCTGGAGACAAGACGTTCCTCCTCCACCGTGACTTCGATAGCAAGTCGGACTGGCTCAAAGCGCACGGCTATCACCGGCTGGAGATCGACGTCGACTTCGTCACCGAGGCACTCAAGAGCCACGCCGACCGAGAGGTCGCCTACCAGGACGACCACGACAAGTTGTACCGGCTCGTGCTGCCAAACGGCGCCCACATCTGCTTCGACGACGACGGAGCGAATAGTTTCCGCGGCGACCAACTCTTCTTCCGCTCCGCGCTAGACGGCCGTGATGCCGCCCTCGTCGGTATCGGCGAGCTCTTCTGGCACGGCCGTGATGCCGTCCTACTCGACTCGGTGGGAGATCGAACCGTGAGCCTGACGCTCCCACCCGCCGAGCAGCCGTACTACGGCGAGCTGCTCGAGTGTATCGCGCGGTGGAGGCGCTTCCGCGAGGCGGGACTTCGCCGAAACGTGCTGATTCAAGGGCCCCCAGGGTGTGGCAAGTCCACCTTTTGCCGGCACGCTGCCCGCGAACTCGCCGACCGCACGCTCATGATGACACCGGAGTTCTACGAGTCGATTCGCTGCGCACAGTGGCGCCAGATCGGCGCCGTGCTCCAACCGGAGATCGTCATCATCGACGACGTCGACCGCGTCAGCTCGCACTCGCTGGAGTCCAAATTACGGCTCTTCGAGGAGGATTACTGCGACATCCCGTTCGTCCTCTTCACGTCGAACGACCACACGAAGCTGCCGCGCCCCATGCGCCGGCC
>JBNJFZ010000222.1:0-7696 GCA_051747295.1 Myxococcota bacterium
ACGGCGTAGACTCCGCGCAGCCTCGCGTCGTCGACGTAGTCATTTCGGCTGTCGGTGACGAACTCGCCGCTGTCGGCTTCGATATCTTCACGATAGCTGATTTCGATGTCGCGCTGGTCGAGCCATGCGATTTCGCCGCGCACCTCCGGGAGGACGTGAGCCAGGCGTGCGCGGGCTCCCCAGCGGTGCTCGCTTGCGTTCGTCAAGCCGGTTGCGCGAAGCGCCGCGCTCTGCACTTGCCTCACGTCGGGTTCGTGGTCGAAATTTGGTGCGCCGGCTGACTCGTGGGTCTGCGCCGAGATTGTGAGTGGGATGAATAAGACGAATAAGGCGATGGCGGCCCAGGCGATTGGCCCTGGGCGGGTGACTGCTCGGTTCATGTGTCCTCCTCAATGGCGAGATAAGCCGGTCTACTGATCTGTTCGTCGCACTCGGTGTGCCTATCGGATTTGTGTTCTGGGAGAGGGGAGAGGGACTCGACGAGCTCGACGACGTCCCAGTGCGCCGCGACCTGCCAGTCCAGCCGGCGGCTGGATTCGTCTCGCCACCTCGCCGATGCCGCAGGACCCAGGCGCATCTGTGTCTGTTTTTCCGGGTGCATGCGCCGCTGGTCGGCCGATTTTCGTGCGAGCTTGCTCGACAGCTCGAACGTGATGTCGGGTACCCAGGCAGCGAGTCGACCCCGCCAGGTGAAGTCCTCGCTCGGGAGGTCTTCACTGGGCTGGGGGCACTGAGCCGGGGCGGTCGTCGGAACTCCCAGGCAACTGAGGAGCATGCAAGCCGCTGCGATACGTTTCAACAAGATCATCGGTCCCTCCTTCGAAAGCCTTTAGACACTCGGGGTGCCTCTATAAAGGTTTTCGACCGAGGGGGCCGAATCGTTGCGTAAAAAAGCAGAAAACCGAGGCCTTTCGGCGCTCGGTTTGGCTTGAAAGTTTAATATTTTCAGTGTCTTGTGCGAATCAACTCGATTTCAGGCGATCGACGATTTTCTGATGGAGTCCACCGAAGGCCGAGCCGGATAATCCGGCGATAACGTCGCCGCTTTTGGCGTGCTCGCCGACGTAGCCGACGATGTCATCGACGTCGGGAATCAAGATGGTTTCGGGGCCCAACTCGCGGATTTGCTCGGCGAGTTGGTTGATGTCGAGCCGTTCGTCGGGGCTGAGGCTGTCTTTCTTCTGAAAAGGCTTCGAGAGGATGACGACGTCCGCGGCCTCGAACGCCGTGGGATAGTCGTCCTGGAACACGCGACGTCGGGAGGTGTTGCTCTTCGCTTCGAAGATCGTCCAGAGCCGCCGCTCGGGGAATCGCGCCCTGAGGGCTTCCACCGTGGCATTCACCGCTGTCGGATGGTGGGCGAAGTCGTCGAAGACGAGGATGTCGTCGACTTCGCCGACCAATTCCTGGCGCTTCTTGACGGATTTGAAGGTCCGCATTGCTTCTTTGATATCTTCGACATCGACGCCTTCGTCCAGGGCGATGCCGGTCGCGCCGAGCATGTTTCGCAGGTTGAACTCGCCCATGCACGGCAGTTCAAATTCGCCGAGCGATCGTCCGTCGTGGATGACTTCGCAGGCGGTCATATCGCCATAGCTGATCTTCTGAGCGTAGAGATCGTTGGCGGCTCCCAGCCCAAAGGTCTTTCGTTCGCCAGCGCAGTGCGCGGAGACCTCGAGGGCTCGTGGGTCGTCTCCATTGACCCAGAGGCTTCCGTCCGCCGGGATCATGTCGACAAATTTTCGGAAGACCATCTCGATCTCATCGACGTCCGGGTAGATATCGGCGTGGTCAAATTCGATGTTGTTGATGGTCGCGCGGTGAGGTCGGTAGTGCCAGAACTTGGGGACCTTATCGAAGTAAGCAGTATCGTATTCGTCGCCCTCGACGACGAATTGATCGCCGTCTCCGAGTCGAAAATTCGACCCGAAGTTGCCGGTAATACCGCCGATCATAAAGCTCGGGTCTCGGTCCGCGGTCGCCAGAATCCAGGCGAGCATGCTGCTGGTCGTGGTCTTGCCGTGGGTGCCCGTGATGACGAGCGTTTTCTTGTCGCGGAAGAAGAAGTGCTGCAGTGCTTCCGGGAGGCTCAGGTGCGGCAGGCCGCGCTTTCGCATCTCGACGGCGTCCGCGTATTCGGCGCGGCAGACGTTACCGACGATGACCAGGTCTGGATCCCAATCCAGGTTGCTGGCGTCGTAGCCCTTCATGATATCGATGCCGCGTTCTTCGAGCCACGTGCTCATCGGCGGGTAGGCCATCGCATCGCTGCCGCGAACCGTGAAGCCGCGCTGCTCGAGCATGGCTGCGAGGCTGCCCATCGCTGTCCCGCAGATACCGATGATGTGAATGGACTCGATATCTTCGGGGAGTTCCGGAAACGGACGCGGCGCATCTGCAGTCATGGCAACGCTGTTGTGCTGGGAGGCAAGTGGGCAGTGGGGGGCGCGGGATGCTTTAGTCGAGGACTTCTAGCATGTCCGCATCGAGCTCTTCGACCTCTTCCTCGGACTCGATGAATGCGACGAGCCCGTGTAGTGTGTCTTCATCAACGTCGCCGAAGACCAACTCCATGCCGCGGTCACGACGGGGAGCTTCTGTCACGCTGGCGACGGTGGCCTCGAGCGGGAAAGGTTCGCCATGCTCGGGGTGCACGATCTCGCAGACGACGTCGGCGCCCTGTTTTTGGAGGTCGCTGGTACGCACGAATATGCCGCCGGCCATCAGGTCGTTTTCGACGAAGTTGACGAGTTGGTCCAGGGTTCGCATGTGGACGGTGACGCGAGGCAGGTCCAGCTTGCGGACTTCGTCGCGAACTTCGGGGCGCTTCTCGTACTCCTCACGGATGAACTCTCGCCAGCGCTCGCGTGTCTCTTTGCCGACCGAGTAGAGTTGGATCCCCATGCCAGGAGAACGGCCGGATTCCTTGGCGTCGGCCTGGTTGACGGTGTGCGCGACCAGGCCGAGCATCTCCAGAGGCTCCTCATCTTCGCGAAGGACGGTCGTGAAGCGCACGAGCTTTCTCAGCGGGAGCGGCTCCGGACAGGTGAGGAAGACGCCACGGTAGGAGGCATCGTCGGTTTGGTAGCTGTGATCTCCGGCCGGCATCTTGACCGTGACCGGGAGGTTGATCTTGATTCGCGGCTCGCGTCGGGCTTCTCGCGTGCTCATGCTGCCTCTCTGGCTGAAAACCGAATGATCTGTTGAAAGTGTAACCAACGAGCAACCAGCTGACTAGTACCTCGGTCTCAGTCCGACGCATCTCCGCCGTCGGCCGTGTCCGTGTCCTCGGAGTCGCTGGAATCCTGCGCGTCGCCAGACTGCGTATCCTGTGCGTCTTCTGTATCTCCCGCGGTATCTTCTTCGGCATCCTCGGCGCCCGAATCGTCGGCCGTGTCCGTGGTCTCGGTATCTTCCTCGACATCCTCGGTACCGGTGTCCTCGGGACCAGTGTCTTCGTTCGTGCCAGCGTCGCCGGCATCCTCCGTCACGCCGGTGTCTTCGGGGGCAGCGGGATCGAAACAGCTGCCAGACTCGCACACCATCGGGCCAACGCCGATATCGCTGGGGCGGCAGTCGGCGTCGACGGAGCAGTCATCGCCGGGCCGGGCGAGCCGGTCTTCGGCGCAGAGCTCGGGGGTGTACGATGGGAATTGGTCGACGTTGTCGATGTCGGTTCGGCAACCGTCGCGACACGTGCGGAGCTCGTTGACCTGGCGGTCCGCGCAGAGCTGAGCGGCCTCTTGCTCACTGCCGTACTCGCTGCAGGGAATTGGCCCGCCTTGCTTTTCGTAGACGGTGCCGTCTTCGCAGCGGTAGTCGGCGAAACACTCGTATTGGCACACATCTTCGTCGCCATCACCGGCGCCCCCGCCGCTCGGGTCCGAGCAACTAATAGTGCCGACGACCAGCAGGCACGCCCCAATGGCCAGGAGTAGTTTTGAGGACGACGTAACTTCATCGGATACAGACATGACCCGCAACCGTGGCTCAGTTTCAATGAATTCGATGCGAGGATAGCGCAGGCAGGCGGCGGTTTCGAGGCGAGAGGGCGATTTTTTCGCTGATCTCGGGGCAGCGTTCGGCATCCTTACATCACGGGCGGCGGTGGAGCAGGTCGAGGTCCGGAGCCTCATCCACCAGCGAGCGGCCCGCCTCCGCATACGCGTCGTAGCTCGCCTCGAAATTCAGGCGCTTTTCTTCGATGTAGCCCATCAAGAGCTGATAGGGCAGGCTCTCCGCAGCCTCGAGCTCACCGTCCTCGGCCAGGCCGAGCAACTGCTCGCGCGCATCCTTGAAGTAGCGGCGCTTTGTGAGCAACACGGCGTAGACGAGCCCTTTTTCGCCGTCGTAGCCGCCCGCTTTCGGGTAGCCCTGGCTCTCCAGATACTGGGTGAGCTGGTTGATCTTCTCGTTGCGAATGGCATCGACCAGCAGGCCGTAGAGCTCGGTTTGTCCGTACGGCCACTCGCGCACAATTGATTCGTCGCGGTCCAACCCGCGGGCGTGGTGGGCGAGCAAGACGTCTTCGGCGGGACTGAAGGGCGGGGCGACCGGACTCGGGAGCGCGTCGAACGTGCCGTATCCGGCCTCCTCCATCACGAGCTTGGAGAACTCCGGCTTGCCGCCGAGCCACTGCGCACGGCCCAGCGAGCCCACGGTCTCGACATCCCAGTACTCACCGTCGGGCCAACCCGTTAGATACGGCCGCACATCGCCGTAGATAGCCTGCTTGACGTACACATCCGTGAAGAATTCCTCTCCGCGATTGTACATGATGAGGTCTTTGGGGGCTTCGAACTCCAGCAGGCCGTTATCGTCGGTATTGAGGGGAGCCCCGTTGGCAAACTCGTGCAGCTCCTTCTCGCTCATGAACATCAGCCCGTAGAACTCATTGGGCTGGCGGATGCCCACGCGCTGGAGCTCCTCGCGGACCGAGTCGATGCTCCAGGCGCGCTCGTAGCCGCCGTTCGGGGTCGGGATCGGCTCGTCGCTGCCGACGAGGATAATATCGGTGCTTTTAGGCTTCGAGCTAAACGCCTGCACGTGCGGAAAGACATCGAGGAACGTCGAGATGATCACCTTCACGTTGTCCGGGCGCATCTCGTAGAGCTGCACCCACTGTCCGAAGACCCCGCCGGGTTTGAGGTGGCCCTTGGCGCGTCGGAAGTGCTCGACGGTGAAGAGCGCGCTTACGCCCGCGATCCACGGGTTCGACGGCTCGCTGACGATGACGTCGTATTTCTTGTCGGTGTACTCGAGGTAGTTTCGACCGTCGCTTTCGATGACGGTCATGCGCTCGTCTTCGAGCGGCCTGTTGTTGACGTGGTCGAAGAAGTGCGAGGCCTCGACCATCGCCTCTTCGATCTCGATGACCTCGAGGGTGCCGAGTGGCCACTGCAGGGCCGCGCCGGCCGTCACACCACTGCCGAAGCCGATCATGACGGAGTCTTCGCCGCCGACTTCCACGTCCGGCCGCTCGGCGCGCACGATGTACGGCATCAGCCCGACCACGACCTGCGTGGCCATATCGGCGCCGTCGGATGCCTCCGGCTTGCCGTTGGCCTTGAGCGTGTAGAGCTCGCCGCGCTTTTCGACCGTGATCGTCGCGTTTAGCCCGTCCTCGTAGAACACCAACTCGGGGGTGTCCTTGGCGAGCTTCTCGGGGTCGAAGAGCTCGCGGGCGAAGTAGGCGCGGAACATGCCGCGGGTCAGGCCGATGCGGTCGATGCTCGGGGCGGCCATGAACACGCCCACCGAGGCGACGACGGCGAGCCCGACGTAGGCCATCTTTCGGACGGTGTGGACCAGCCGGAGCTCGACCGTCGCGATGGCGATCGCGACGATGAGGTTGAGCGTGATGACGACCGTGATGGCCGCGTTGAGCCCCAGCCAGGGCATGAGGATGAAGCCCGCGGCGAAGCTGCCGATGATCGAGCCGCCGGTATTGAATGCGTAGGCGGTGCCGACCAGCTTGCCGGATCGCTTGCGGTCCTGAACCGCCGCGCGGATGACCAGCGGGAACGTCATGCCCTGCAGGAACGTCGGGATCAGCACGACCACGCCCACCAGGAAGAAGTAGTAGACGTAGATCTCGTTGGGGTCGGATATCTGCTCGCGCAGTCGATGAAACAGCCACACCGGCAGCTTATCCAGCACGAAGAACGCAATCGTCGCGCTCGCCGCTACGCCCATCTGGACGAGGCCGAGCCAGAATAGCGGCCGCTTGATGCGCTTGATAAATGGCGAGAGCGCGGCGCTGCCGCCGGACAGTCCGATCAAGAACGCGGTTAAGATGATCGTGAACGAGTAGGTCGAGCTGCCCAGGATGATGACGAACGCGCGCGTCCAGAGCACCTGGTAGCTCATGGAGATGGCGCCGAAGGTGGCGAAAGAGACGAGGGCAGCCCACACGGCCCATCGCGGGATCGGCTCGCTCGTCTCGGAGACGCCGCCGTAGACCTGCTCGAGTTCTTCGAGGTCGTCTTCGTCGTCGTCTTCCTCGAACGTGCCGGCCTCGAGGTCGTCGAGCCCCAACTTGTGGGCCACAACGACGATGCCGCACAGCGCGAAGTTCACGAACGCAAAGGTCACGTTGGTGGTGGATAAGCCCAGCCACGGGAGCAACACGAATCCGGCGGTCGCTGTGCCGATGCACGCGCCGAAGGTATTGATCCCGTAGAGCAGGCCAATGCTGCCCTGGAACATCTTCTGGTGGCGCGACACCCACTGGCTGACGATGGGGAGGGTGGCGCCCATCAACGTCGTCGGGACCAGCAAGATCAGGAATACGGCGACGAACCTGAGCAGGCTGAATACGTAGAAGTTGTCCAGGAACGTGTCGAACATCGCCCCGTAGACCGTCGGCAGCAAGTCCAACAGTAGTGGCACGAGGAGGGCATACGCGCCGATGCTACCCTCCAGAAACCCATAGGTGAGCAGCGGCTTCTTGATCTCGTCGGCGTATTTGCCGCCGATCCAACTGCCGAGCGCCATGCCGGCCATGAACGCGGTCAGCAGCGTACTCAACGCAAAGCTCGTCGAGCCGAAGACCTGCATGAGCATCCGCTCCCACAGCACCTCGAAGACGAGGCTGCTCAGGCCGGACAGAAAGAAAAATACGAAGATGATGCGATACAAAGTCTGACTGCTTTTTGTGAGGAAACGATCAGCGACGAAGCGGCGCGACTATACGATTGACGGCGTGATTTTGCGAATGGGGGTTGGTTTTGGGGGCTGCGCCGGTAGTTCAGGAACCGCGCGCCCCTCTCCGCGCTTGCGCCCGTAGTTCAGGAACCGCACGCCCCTCTCCGCGCTTCGCGCGGTTTCTCCCCAAATGGGGAGAGGTCGCTCAGCGTCGACGCACCGCTTCTGTTTCACGGTCGAGGTTGCGCCCCCTTTGGGCTGCGTGTCGTGGTGAAGCAGGAGCGGTGCGGCAGAGCTAAGCGACCCTTCCCCGATTCGGGCAAGTACCCGAGCGGCCCACTCAATCCGGATCAGGGCTGCTACCGATCGCAGCTCCGGCGGAAGTGGGGTAATGCTCGGTGCTCGCCGCGAGCGGAGTAAGCAAGTGCCCGTGGGGGCGGCGATCTGCCGGTCCCGAACGTGCTCGGTCTCGTGCTCGGTCTCGGTCTCGTGCTCGGTCTCGTGCTCGGTCTCGGTCTCGGTCTCGGTCTCGGTCTCGGTCTCGGTCTCG
>JBNJFZ010000223.1:0-7674 GCA_051747295.1 Myxococcota bacterium
AGCGACTGCGTCTCCAACGACTGTACGGACGGACTCTGCGGTGGCGGCGCCGCGTGCACGTCGAATTGCTCGGCGGGCTCGCCCTGCGCGGACAACTCGACCTGCACGTCTGATATGTGCAGCGAGGGACAGTGTGTATCGTGCACCGATACCCTCCGAAATGGCGACGAGACTGGGCTCAATTGCGGTGGCGGCGACTGTGATGCGTGCGGCGCCGGGCTACCGTGCACCGAATCCGGCGATTGCGTATCGTCCATCTGCAGCCTGGGCGAGTGTGTGACGTGCTCCGACCAGGTGCGTAATGGCGATGAAACCGGCGTTGATTGCGGTGGCAGCGATTGCGATCCGTGCGAATTCGGACGTCCCTGCGACAGCAACTCCGACTGCGCCTCCGGCACCTGCGATCGGGGAACCTGCGTGAGTTGCTCGGATGGGATACGAAACGGCGACGAGACCGACGTCGACTGCGGGGGCTCGTGTGCCGACGATTGCGGGCTCGACGAAGTCTGCGTCAGCGACGGAGATTGCCAATCCGGCATCTGCGACGACGGCCTGTGCGTGAGTTGCTCCGACGGAACACGAAACGGTGACGAGAGCGACGTCGATTGTGGCGGCTCCGACTGCAGCGATTGTCCCAACGACAGTCGTTGTGGCGGCGACGATGACTGCGACGGAGAGTGCGACGGCGGTATGTGCGTGGCCGATTGAGACGCGAGCTTCACTCGCGTAAATCGCCTCTCGGCGGTCCTGGGCGCGACTCTGCAGCGTGAAAGGGCTCCTGGTGAAATTGGCATCGACTGTTCCTGGGTGGAACGCCTCTCGGCGTGCTGGAGAGCGATCTTCGAGCGTGAGGAGCGTCTCGAGAGCGCAGGGAGCCGTTTTACGCGCGTAAATCGCCTTCTGGGAGGACCGGTGCGGGTTCTACGGAGGTGAGTTGTCATTTTTTGAGCTGGCGGGGCTTTTCCATGTCGAACTCTGGTTTTTGCCGAGCTGAGGCTCGATTTCCGGAAACGATGATTGATGAAGTCCGCGAGCCATAAGCTCGCGGACGACATGTGTTCCATCCGGTATTAAGCTCCTATGTTTACACGGTAAACAAGTCACGGGTTGAAATGGCAGCCCTTGACCTTTGGTTTAGAGGGCAGCACCATAAGTACGTAGTTGAATCGACTCGGTGAGGTCGGAAAGCATGCAGACGCGTGTCACACAACAAGACTTGGAGAACTTTGCGAGCCTGGGTGGGGACCTTCCATATTCGCCGAACGGAAAGGCCAGCTTAGGTGACCTCGTCGACGGACTCGTGCACGTTCTCGAGACCCCCAGCGCTCGGCTGGCCGACTCCGCGCTGCGCGTCTTGGCGCTCGTGACAGAGCACCAGGCGCTCGCGGTGTTGATGGATGTCGAGATGTCCGACGCGGCGCGTCGCCGGCTTGGGTTTCTGAGCGAGACCCTCGCTAAGGTCGCGACAGGTGGCACCGCTTGTCGGCTGGTCGAGCTTGCGAATCGATTGCATCAAGTTGGCGACTCCCAGGCAGCGCCGGTTACGTTCACGGCTGTGGTGCGGCCGCCGCTAGTCCGAGCCCTAAAGAGCCGCGCAGATGAGGTCAATCGACGATGGGCCGTCTACGGTGGCCCAGATCCAACCGAACACACGTCGTCCGTCTAAATGGCCCTTCCTTCGGTCAGCCATCACTTGCCGGCTTCGCTGCAAACTCGGCAATCTCGCCGAGTTGCGAAATTCCTGAGACATGCAGATAAGTGCATCGAGCACAGCGTTTCGTTGGTCATCTACGGCTCGGCGGCTGTGGCTTTGTACCTGGCCGATACCGACTCCTATGTCTACGGCTACACCGACGATATTGATGTCGGAGCGATGGAGCCGGAAGACGTCGAACTCTCCGACCTAAATGTTGAGATCGTGGACCCGCCGCTACACTTTCAGCCCTACGACTTCGAGCAGTGGCTTATCAATCCGGATCGGTCAGATGAGACGGTCGACGTATCCTCCCTGCCACCATTGACCTGAGTGGTCTCTTCCAATCAGACGATGCGCCGCAGGGCGACGCATCACGTTCGGTCAGTGTCCCGACGGGGCGCCGAGGCCGATGCGGTCGACGAGCTGTTCGCTGGCGGTGTTCAGCCCGATGATGGAGACATCTTTTTCGCTCTGGCTGTATTTGTAGACGATGCCGGCGATGGCGGTGACCGCGGACTGGTCCCAGACGTGGGAGGCGGAGAAGTCGATGACGATGTGCTCCGGGTCCTCGACCACGTCGAAGAGGTCTTTGAAGTGAGTGGCCGTACCGAAGAACATCTGCCCCTGGACGGCGTAGTGTTTGGTGCCGTCCTCGGCGAGCATGTTGTCGGCGGTGATATTGGCGATCTTCCAACCGAAGAACAGCGCGCTCATGATCACGCCCACGAATACGCCGAGAGCGAGGTCGTGGGTGTAGACGACGACGCCGACGGTCGTGACCATGACCGCCGCGTCGGCGAGGGGGATTTTGTGCAACTCGCGAATCGAGTTCCAGTCGAAAGTGCCGATCGAGACCATGAACATCACGCCCACGAGCGCGGCCATCGGAATCTGAGCGACGAGGTCGCCGAGGACGAGGATGAGAAAGAGCAGAAAGGCACCGGCCACGAGCGATGAAAGCCGGCCGTTACCGCCGCTTTTGACGTTGATGACCGACTGACCGATCATCGCGCAGCCGGCCATACCGCCGAAGCATCCGGCGACCATATTGGCCAGGCCCTGACCGCGCAGCTCCTTATTCTTGTCGCTCTTCGTGTCCGTCATGTCGTCGACGATCTTGGCGGTAAGCAGCGATTCCAGCATGCCGACCATCGCCAGGCCGAACGAGTACGGGAAGATGATAGCCAGCGTCTCCAGCGTCAGCGGGATGTTGGGTAATTCAAAGATCGGCAGTGTGCTGGACATCTGACCCATGTCGCCGACGGTGCTCAGGCCGCTGAGTCCCGCGAAGATGGCAAGAGCTGTCATCGCGACGATTGCGACGAGGGCCGAGGGCACGGCCTTGGTGATGTGCGGAAGGCCGTAGATGATGGCCAGCGTCCCCGCGACCATCGCGTACATGACCCAACTCGCGCCTTCGAACGCGGGTAGCTGCGCCATGAAGATGAGGATGGCCAGGGCGTTGACGAACCCGAGGATAACCGGGTGCGGGATAAACGTGATGAACTTTCCGGCCTTGAGCAGACCGAAGGCCATCTGGATGACGCCCGTCAGGATGGTCGCGGCCAGTAGGTACTCGAGGCCGTGATTGGCGACGAGCGTGACCATCAACAGCGCCATCGCGCCGGTGGCCGCCGAGATCATACCCGGGCGGCCGCCGACGAAGGCGATGGTGACTGCGATACAAAACGAGGCGTACAACCCGACCATCGGGTCGAGGCCGGCGATAATCGAGAATGCTACGGCTTCGGGAATGAGGGCCAATGCGACGGTCATGCCCGCCAGAACATCGCCGCGAACATTCGAGAACCAGGTCTTCTTTACTGCTTGAAACAAATCTAAACGTCCTGTGTAACTTGTATTTTTTCGAAAAATTGCGAACTCCCGCGCAGAGGTGTCCTGAAGGCGAGGGCCGGCGTCGTGCGACGGACATCGCGAAGGAAAATCACCCTTTCAGAAAGACTTCGTGGGAGTGAAAAACAGATTGCTGCCGTACTTCGAGCGGTCGGCTCGCGAACGGTGGGGACCGGCTGCCTAGACCAGGCTTGGCAGAAACTCAAGGGGGAATCCGCCCGGCCTGCAAACGGAGCGGATTCGAGGGACTGTGGGGCTACTCTTCAGCCGGCGGTGGGTCGAGCAACAGCACCTCGTACACCGTGATCTCATCGACCTTCCACGTCACCCGCTTGAACGGCTGTGTTTCGTCCGGCGCGGCGCCGCGCCCGGCGCGCAATCGCACCTTCGGGCGCTGGTTCTCCTCAGCGAACGCAATCGGCGGGATGATGCCATCCGAGATGAAGCCGCGCAGTTGCCGGCGATAGGAGCCGGGATCGACCGGCTGGACGTCGGCGAGCTCGGCTAGCTTTGTGGCGACGCGGGTGGGCAGGGTGTCGTCGGTGACGACCGGAAAGCCCGAGTCGACGGCGCCGTCGGTGCCGCCGACGAAGATATTGTACTTCGCGGCCTGCAACGGGTGCAGTCGAGCGGTCTCGTAGATGCCCGGAAGGAACGCGAGGGCGCCCAGGACGCCGGCGATGGCCGCGATGGCCTTGCCGGAGAGCGAGTCCTTCAGTCGCTCGACCAGGCCTGCGACGATCCATGTGATCGCCGCGCCGGCCAGAGCCGCCATGATAGGTTGTGCGAGGAGCACCGGGTCGGCACCGCCGAATGCCCGAGAGCGCGTCAGCCACGGCATCAAGCCCAGAAAGACCAGGGTCATCGGCACCAAACCGAGCGCAAAGCCCTGCTCGACGTGTGACGGAATGTGCTCGTCGAGCCAGGTGCGCCCGCGCTCGGTGCCGCCGACGATTCCGATGAGCGCCAGCACGACGAAAACGGCGGGCGTCTGGATGAGCCACCACGCAAATCCGGAGAAGACCGGTGGGCGTGAGCTCACGAATGTCTCACCGGCAAAGACCACAGCCTCGGCCTGGGGCAACAATCCCTGCCGAAGCCACGTATCCATTCCGGTCGCGAGGTCCCCGTCGCTCAGGGCGACCATCAGCAAGGGCGCGGCGACGGCTGCCAGGAGGGGAATGAACGCGCCAAGTGGTATCGTCGAGGCACGGATGAAGCCCGGCGAGTCGCTCTCGCGGCCGCCGCGCTGGTCCTCGCGTGCGCTCGTGATGATCTGCAACATAAACCAGGCGGCGAGCCAGATCAGAAATGGCACCCAGCTCGCGGCGAGCACGGCGGCGAGCAGACCGAGCCCGAGCCAGCCCGGCCAGCGCAAGTCCGGCTTGCTCGCGAGCGCGAAAAACCAGGCCCACAAACACAGCATGATCGCCGCGGGCGAGGTCGTCGTCGCAGCGCCGGATACGACGGGGAGGCCGAGGAAGAGGACGCAGGCAGATATCGCGCCCCAGTCGCGGCCGAGTCGGTGCCCGAGCATCCACACCGCCGGCAGCGTGAGCCCGGCGAAGACCGCGGACGTCCAGCCCAGCACCTGCAAGCGGTTCGCCTCACCGATGGCGAGCAGCGGGATGCCCAGCAAGTCGAGCGCAGGGTGGGGCGTCGCGAGCTTCCACGGCTCGTCGCCCAGCGCCGCCTGGTTGGCTATCTGGATGAGCTCGACCCACGCAACACCGGCCTCGCCGACTCCCCTCCAGCCGAGGATGCCCGCGTAGAAGATGATTGCGACCACGGCCGGGAGCGATGCTCCCGCGATTTTCGACGCCTTATTCACGTCCGGATTCCCTGCATATGCACGTTAATTTTCGTCGTCCCACAGCGTCACGTCGGGCTGCCAGCGAAACTCGGCGAGGTCGCACTTGTTGCGCCTGTCGAAGCAGACCCCTTCGGTTTGCAGTAGCTCCAGTTGGAGCTCGGCACGGGCGAGGTCGCCCTTGAATGAAATGCCGCCCGAGGCGTTGATGACGCGCTGCCACGGAAGCTCGACATACTCGCGGAGGCTTCGCTTCATGAGGTTGCCGACCGCGCGCGCCGCATTCGGGCTCCCCGCGAGCATCGCGATCTGGCCGTAGGTGGCGACTTCGCCGGCCGGAATCTGCTGGACGAGCCAGTAGACACGGTCGGAAAATTCGTCGAGCTCGGCCCGCAGCGATGCGAGCTCGTCCTGGTCCATCTGTTCGAGTTCGGTGGGCATGGCAAATTCACCGTATGCGAAACTGAAGGCCGAGGTTGATCGAGGCCGAGAGCATCGTCGAGAAGAGCGCAGATTCGGTGCTCTCGTCGACTTCGACGGCGCGGCGCGCTGCATCGGAGCGTCGCCCGTAGTGCGTGGTGGTCAGTGCATGGACGCGACCGACCATCAGAAACGAGAGGTTCGGCACGAAGTCGAAGGCCACGCCCGCGCCACTGGTCGCCTGGAGCCCGAGTCTGTAAAGCCCGAGGCGCTTCGCCTCGTGCATCAAGACGAGCTTTCCACCGACGGGCACGAAGAAATCGACCGTTTGACCGGGCCAGACGAAGCGATAATTGGCGCCGAGGCCGATTTCGAACAGCGTAGATTGCTCGGACTCGGATGCGGGGCGGTCCAACGGTGCCTCTAATTCGACGTAATCAACCCCGCTATCGTCGATCGTGCCGTCGGGGCGGATGCGCTCCTGGGTGATCTGGTCGGTCCCGCGGTGGTGGATGCGCCACTGCTCGAGCGCGTAGGTACGCAGCGAGAGCCCCGCCGCGATGCGGCCTCCGACCAGGCGTAGCTGGAATGCGGCGCCGGAGCCCGAGCGTCTGTCCGCCAGGAAGGGCGTCAACAGGAAGCGGCCCTCCCCGTCGGTCGAGCTCCGATCGACTTCGGTGAAGACTTCGTTGCGCATGTAGGGTGATAATCCGGTGCCGCGGCCGGCCTCCACCTCGACCCCGAACTCCGGGGTGATCGCGAGCGCGCCAGCCGGTGCGAGGATAGCCCCCAGCGTGAGGGCGATGAGCAAGAAGCTGGAGCGCGAGCTTGGCAAGTCATTCAGCCGAGTTCAGACGGAGCGATTCGATGATGTCGTCGATGACGGCCTGATTGTCGTCCATCAGGGCGGTCGGTGTCGAGAGCTGAACGAGCCAACCGCGTTCTCGGTGCGTGATGAACACGTAGGTGTCGGTCATGTCGACGGGGTTCGTGGCGCGCTCGAGGCGGACGATGACCCCCACCTCAATCTCGCCGAGGTACTCGGTGCGCTCGCCTTCGGGGTCGGTGCGTTCGAGGAAGACGTCGCGGTACTGTCCCGCGGGGATCTCATAGGGCAGTTCTTCGGTGCGGATCATGCCGGTCAACAGTCTCGAGTCGAGGCTCCACTCGATCTGGTCTTCGGTGCCCTGGGTATCCCAGACGTCGCAGATATGCGGACCGTCTGTCGGCTCCCTGGCGAGCGAGAGCACGAGCCCGTCGAGCTCGAGTTGCCGGGTCTCGTCGCGACAGGCCAGCGAATCGGAGTTGCCACTGCGGGGAAGCGTCAGGCCGTCGGCGAGCGTGTTCGTCGTGCTCTCCCACGCGGAGAAGGCCTCGGGCTCCCCCCAGATGGTCAGCAGATACGTCGTGCCACCGGCGTTCACCGCCACGTATTCGAACGCGAGGCTGCGGGTAGGTACCCGAATCGCGAAGCGTGCAGCAGGGTATCCGGAGACGCGAATCTCGGAGGTGTCCTCGATCTGGACGGACCCATATCGGCTCGACAACCACGCGCGGGTCCAGACTGGAGCAGCAGATAGCCGAACCGGGCTGGAGAGCGCCTGGAGTTCCAGTTCGAGGGCGTGTCGCTCGTGCCGCGCACGAAAGACCGTACCGTCAGTCTCCTGGTCGCCGAGTCGGTGCCAGGCCTTGTCGACCTCGAGGCTCACGGAGCGGTTCGAGTCGGCCAGCGTTTGGGTGGTCTGGCAGGACGTGAAGGCCAGAATGCATACGAGGGCCGCCGCGCAGCAGCGCAGCAGCCCTCGGAGTGTCTCTCGGGAGTACGTCATACGGTTCACGCGCGTGACTTCATGATGTCGATGGCTTCGTCGAGCCGCTCGAGCGTGGTCTCGCG
>JBNJFZ010000224.1:0-7618 GCA_051747295.1 Myxococcota bacterium
GCTGCTCGGCTGCTCGGCTGCTCGGCTGCTCGGCTGCTGACCCGCTCAACCGCTCAACCACGAACGCAGTGAGCCGACGGAACTCTCGAGCACGCCCGCTGTCCAACCACATGAATGCACACAAACCTCGCCCAGGGAGCTCGGGATGAAGAAGACGACCGTCGCCGTATTCGTGCTGTTGAGTTTAGGGCTGTTCGCCTGCCAGGAATCGAAGGACGCGCCGGAAAAGGCCGTGATGGAGGAACCGGCCGAGGAGGTCGAGGTCCCGGACCGCTATGTCGAGCTTTTGCGCGCCGAGGAAACCTCGGAGGGCGAAATGGCGCAAGAGCAGCCAGAAGGGGCTGCCAAAGCCGCTGCGCCGACCAGGCAGCGTCCGGTGGCGGAAAAGAAGGCGAAGAAGGTCAAGAACGAGGCGATTCAGGGGAAGCTGGGCGCCAAGAGTGGCAGCAGCCCGGATGGCTCCGGTGCAACAGCCGGTATTGGCGACGTTGAGGCGACCGGCACCGGCAAGAGCGGCTCTGCGAAAGGCTTCGGTGGACTCGGCCTCAGCGGTTCTGGTCGGGGCGGCGGAGGCCACGGCATCGGCTCGATGGGGGGCACCGGTCAGGGCCGCAGCGGCACGCTCGTCGGCAGTAGCAAGACCTACGACCGGGAGCGCAACACCGAGTCGTACAAGGACTACGGCGTCAACGAGATGACGGAGACTGCGAAAGATCACCTGTCGACGTTCGCGGTCGACGTCGACACCGGCAGTTACACCATCGCGCGTCGCAAGCTCGAGTCCGGCGACAAGCCGCCTGCATCGTCGGTGCGCGTCGAGGAATTCGTCAACTACTTCCGATACAACTACCCCGAGCCGAAGTCCGGGCCGTTCGCCGTCCACCTCGAGGCCGCGCCGAGCCCGTTTCACCCGGACCCGAAGCGCAAGCTGATGCGCGTCGGCGTGCAGGGAAAACGCGTCGACACGGGCGCTCGCAAGCCGGTGCACCTGACGTTCCTCGTCGACGTCTCCGGCTCGATGCGGCGTCCCGACAAGCTCGGCCTGGCCAAGAAGTCGCTGCAGGTGCTGACGAATAACCTGCGAGAGGGCGACACCGTCGCGTTGGCCACTTACGCGGGTCGCACCGCCAAGATTCTGGACCCCACCGGCATCGAGCAGCGCGGTCGCATCCTCAACGCGATCAACAGCCTGACGGCCGGCGGCTCGACCGCCATGAACTCCGGCCTCGAGCTCGCCTACAAGCTCGCGCTGAAGGACTACAAGAAGGACCACATCAACCGCGTGATCGTCCTGTCCGACGGTGACGCCAACGTCGGGCCGAACTCCCACAGCGAGATCTTGAAGCGCATCCGCCACTTTGTCGACGAAGGGGTCACGCTGTCGACCATCGGCTTCGGCATGGGCAACTACAACGACACGATGATGGAGCAGCTCGCCAATAAGGGGAACGGCAATTACTACTACATCGACAGCATGGACGAGGCCCGCAAGGTGTTCGGCGAGCAGGTCGATGGCACGCTGCAGGTCATCGCGAAGGACGTGAAGATCCAGGTGGACTTCAACGAGGACGCCGTCGCCGCCTACCGACTCGTGGGCTACGAGAATCGCGACATCGCCGACAAGGACTTCCGTAACGACAAGGTCGACGCCGGCGAGATCGGCGCGGGTCACACCGTCACAGCTCTCTACGAGCTCATCTTGAAGGACTCCGATGCCGACCGCCTCGCCACCGTCCGCGTCCGCCACAAGAAGCCCGACGAGGCGACGGCGAGCGAGCAGGCGTTCGAGTTCGTGCGAAGCGAGCTCGAAGACGACCTACAGAAGGCCAGCGACGACTTCCAATTCGCCGCGGCCGTTGCAGGCTTCGCCGAGCTGCTTCGCGACAGCAAGTACGCGAAGCAGTTGAGCTACGAGCTGGTCGAGGAGATCGCCGAGGGAGCCTCGCGCTCCGACCAGGCCGACCGGCAGGAGTTTATCGCGCTGGTGCGCACAGCCGCTCGCTAGCGCTCGCGGTGGTTAAGCGGTTTCGCTTGCGCCTGCGGCGCTGCGCTAGAGGTTAAGCGGTTGTGGGCTTCTTCAGCTTGAGGACTCGAGCAACCGCTGACCGCTGAACCGCTGAACCGCTGACCGCTGAACCGCTGGCTGCTCGACCGCTGACCGCTGAACCGCTGGCCGCTCGACCGCTGACCCGCTGACCACCAACTACCAACCACCCCGCCTCTCCCGGGTGAAAATGTCGTCTGACCAATTGATTCAGGGTGACGGAAGCGATAACAATTGAGGAGTATCCACGTCCACCCGCATCACCGAAAACGCCATGCTTCGACGCGTTGTACTCTCGCTCTTTCTACTATCCACCGCACTCTTTCTGGGCTGCGGGCCAGACGATGGGGTCGGCACGGCCGGCGCCGTCCAGATCACGTATCCGGAGGAGGGCGAGTTCATCGGAAGCTCCGCGGTCGAAGTTCGAGGCACCGTGACCGACGCCAACACGGTCACCGTCAACGGCCAGGACGCCGAGGTCATCGGCGAAGAATGGAGCGTGCGGCTGGACTTCCCGGACGGGCCGACCACCGTCGAGGCGGTCACCGGCGAAAATTCGGACACGGTGGACTTTGTCGTCGACACGACACCGCCGACGCTCGAGCTCACCGCTCCGGCGCGCGGGTTGTTCATCACCGAAGAGGACGGTCCGGCGGTGCAGTTCACCGGTACCGTCAGCGACGATGGCTCGGGCCTCAAGCTGCTCAAGCGCGACAACGTCGCCGTCGACTACGACGACCAGGGCGCATTCGAGCATACCTTCACCGCCGACCAGGGCTACAACCAGACCACCTTGACCGCGATCGACCGGGCCGGCAACGAGGCGACGGTCATGCGCGGCATGATCTACGGCCCCATGACGGACGCGACCTCCGAGATCGAGGACGCCGTCGAGCTGCTCGCATCGCCCGACGCCATCGACACGGCGACGACGGTGGTCGAGCAGCTGATGACGCCCGAGCGCATCACCGAGTTCGCGACCGACGCGTTCCAGAACGATAATATCGCGCTGACGTCCATCGACTACGACACGCTGGACGTGCAGGCGACACCCCGGCCGTCGGATCCGGACCATGACACCGGCTACATCGACATGGAGGTGTACGTCGAAAACTTCGTCATCGAGGGCACGGCGAGCCTGGGTGGCGGCGACTATCCGACGACGATCACGGTCGCAGAGGCCACGCTCACCACCGAGATTACGCTGGAGGCCAACGAGCAGGGCGGGCTCGGCATCACGCTCGGCAACACGACGCTCGACCTCGCCGACGAGGATCTGAGCTTTACCGTCGAGAGCGAAAATGGCGGCCAACTCTCGGACGACGACGTCCAGATCCTCCGAGACGTCGCCGCGGGCGCTGTGCGCACGGCGCTGGCCGAGCTTCTGAGCGACCGGCTCATCGACCTGCTCTACGACCCGGGCATCCTCCGGCGCAAGATCGAGATACTGGGCCGCACGCTCGAATTCCAGCTGTACGTCCGCGATACGCGCATCAGCAGCGACGGGGTCTACGTGAATACGTCGCTGCAGTTGCTCTCCGACCGCTTCGAAGACGTGCCCGAGGCGCCCGGCGCGCTGAATCTGCCGCTCGGCCTCGAGCAGCCGCCCACCATCGAGGGCGATATTCTGGCGACATCGCACGAGAACGCTGTCAACCGAATCTTGCACGGGGTCTGGCGCAGTGGGCTGCTGCATCAGGAGCTCAGCGGGAGCGACTTCGCGGGTGTCGACCTGCCCTTCGAGCTCAAGGCGAGCGCCCTGTCAGCCATCGTCGACAGCCGGATTGCCGATCTCGAGGGCCCAGATGCGCCGGCCGTGCTCACGCTGCGCCCGATGCTACCGCCGGTGGTGAACCTGGCGGAGACAGAGGATGGTAACTCGCTGGCCGTGGATCTGGGGGAGCTACTCGTAGATATCGCGGTCGTGCCGTCTGATGGCGGTGAGCCGACCCGGGTTGGCACGATCGCAATCTTCCTCGATATCACCGCGACGGTCGTTCCTCAGGACGGCCAGCTGGGTCTCGAACTCGAGGCGGTCGCGGAGGCCGATCTCGACGCCGAGCCCGCCTTCGACATGGATGACCAGGCCGTCGAGGACGCGCTGGTGCGACTGATGGAGCTCGCGCTCGAGGTCGTCGGCGACGACCTGCAGCTCGGCGCGGAGACCGAGCTTTTGTGGCTGACGATCACGAACCCGCAGACGCAGGTTCACGGCGAAGAGGGCGACCAGCTCTCGATCACCGTGGACGTCGAGCCGAATCCGGGCGCCATCGAGTGATTTGGGGGAGTGGGAGATGTGGGAGATGTGGGGGAGTAGGTCATTGTGCTGCGCCCATCCTGGGCGCAGCCGCACCGCACAACGTGCCTACTGCTGCTCCATAAACTCGTACAACCGCTTCTCGAGTTCCTCGGCGCGTTCTTCGTCTTCCTCACGGATATTATCCTGCTCACCGGGGTCATCTTCGAGGTCGTAGAGCTCTTTGGTGCCGTGAGTCAGCACCATGATCAGCTTGTCCGTGCCCCAGATGATGGCCTGATGCTTCTCCTTCCAGTTCGTGTAGGGCAGCAGCTCGGCGAAGACCGGCCGGTCGGGCACGTCCGCGCGGCCCATCATCGTGTCGACCAGGCTGACACCGCGAAACTCATTTGGCACCGTGTAGCCGAATAGCTCCAGGATGGTGGGCCCGACGTCGATGAGGCTCACCGGTCCGTCGACCTTGCGGCTAAACCAACCCGGCACGCGAAACAGCAGCGGGACCTTGATGACCTCGTTGTACAGCGTCTGTCCGTGGAAGAAGTAACCGTGCTCGTTGAAGCCCTCCCCGTGGTCCGACGTCAGCACGATGACCGAATCTTCGTAGAGCCCGGTGTCTTTGAGCTTCTGGATGACGCGGCCGACGTAGCTGTCGACGTAGGCGATCTCGGAGTCGTAGTTGTTGATGTGGCGCTCGCGCGGTGAATCCCCGCGGCCGAAGTCGAACTCGTCGTGGCCGATCCACTGTGCGTGCGGCTCGAACATATGGATGAACAGCGAGAACTGCTGTTGGTCTTGCTTCCAGCCTTGCGCGAGCCGCTCGATTTCAGGCTCGAGCTTCTTCCAGATCCGCGGTGCGGCAATGTCGCTATTCGACTCGGAGATCGAGAGCGCGCCCTCGTTGTCCCACGTGTCGAAGCCCTGTCGGATGCCCTGATCCTCCGAGAAGTAAAAGTGGCTGCTGACGCCGACGTTCTCGTAGCCGTGGTCGTCGAGCACCTCGAATACGCTCACGTTTTCCGGCTTGATCTTCGGGTAGTTATACGTCGGATGCGTCCAATCGATACGACTCGGATATTCGCTGAAGAACAGCGGAGGGATGCTTCGCGGCGTATGGGGTGATGGCGCGTAGGCGTCCATGAACACCACCGATTCGTCGGCGAGCTTGTCGATATTCGGCGTCGTGTTGCGTTCGTAACCCGCGTAGCCGACGTGGTCCTGACGCACGGTGTCGATCAGCAGCACGATGAGGTTTGGCGGCGGGTCCGGGATGTCCTGCGCTTTCTGGTGGGCGGCATTCTGGGCGGTCGTGACCGCTTTGTTGATGATCTTACGTGACGGATGGTCTTCGCCCGTAGGCGGCTCGGCGTCTCGACCCGAGCAATTCTCGTCGATGCCGTTGCCCGGGACTTCTGTCGCGCCCGGATAGATGTCGGGATTCGTATCGTCGCAATCGACGCCACCCAGACCGGCCGCGTATCCATCACCGTCGGCGTCGGCGAGCGGCTGCAGGGCGCTCGCGGTCGCCGACACCAGCGACGATTCCTGCAGGGTCGCCCGTCTCATATCCGGGCTCGAGCTCGTCCACCCAATCGCGCCGATAAAGCAGATCGAGACCGCGATGCCGCCCGCGACCGGGAAGCCGACGGTCCAAGCGGGACGCTCGATGTCCACAAGCGGCATCAGCGCAAATCCAATTGGAGTTGCGAGCAGCGCCGCCAGCGCCATCTTGACGGTCTGCGGCTCCCAGACCTGAAGGTCGATCGCATATTGATAGCCCATCACGAGCGCGCCCCCGACCGCGATCGCATACACGCCCAGGACGGTCAGAGTCGCTCGGTAGCTGACCAACTCGTCTTTTGGTTCGGGATAGAGCGCAAAAACGACGCGTCGAAGGCCCGAAAACAGCAGCGGGGCCGCCAGTACGGCGAGCGCGGAGAGTCCGGCCGCCGCGATCGCTACGCCCAACGACTGGAAGGACGCACGCACGAAGCTCGAGGTGACGAACAGGTGTGTCGCACCGACGCCGGCGCCGACGAATCCAACCAGGATAGGGATCGTGAGCAGCCAGGCAGCGACGTGCTGGTCGCGGCCCGATTCGGCGAAGATCTCGCGCGGGTGGCGTCCGAGGGTGACCTGCCAGCCAGCGACGGTCGCGCCGAGCCCGAGGCCAAAGAGCAGTTGCGGCAGCCCGAGCAGGCCGTACGCCGAAGCCACATAGAGCACGCCGACCGAATCAGCCGCGTCGCCCATCGCGGATGAAACCGAGAGAAAGCTCCAGAGCGTGAGCAGCAGTGCAGTGACGACTCCGGCTCTGACGCCGTTCAGAAGGTGGTTCATGACAGCAAAGCGGTGGTGTTGTCCGATTCAATCGGACACTTCGTGGTCGTTCAGTTTTAAGGGGGATGGGGGGCCAGAGGCAAGAAATAAAAAATGCCTCACAGGAGGTAACCTAGCCGTAGAACATGCACCCGGCTAACGACCTGGGGGGAAAGCATGTCGACCGTCCTGCGAGGCACTTGCGATAATAATGACTGTGCTCCGTTCGTCAAGGGGTTTCTTGCAAATTCCTTGCAATGATTTCACGGAGTCAAAAAATCCGGCTTCGGCGCCCGTCTACGGCTATTCGTCGGACGTCTCGGCGTCGGATTCTTCGGATATCGAGTCGGTTCCTCCACTCTCGGTTGGTTCTCCAGCGGGCTCTTTGTCGAAGGCGTCGTAGATGAAGTCCGAATCGTCGAACGCGAACTCCTCGTTCTCGACGGTGTCGGACACGCTGACGTCTCGGATGTCGACGCGCTTCTCGCCATTGATCCATGTGTGGTCGTGGGAGAGGTAGAGCGGGCCGACCTGCTTGAAGTTGGTTCGGGCGACCTGGACGGGTTCACCGTCGGAGCCCTGCAGGTCCATGTCCCACCGCTCGATCCGGTCGAGCTCGGGGTGGATATAGAGGACGTAACGGTCTCCAGGGGTCAATCCCGTGTTGCGAAAGGTGATCTCCAGTACGTCATACGTGACGTCTTTCCACTGGCGTTGCGGCAATTTTTCGAGGTTCACACCCGGGTCACGCAGCTTCAGCGGCATGGCGTACCAGTAGAAGTCGTTGACCCAGCGCTGGTAAGCGATCGGCCTGACCTCCTCGCGCTGACCGTCCGTGATGGTCTCGCCGTCGACTTTACCCTCGACGTGCTTGTCATCGAGGTCGATCAGCAGGTCGAATCGCTTGCCGACCGGCGAGTCCGGGTTGATCCAGGTGACGCGGTCGGTATTGGCGACTCGATTGTATCGGTGACGGGCGCGAAACACCTCCTCGCCTTTGG
>JBNJFZ010000225.1:0-2878 GCA_051747295.1 Myxococcota bacterium
CGTCCGCGCCGCCGCCCGAGGAGAATCGCCAGCAGCAAAAAGAGGCCAGCGAAGAGCCCGCCAGGCACGTAAAAGACGACGAGATCGAATCGCTCTCGGGTCGACGTACGCAGGTCCCGAAGTCCGTCGATGCACGTGCTCGCCCGCTGCTGCGCGGCACGGGTATCGTCTATCGAGTTGCCCGCGCGAGCCCGATCGGCGAACGTCGCGAAGCGTTCTTCACAGGACTGAAGCTGTGCGTCGACTTCTTCACCGTAGGGCAGGAAGTGGACGCGGCGAAGCTCGGTGTCCTCTCGGAGTTGATCGAGCTCCTCGCGCATCTCAGCGGCCTGATTCTGCAGCGACATAAGCGCCAAATAGGTCGAGTTGGCCTCGGATGTCGCTCTCTCTGCGCGGTCGAGAGCCGCCGCGGTCTGCTCGAGTTCATCGCGCTCGAGGTGCTCTTGGGCGCGCCCGAATTGCTCCATGGCGCGCTCGATATCGCCACGCATCTGTTCCGCATAGAGACCCGTGTCTGATGCGTCGCGCTCGATGCGTCGCCGAATCCCATCAAAGGAGTCTCTGATCTCGGCGAGCTTTCGCGATAGTCGGCGCTGGCGCAGAAGCTCGTCTATCGACGCGTCGCGCGCACGACTGAGGAGGTCTTCGACCGCGTCGGCGACTTCACAGACCGCCTCATCGTCGTCGACGTCCTCACCGAGTTCCCCGTCGATCCAGCGGCGTGCTGCATCGCGCTCCGGCCACGCGTCGTCGAGGTGGTATGCGAAGTCGCCTTCACCGCGGTTCACGAGGATGAGCACGCCGGGTTGGCCATCCGAGAGCTTGGGGGCGAGAAACTTCTTCGCCAACTCCGGGGCGAGTTGCTGTTCGTCGAGCTTGTAGCCGCTGGTTCGCCCGCTGAAGCTGTCGAATCGCGGTGCGATATTGAGGTAGGCGGCGGTGTACCGCGCGCGCTTTTCGGTGGGAGGGTTGATGCAGTCACGGGCGCCGAACGATGGATCGGCGCTCGGCTCCTGACCGATATTTGATGAGCCGGCTCTCGATCGACCGAGCCTATCCGGGTCGGCGACGATGACCGCGTTCATCATATGCCCTTCGTCATCGGTCAGCTTGCGTTGCTGTTCGAAGGAGTGGCGGAACGAGAGCATGATCGAGGTGATCTGGAGCTGTCCCATCAGCTCGGCGAGCTTCTTCTCGCGCTCTTCGTCGGAGGTCGGAGTGGGCTCGCCTGGCGTCGACTGCGCGATGCCCGGCGTCGCTGTGCAGCAGACGAGCACCGCGGTGAGTGCGGCGAGGAAGATGTGTCTGCTCGGATGCATCCGCGTACGCTTCAAGGAGGTATGTTGGCCACGAAGATAACATCACGCCGATCAGACGCAATCCCGTGAATACACACGATGATGTTAACAGAGCGGTCGCCGACTCGAATGGCCCCCGTCGAGTTGTCTCGGGGGTCTTGTAAGTTGTTGTGATCATTGCTTTTGGTTCTTTTTCTTGCGCGCATCTGGGCGCGCCAGAATGTGTGTCGAACAAACTTTTTACGCAACGATTCCGGGGGGCGCGCCGAAAACCTTAATAGAGGGTGGTGAGGAGTCTTCGCCACTCCGGCATGCGTCGATCGATGTATGTAGCACGAAACATGCGGGCCGCTGGCTCGTCCACATATATCCCCGGCTTACGGGGTAGGAGAGACACTATGAGCGTCAATAAGATCGTGATCGTCGGTAATCTGGGGGCTGACCCGGAGTTCAAGCAGACCAAGTCGGGACAGCCGATGGTCAAGATGTCCGTGGCGACGAATCGCCGCTGGAAGAACCGGGACGGCGAAAAGCAGGAGGAGACCGAATGGCACAAAGTGCTGGCGTTCGGACCGCTGGCCGAACAGTGTAATTCGGTGCTCGGTACCGGCTCGCAGGTGTACGTCGAGGGGCGTGTGCAGTCGAGCAAGTTCAAAGACGAGGACGGTCGGGAGCGTAAGAGCTTCTCGATCATCGCCCAGAAGGTAGAGTTTCTGTCGGTGCGCGGCGGAGATCGCTCGCGTCGAGCGGCCTGATGGGCCCTCGCCCACCTCGCAGCAGGTTCTGCGGGGTGGGCGGTCGCGCTCGAGCGTCGAAACCATCCCCGCGCAAATCGGCGTTGTACTACGCGCGACTCGCCCCTTATGATGCGCGAAAGTCAACCTGTCAGCGCCGTTCAGCACGGCGCAAATTTGGAGATTTCAATGAGCGTCAACAAAGCAATTATCGTCGGCAACCTCGGCGCGGATCCCGAAGTGCGATACACGCAGTCGGGCACCGCGGTGACCAATATGCGCATCGCGACGAACGAGCGCTGGAAGGACAAGAGCGGTCAGCAGCAGGAGCGCACCGAGTGGCATCGCGTGGTCGTGTTCGGCAACCAGGCCGAAAACTGCGGCAAGTACCTCGAGAAGGGCCGACAGGTCTACGTCGAGGGCCGGATTCAGACCAACGAGTGGACCGACAACGACGGAAATACTCGCTACACCACCGAGATCGTCGCCCAGTCCGTGCAGTTTCTGTCCGGCGGAAGCGGTGGCGGAAGCTACGGCGGAGGCGGAGGCGGTGGCGGCGGCGGTGGTGGAATGAACCAGTCGCGCCGCGAGGTCGAGTCCGACTACGACCAGTCCTTCGACGACGATGAGATTCCTTTTTAGATTCGCTGACTGCCCGGGCTCCCTTCGTCAGGCTTGCTGATTTGCACGCTGTCGGGTTCGTACGTGCTCGACGATGTTTTGGATTCGCTGACTGCCCGGGCTCCTGTCGTCAGGCTTGCTGATTTGCACGCTGTCGGGTTCGTACGTGCTCGACGATGCCGCTGGCATCGCCTGCGCGCGTCGAACGCCAACAGCGCCCAAATC
>JBNJFZ010000225.1:2978-7594 GCA_051747295.1 Myxococcota bacterium
TGGACAGCCCGGACAAACAGCTTGCCCTGGACCTCGCCGCTTGTGTCGACGAGCGCGAACTCTCGCACGTCTTCGGGCACGTCGAGAGCCGTCCCCTGACCTTCGAGCAGACGCGTCAACGCTGTTGTGACCGGCTCGATGTCGGTCTCGAGCAGGCGCGCACCGGTCGCGACCTCGACCTGCTGACCCTCGAGCTCGATCTGCCACCCCTTCACATCTTGCGCGCCCCCGTGCTGGTGCAGCGTGGCGCCGACGACTCTCGAGGCGCGTGTGACGGTGATGGGCCTGGGGCTTTCGGCACTCGCGTAGGTCGGCATGATGCCATTGACCGGCGCCTCGGAGGCCGGATAACCCCGCAGCCTGGATATCACGCTGTCGATCTCTCGATCGCCGAGCAAGTGCGCCAGCGTGTCGGACCCGTGTTTGTCACGCAGGTACTCGGTGCGTGAGGCGAGCGAGCTCTTGAGCTCGTAGGAGGTGTCCTCGAGATCTTCCTCGTCGAGCCCGCCGCGAAGGTCGAGACCGGCAGCATGCAAGTCGTCGCGCAGATGCTCGAGCTGGCTCGTGCGGCTCGTATGACTCGCGCTGAATGGTCCGATCGACGCCAGCACCAGGAGCACGCCGAAGACCGCCGGGGCGACCCGCAGGACGAGATGTTCGCGGCGCCTGCGCACAAACGGCGTGAGCAGGAAGACGAGCGCAAAGCCCAGCACCAGCAGCAGGCGAAAGTAGCGAAATTCGGTCCAGCCGTGCTGGTCGATGCGCTGCCAGATCGCCCACGCAGCCAGGGGCAGGCCGGCCAGCAGTCCGATTGGCAGCCAGCGGACGAAGTACGAAAACCAGTCGGGACGCTCTCTGCGCGCCATCGGCTCGAAGAAGAAGATCGCTGCGATCCCGAGCGTGGCCGCACCGAGGGCGAGCGGTGACAGGAGGTTTTCGGGCGCGCTTCCCGTCGCGACGACCTTGACCGTGTAGGTGTAGATGATGAGCAGATACGTCGACAGGGCGGGGGCGACGAGCCATTTGCCGGCCCGCTCGAGCATCGTCTTGGAGAGGCTGTCGGCGATGGTCGATTCGGTCGCCATCGTATCGAGACCGGCCGCCACGAAGCTCGGGACGAATGCGATGAAGACGAGCGCGGCGATCTGGGTGTAGCCGTCGGGGCCGATCGACAGCGAGAAGAGCTCGTCGAGCGCGAGGAATGCCACCGCGATCGCCGCCTGCATCGCAAATCCGTAGGCGAGCGCGACGATCGACCGGGTGGTGATGTTCAACGAGAAGCGCCAGACGCTCATGGACTCGTCGGCGTCCTGCCGGGCGAGCGGCGTCAGCGGGAGCACGCAGACCAACGCACTACCCAGGAGTCCGACGCGCCAGATATTTGTCTGCAGCTCCAGGTCCAGGACGAGACCGGACATCGCGCCGAATAGAACGCAGGCGAGCGCGGTCGAGATCAGGCGTTCGCGTTGTGCAATTCCGCCGAACCTGTGGAGCGCAGACAGGATAAATGCGCCGACGAATGACAGGGCGCACGCCGTGAGGACCTCAGCAGCATGGTCTGCGTAGACGCCGTCTCGGTGGATGGCAAACGAGGACCAAAGCGCGGCAAATCCAGCGATCAGGACCTCGAACGGCGCGGTTTTGAAAGCGTCCACGAACGGGGCGAACAGGCGGCGAACAACATCTCGTATATCGTGCATCATCGGGGCCTCCGGGGGAATCTCCTATCCTACACAGAAGACCATGCCAGAGGGATGTTGTGCGGTGTGGGCGCACCGGTGCATTGTTCGTGGAAAGGATTTGCAAATGGTGTGCAGGTGACGGCCGGGCGTCTCAGCGGTCGAGTCGGTCGACCAGCGTCTCGAGGTTCAAGCCACCGGGATAGGCGTAGGACACGTGGCAGTCGTAGCCGTATGAGGTCACGCCGAATTCGACGTCGGACTCCAGCCGGTGGAAGCCGTCTTCGACTCGGATCTGCGCGACTTCATAGTTCTGGCGCTCGCCGACGGGTGTCCACGCGTCCTGCGCGATAGGTTGCCCGTCGAGCGTCACATCTCCGCCGGCCGGGACGATGACGTTGACGTAGTCTTCCTCGTAGGCATCCGGCGTCAGGATGATGTAGTCCTTTCGGAATTGGCCGACGGGCACGGACAGGTTCATGGCGGGGTCGCCGATGCCGGTGGGGTTGCGGGCGTCGATGCCCTGGTCGCACTCCAGTGGGATGCCGGTCCAATTCGACCCGACCATGTACTGCGCGAGCATGACGGGTTTATTGGCGACCAACTGGAAGTTTGCGTACTCGCCGGTGGCCTCGAATTGGCGCCACTCACCCGCGTCGAGCGTGCGGCCATCGATATTCGGGATGGGTGGGTCCGTCAGGACCTGCGTGCCGTCCTCTGCGGCGATGATACGCCACAGATCCGGCTCCTTGGTGATGCCGTCGGCGCGCGGGGAGAACTTGCCACCGACGTATTCGGTGCCCCAACTCGAGGTTGGGATCAGGATCGACTCGATGTGGTCGCAGCGGTCGATGTCTTTGACCACGTTGGCGCATTGATGGCCGCCGAAGACAGTCACGGGGTGGTCGGCGCGTACGTAGCTGCCGGTCAGGTCGGGGCAGGGCGTGGAGTTTTCGGGCGGCCCTTCACGATTGGCGAGGCAGCCGAATTCGATGGCGTCGCTGAGCTCCGCGCCGGAGGTCTCGAGGTTGATCGACTCGCCCGGCGCCAGGTCGAAGACGCGCTCCTCGCCCGCTGCGATTTTCGGGACATCCGGGCCGTTGACGACCTCGGCGGAAGGCGTGATGCGCACGCGATTGTTGCGCCCGGAGGAGTTAACCACGGTGATGAATCCGCGGATGCGGGCGCGCCCGCCACGATGGTACCAGCTCAGTGCGTAATACTCTTCGCCGACGGTATTGGTCGGGATGAGCAGGGTGCCGTCGTTGCTGTAGACGTCGACGTTGTTCAGCGGATTGAATTGATAGGCGATGATGGGGATGTTGCTCGTGACACGGAGTGCCTTGTCCTGCAAGACGCGGGTGCCCGAGTGGTCGAAGCCGATGGGGATCGAGTAGATCTCGGCCTCGCCCGGCCTCAGCGTCAGGTCGAACGGGGTGCCGTCGGGTGCGGCCGTGATGTCCCGGTCGGTGCTTCCCGCGCGGATGCGGACCTGCGCTTCGAGCTCGTCGTTGGGGTTCGTGACGACGATGGCGTGCGGCTGGCTGAGCGCATCGTCGTAGTTGTCGAGGTCGACCGACCAGTACTCGCAGCCGATGTAGCTCGAGACCTTCTTGTTGAGCTCGCAGAGTTCCTCGCACTCCCCGTCGAAGCACTCGGAGCCGCGGGGGCAAAGCTCGGCCGGCGCGTAGGCTCCAGCCGCATTGCACACCTCGATCTCGCGCCGGCTCACGCACCGCCTGGTGTCGACCTCGCACTCGGGGTTGCCGCATTTGCCATCCTCGCAGGGCGCGGCGCCGGGGCAGGGCGCCTCGGTCTGGGCCGTGCCGCTGACGTTGCAGAATGTCTGCTGGCCGTCCTCGGCGCAGCCCAGAAATTCCCCCGGTTCGCAGACGCCCTGCTTGCATTCGCCGGTGTCGGCGTCGCAGCGAAGGCCGGCGGCGCAGTTCTCGGATGTCCACGCACTGCCGTCGCTCGCGCAGATCCGTCGGGTGGAGTCGTCGGTGCACTCGGTTGTCCCGGGCGTGCAGAGCTGATTCGTGTCGGGTTCGGGGGCGTCTTGCGAGTCGGAAGCATCAGATGCGGCATCCCCTGGCGCGTTGTTGGTCGCGGTTTCTTCGCCGCAGCCATCGCAGGCAGAAGCGGTCACGAACAGGACCAGGAGAAGGAGCAGGAAGACGCGTTTCATAGTTGGTGCCAGAAGCCAGGTGAGTGCGCGCACACTGTACAAAAGTAGACACGTCCGGGGCAAATTGCGACGACCGCATAGGGCATAGGTTTGCTCGCGTCTGCGGCATAGGTCATAGGTTTCGCTCGCGCCTGCGGCATAGGTCATAGGTTTCGCTCGCGCCTGCGGCGCTCGCGAGGTCATAGGTTCTTGGAAGCTTAGAGCTCAGGAGACTTGGAGGCGCAGTTCCACGCCTCCGGGAACCTATGACCTGCGAGGCCCTCCGGGCCGAGCAAACCTATGACCAAGGACCTGCCGCGTTGATTGGCTTTGCCAGATAGGGCTCAGCACGTAGGGTGGCGTCGTGCCCAAAATGACAGCGCGATTCAATACGGCTGATGGAGCCTTTATGTTTACCAATATGATGATCACCCGCGAGCAGGTCGAGGAGCTGTTCGCCGACCTTCGAGCCGAGGATATCGACCCGGAGGGCGAGCACCTGTGGTGCTTTAACTTCCTCAGCGAGAGCGCGGACGATCTGGAGACGCTGGCAGCGGAGCTCGGCAGCGACGACTTCGGTGCCAACCCCGTGGAGTACTCCGAGGAGCAGGGAGGCTATTGGCTGGTCGCCTGCACCGAAGACAGCCTCAGCGTGGAGGTGCTCCAGGAGCTGAATATGGTGTTCTTCCAGATGGCGGAGCGCTTCGACGTGGCGTACGACGGGTTCGACGTGGATCCGTCGTAGCCGCTGAGCGGCAAAGCGGCAGAGC
>JBNJFZ010000226.1:0-7575 GCA_051747295.1 Myxococcota bacterium
GCTGCTTTGCTGCTTTGCTGCTTTGCTGCTTAGCTGCCCAACTGCGTCGCACTCGTCACCCGATTACGGCCGTTCTCTTTGGAGTAATACAGCGCCTCATCGGTAAGATCGATGAGCGGCTGCTTCTCCCGACGGTCCTCGGGCCAGATCGTAACGCCCATGCTCATCGTCACGGAGAATGAGCCCTTCTCTGTGTCGAACTCCAGCTCAGAAATGGCCTCGCGCAGGCGATTTGCCGTCTTCATGGCTCCCTCGCGGTCGGTGTCTTCGAGGATGATCGCGAATTCCTCACCTCCATAGCGGCACGGAAGGTCGACCTCGCGCAGCAGCTCTCGGAAGACGCCCGAGACCTGTCGGAGCACCTCATCCCCCACCGGGTGACCGTAGGTATCGTTGACCGGCTTGAAGTGGTCGATATCGGTGAGGAGAAGCCCAAACGGCTCCTCAGAGCGCTTGTGGCGGGCGATGACTTCTTCGAGCCGCGACTGGAAGCTTCGGTGGTTGGCCAGACCCGTGAGCCCGTCGGTCGTGGCCATCTCCTCCATCTGCGAGTACAGCCGGGCGTTCTGCAGACTGATCGCGACCTGGTTGACGATGACCTCGAGCATCTCGCGGCGCTCGGTGCCGAATTGATTATCGTCGCGACTCGCCACGACGAGTGTCCCGATCGGCGCGTCCTGGGCGATCAACGGGATGACCAACATACTCTCTAGACCCTCGAGCCGCTGCTCCTCGTCGAATACGACCGGGTCCGCATCGCGCACCTTCCCGCCATACGGCAGATAGTGCCGGTTCTTGATGACCATCGAGACCAGCCCCGCGTTGTCCTCGAAGACGTTGCCCTGCCACTCGCTGACGTCGCGGCCCAGCCGCTCGCTGCCGTCCACGATCTCGACGTGGTGCGTGTTCGTCTCATCCTCGTAGACCGTGATTGCGGCGAGGTCGTAGTCGACAATGCGAGCGAGGCTCTCGAGAGCGACGTCGTAGACCTGCTCTGGCGTGAGTACGCCGTTGAGGTTCCGGCTGGCCTCGAAGAACTGACTGAGCTCGTATTTGGTCTTCTCGACGCTCGTGAAGATACGTTCGTTTTCGACCGACCGCAGGATATAGGCCGCTGCATCCTGCGCGACCGCGATATCCGAGGACGTGAAGGTGTCGGCCCCCCGTCTGTCGGCGCACAGCACGCCGCGCAGGTGGCCGTGCTCGATGACTGGCACGCCCAGGAATTGACGCACGTCCTGGGGGTTTCGGTAATACGGAATCCCCTTGTAGCCGGAGCGGATATTGTCGAGTTTCACCGGCTCACGACGCCGTGCGATGCCCCCGATAACGCCCTTCGCGGACGGAATACCACCCTCGATCAGCTCGTCGCTGTCGCTGACGAGCTCTTTGATATGGAGCAGTTCTCCACGCACGTCGAACCACAGGAGCACACACGTGTGACAGTGCAGCGCGGCCTTGAGCATCGAGAGGCTGACGTAGACGGTGTGATGAACCGCCTCGACCGCATCGTACACCGCCATTTGCTCGGCCTGCTGGGCATCCGCGCGTGACGATGCCACGCGACCCGAATTCAGGAGCCGATACTCTCGTGCGCGGCGAACGATATTTTCGCGTTCCTCTGCAACCTCCTGGCGGTGGCGCCGCCGCCGCTCGAGCACCTCGGTGCCGTGGATGATGAACGACAAAAATCCGAACAGCGCCAAGAACAAGCCCCGCGTAACCATGACTGACCAGGCGATCTGCGTGCTCGGCTCGATACCGACCGACATCGAGGGCGCGCCGGCGTAAGTGCCGAACGCGTGCGAGGCCCCCTCGAGCGCCAGCGCTGCAATCACGCTCACGGCACCGGCGCGACCAGTCTGAAATGTCACGAGGAAGGCGAGCACCAGGTAGATCAGCGGATATGCATCGATCCCGAATCCACCGAGCGTGCGCACGACCACGAAGCTGGTCGACACGAATAAGAGCGAGCGCTCGAGCTCGAAGCTCAGCCCTTGATCGGCATCCCGAGCATTGCGCGAACGCCACAGCAAGGCACCGCTGATGGCGAGCAAGGCCGCCGCCACGGGAACATTTAGCCACATTGGGAGCGCGGGGTTGCCCGCATAGCCAACCGGATAGAGGATCGCCGCCAGCATGGCGACGCCCGTAGGCCAGGAGGCCTCAACGGTATTCGGGCGTCTTAGGAGACTTCGTGTCGTCGCTGACATAGCGCACCTTCCTTGGTGTAAAACGTCGTGGAGTCATCCTTGACTCCCGGGCGATCCGCCGCATGGCGAATCGCATTGCCTCAATCTTCCTCGCCCTCGTACTCCGCCGGGGCGAGCGCCGAGTCTTCGACCACGTCTCGAACCCGCTGGCGTCGAAGCGCATCGGCTTGCTCGTCGAACGAGACCGTCAGAGTGGCCGTGGGTACATCCTCGCGAAGAGCGTCCAGGCTCTTCGCCAGATCGGCCATTCGAATCTTCTGGCCGGCCAACTCGAGCTCGTCCTCGCGGACATCGAGCACGACGTTGACCTCGATCTCCTCGTCGGGCTCCTCGAACTGAAAGATCAGCTCGTCGGGCCTGACGAACCCGATGGACTCACGCACCTTGCGCTCGGCCAGCCTCGGGTCGTCCTTGAGCGCGACTACGCGGTCCTCGAGGCGTTCGTTCTTGTCAGCCAGCTCGCGGTTTTCCTCGCGTAACTTCGCGACCTCGCCCTCCAAACGCTCCGCGCGGTCCAACCCTGGATGCGTGAAGACGTAGTACGCAGCGCCGGAGATCACGGCGAGTACCAGCAGTGTCAATGCGACCTTCTTCATGAAGGTTTCTACCTGTTTGGGAGCCGCAGCCGGTCTAACCCCACGGTAGCAGGGCGGCACGAACCCGCAAGAATTTTCAAACGACGTGTCCGATCTACTCAGAAGGCTCGGAGATTACGACGTTGACTTTCGGAAACCCGACTTCCCGAATTTTGGAGAGCAGTTGGACCACACGTCCGTGCGCGGCGTTCTCATCACCGCGAAGCACGACGACCGAGTCGGGCTTGTTCTGATAGAGCCAGTCTAGCTTCTCGTCGAGCGTTGCGCCCTGAACGCGCTCCTCACCGCGCACCTCGACCTGTCCGTCTTCGGTCACGAAGAGCACGATCTTATCACCTTCCGTGCCTTGCTCGCCGGTTGCTGCCTCGGGGAGATCGATCGGGATCTCCGCCTCGCGTTTCTGAGAGAACGTCGTCGTGATCAAGAAGAAGATAAGCAGCAAGAAGACGACATCGATCAGCGGTGTCATCTCGAGCGTGGTCTCCCCACTGCGGCGCTTGCGTGACTCGCGGAGGCTCATCCGGCCTCCTCGTCGCCGTCGCTTTGCCGGCCACCGTCATCGCTCGATTTGTCTGCGCTGACGACGTTTTGCTCTTCGGCACGCTTGCGATAAGCGGCAGCCGCCTCGGATTCGGGCACGAGGTATTCGGCCATCTCGAGCGCGACGTCCTCGAGGTCCACAGCGTAGCGATCGATGCGGCCCATGATGTACCGGTAGGCCAGATAAACCGGGATCGCGACGGTAAGCCCGGCCGCCGTGGTGATCAGCGCGGTCCAGATACCGTTGGCCATCGCGCCGGGATCGACGGCACCACCGGCACCCGCCTGGTTCACGACCCGCTGGAAGACGTCGATCATACCGATGACCGTGCCCAGGAGTCCCATCAAAGGCGAAATCGTGGCGATGGCGCCCAGCGCGTTGACGAAGCGCTCGAGGAAGAATAACTCGCGCTCTCCCTTTTCGAGCATGACCTCCTTGACCACCGAGCGTTCACAGCCGGCGTGCTGGATCCCTGCCTCCAGAATCGCCGCGATGGGCGACTCATTGGTCTGGCACAGATTTTCGGCCTCGTGAAAGCGCTTCTCGCGCAGCATGTTGCGCACGACCTCGATGAATCGCTGCGGGATCACTCGCGTACGCTGCAGGGCCCAGAGGCGCTCGAGGAAAAAACCCAGCCCGATCACGGACGCCCCCAGGATCGGGATCATCAGCAACCCGCCCTTCGACAAAAATTCGTACACTTCATTCATCAAATAAGCCCGACTGACTTGGAGCCGGCTCGTTAGCGAGCGCCGGCATCATTCGTTCGACTCGGCGAGGAGTTCTTCGCGTCTCTCGATCGTCTCGAAGATGGCCTCGAAATAAGGATACATATTCTCGTCTATATAGGCTTCCCGAAGCCGCTGCGCGTCGATCTCGTTGACCCTGCAGTAATCATCGATCGCGGTCCGATAGCGGCGCGCTCGGCGCCTTACGAATGCTCGAAGCACAAAGATCGACACCAGGAGAACCGTCACGCACACCGACCATGTGATCGGCGAGGCGAGCGCAGATAAGAACCATCCGACCAGTGGAACGGCCGCAGTCACTAACAAGACCGCGGCGCCACCGAACCCGTAGACGCTGGCGAAGTCGCGATTTAGCTCACGCACGAAAGGACGATGCGTCTCGCGAAACGACGCTTCCGGATCCGCATCTTCCGGCACGTGTGTATCTGACTCTTCAGCGTTCATATCACTCGGTTCGTACGGCTCATTGCGCCCGATCGGTGTCTCACAGATGCGCCGACTGTTGCAATACGCTGAGTTGGTGAGCACACGCACCGTGGGCGTCGCTAAACATCTATACCGTCGGTTCGCATTCCACTCACCAATTTCTTGACTATTCTGCTCTGACGGAGATACTCGGGAGTAAGCACAATGCATCAGTGAAATCGCAGAATCGATCGGCCGTGCGTCGAGCCAATATGCCTCGATGCGAAGGACGAACTGTGTGCGAGGAAATTTCACAGAGAACGTGGCTGCACGTGCTGAGCAAGCTTTTTAGTAATTTTCTGGAACGTGTAGATATTTTCATGTGTTGACCTATTGATAGATGGGGAGCCCACCAGTGGGATCCCATCTAATGAGTGACTGGCTTATCCCAACTGCTCGTAGGGCGCACACGGGCAGGCGGGGTGTTTAAATGTGTGTGCTGAGGTAGCTCTGAGCCATGTCAGAACAAGCAATCGACCGCGTTTCGAGAGAGCAAGATCTCTCCGATCGCCTTGTAGAATATTTCGAGGACGCTGGCGCGAAGGTCGAGTCCAATGATCGATTTCGAGAGGAGTATCTCCTCGACTTCATGGTCACCGGTCTCGAGGACGTGCACGCGCACGTCAACCTTGGGCTTCACGTAACGACGGCTTCCGATGACTTGGAGCGGCAGAAGAAGTTTCTGCAGGCCTCCAAGCGCGGAGTAGTACTCAAGTCGCTCTACGTCGAAGTCGCCGACGTCACCATCGCATCCGGCGGACTCCTCGTCGCCTTCGGGGCCTGTCTGTCCTTCCTCTTTGATCGGCGCTACGCGCAGGTCAAAGCTATGGGCATTCGGATCTTCGAGGACTGCTCCTTTCACTTCTTCGACCTCGAAGAGAATATCGACCGCCTCGAGCGTATGTCGCTCGATGAAGAGATGAATATCGGCGAGGATATCGAAGGCCGCATCATCGCTTACTTCACGGAGAAGGGTTTCGGCTTCATTCAGACCGAAGAAGAGCGCAAGTTCTTCTTCCACATCGCGAATGTCGTCGATGACGATCTTCGGTCGAAGCTGCCGTCCTACGTCCCGGGTGAAATCATACCGGTGGAGTTCCAGTACGGCGGACACGACGGAAAGAAGTATCCCAAGGCGATCAACGTCTCCATGGACCCAACGCGATCTCCCGAGTAGCGCCTGGATAGCGCCTCGCCAGATCTCCGACGGCCAGAAACCCGAACCCCGCTAGCCGGCTTCTCGCCGGTGGCGGGGTTCTCTGTTTGATGCATCGGGGAGTCTGAAACCCATCGCGTGCGCGACACGTCGTCTACGGGAACCCCAAAAGTGGAGATCCATCATGAAGAGCATGACTCTGGCCACCATCTTGCTGACGACAAGGCTGCCCTCGACCGCTACCTCGAGCGACTCATCGAACACGGCCGCGCGTCGCACCTTCGGCGACGACCGCTACGCTCGCGTCGAAGACGGTGAGTTGCGGGTCACGAGCCTGCTCAACTGGTACAAGTCAGACTTCGTGTCCGACGAATACAGCCCATCGGCCGAGACCGTGCCCGAGTACGCTGCGATATTTGGCGACGAGCAGATTCGAGCGTTCGTCCGAGAGTCGGCCGACCCTTCGTACTCTTATCTCGACTACGACTGGTCGCTAAACGATACCCACCAGTAGTAGTCTCAGCTTCACGGCGAGAGAAAGTCACTCTTCGCCGGGTGCAGCAGACTTCAGTATCTGCTCGACCTCACTCGAAATCTCGTAGTCGATATGCGTCAGGCCGCGGCGCAATTGCATGAGGAATTTCGGGGCCATCTCGTGAGCCGCATCTGCCGCGAAATGTATGTCGCCCGGGCGCTCCTCCAACAGTACCCGCAAGACCTGCTCTGCCTGCGCCAGGTCCTTCTTCGACTTCGTTTGCATGGCTGCTGGTCGACGTTGCGAGACCACGAGTTTGTGCAGCGCGAATCGAGCTGGTGACGGCACGTTTATGAGTACGCCAGCTCGAACCGGAATGGCCGCCGGCTGAATATCCTCCAAAATGTAGTCCAGGAAGCGGAGCGGCTTGGCCATGGCATCGAGCGACGAGATTCGCTTTGGTTCTCCGCTCGGCGGCCCCCTCATCGGGGTCAAGAGGCTCACCGACAGCTCCGTCCCACGTACGGAAAAGCTGGTGGACGGGTGCTTCTTGTTGAGCGTCGGCACCGGAAAGAAGCCCTTGTCTGCCTGCTCCAATGCTTCGACGAGATCGACATCCACGTCGGGTACAGTCACGTGCACCTGGTAGTCGTGGGCGATATCCACATCTTGCGTGCGCATGGTCGACTCGTCCCATTTGACTCCCAACATATTGGCCATTGCAGCATACGCATGAGACCCGACCACCACACCGCCGACAATGAAGACCCCGGCCTGTTCCATCGCCTCGAGGACTCTCGCATGCGCCGCTGGAAGCGTCGTAGCCTCACCGGCTCGAAGCATCGAGACGAGACGAGTCCGGTCGCTTCGGGATGCCTCGTCGCGACTCCACAGGGCCTCCGCGTCCTCGACCCTCGCTCGCAAGTCGTCAGAATCTGGACCGAGATAGAAGGAGCGTTTCGATGACCCGACGACGTACTGCATGTACCAGTATTCGTTGCCCTTCACTTCGCGAGTGAAAAAAGAAATGCCACGCTTCGGATAAGCCGCACGCAGCAGCTCATCGAGTAGTTGTGAATAGAGGACTTGCGTTGATTCTGGTAGTTGGTTTGCCATGTTATAAGCAGTTTATCAGAGACTGCTTATAAATGTTATACGCAGTCTCTTGAAGACTGCTTATAACTGCGTGAGTGTCCAGCGAACCCGCGAGCGCCAAGACCAACCATTCCGCCCCCAATCTGGCCGAAAAGCTGCGGGTCAGCGGATATCCCCCGCCGAATCGAAGGGATTTTTCACCGGACACTGTCTCTACGATCAACTGAAACCAAACATGATTCGTGTGTAAGAAGTCGGACCGAGCCTCGGCGAGATGATTTTTTC
>JBNJFZ010000227.1:0-7554 GCA_051747295.1 Myxococcota bacterium
GGGAGATGTGGCCCACTCGATCCGGATTAGACGTCGAAATGGCGAAAACGATCGGTGCGCGGGCCTCTGTGCCCGCCTCGCGGCCTCCGTGCCGCGACTTGCGTGGAAACACGTTCGGGACCGGCAGAGCGGTCCCGGCGACGACAGAGCGTCGCGCGCCGAGCATCAACGCCGCCTCAGGGGTATCGAAAACAGCGTGCCGCGCCTGATCCGGATTGAGTGGGATGTGGGGGATTTGGGAGATGTGGGGGAGAGGGTAACTGCTGCGCTGCGCGGCATCGTCGAGCGGTATCGAGAGCGGCATCGAGAGCGGCATCGAGAGCGGCATCGAGAGCGGCATCGAGAGCGGCATCGAGAGCGGTATCGAGAACGACATCGAGAACGGCATCGGGAGCGGAATCGAGAGCGGTATCGAGAGCGGCATCGAGAGCGGAATCGAGAGCGGCATCGAGAGCGGCATCGAGAGCGGCATCGAGAGCGGCATCGAGAGCGGCATCGGAATCGTGCTCTGACGCGGTTCTAAACGGCCCACCCCTCTTAGAAACGGCGCAGGGCGGTCTTTTGGGGGTGGAAGAATAGGGCACTCTTGAGCGAGGCCAGGCCCCGACCTGCTGGCGCGGGCGCGCAGGTCGGGGATCACGGTGACGTCCGTGGCCGGGGTTCTTGTCTCCGTGGGTACCTCTCGGGACGGTCCTTCTACGGTAGGACGCGGTCGGTGGAGTACGTGATGCGGCAGCCGCTAAATGGGGGGGAATACAAGTATGCGAGAATAAAATAGCTCTCGGCGCTCAAGTCGACCGTCTTGCTCAGGCTCGCGGTCCTAGTTGTGTTATCCCCCGACGCCAAGACGGTGGTCGTGGTGGAGTCGTGTGCTCGCGTCTTGAGTTCCCAGGCAATGATATTGCCGCCGGGTGCGTAGCATGTGATGCCGTCGAGTCGAGAGCCGTGAGGGACATCAACTGCTGCGAAAAACACCATGTCCCCATTATTATTCTGTAGAAGGCCATTGTCTGAAATGTAAACGCCGTTGACAGCGTAACTAGAAGGCTTGAATTGCACTGCAGCGACGAACTCATAACTCGTCGTCCGCCCCCGATACCCGAACTCGTCCGCCTTCGCCGTACCGGCCACCTCCAACTTCGACGTCGGCGCGGCCCCCACGCCGACGCGGTCGTTGGTTGCGTCGATCTGCAGGGTGCCGTTGTCGAAGTTCTGGTCGCCGGTCAGCGTGGCGGCGGTGCCGGCGATTTTGGAGGGCGCGATGGCAGCGCCAGCCGCCACGTCGGCGTCGGTGATTTCGCCGTCGGCGATCATCGCCGAGGTGATCGCGTCGGACTGTCCTTCCTGCACGTAACGCGCGTCGGCGTCGGTCTGGGTGAGGTAGCCGTTGTTGGAGACGTAGCTGTCGACCGTCGCCTCGTCGAGCGTGGTGTCGGTGTCGGCGGCGCATGCCCATGCGGTTCCGGTCCATTTGGCGACTTCCGCGCTCGCGCAACTCAGGCCTGCGAGGGTGTCGTCGTCGCCGTCGGTGAGTCCAGCCGGGATGTTGTTGAGGTCGGCGAAGTCGCCCGATGTGGCTACCGCGGCATACGTTTGGTCGCGTGCCGCGCACTCCCAGCTGGCGGTCGTGCCGTTCCACGCCGCGACTTCGCCCGTCGAGCAGGTCAGCGCGCCCAGTGCATCGTCGTCGCCGTCGGCGAGTCCGGTTGGTACGCCGCTCAAATCGCTGAAGTCACCGGTCGACGCGACGGCCGCATAGGTGTCATCCCGCGCTGCACAGGTCCACGCCGACCCATCCCAGGCCGCGACTTCGTCGGCGTTGCAATTCAGGCCGGCGAGCGTGTCGTCGTCCCCATCTGCGAGCCCCGCTGGCACGTCGGTCAGGTCGTTGAAGCTCCCGGAGCTCGCCACGGCGGCGTATGTTGCATCTCGGGACGAGCACACCCATGCGGCGCCGTCCCATGCGGCAACCTCACCTGCGGCACAATTCAAGCCTGCCAGCATGTCGTCGTCGCCGTCGACCAGGCCGGACGGGATGCCGTTCAGGTCAGTAAACGCGCCGCTGCTCGCGACCGCAGCGTACGCGTCGTCCCTCTCCGCGCATGTCCACGCCGAGCCATCCCAGGCCGCGACTTCGTCGGTCGCGCAGCTGAGCCCGGCGAGCGTATCTCCCGGCGGGTCGGCACAGCGCCAGTCCGTGCCGTCGTAAACGGCGGATTGGTCAGTCGCGCAATTTAGACCGGCGAGGGTGTCGCCGGGAGGATCGGCGCAGCTCCAATTGCTGCCGTCGTAGACCGCAAATTGGCCGGTCGTGCAATTCAAGGCCGCGATATCCGAAACGGCACCGGGTATGTCGGCGAGCTCGTCCCAGCCCACGTCTCCGGCCCGGGCGAAGTCGTCGGGCGTCAGTCCCTGCAGCGTGTCCGCGGCCGCAGCGAATTCGGCGACCTGCGCGTACGGAACAGTGCCGAGCGTAAATCGCGGCGTGAGTTCCTCGCCATTGCCTACCGTTACACCCAAATAGCGATCACCGCCGCCGGTGAAGAGCGACGCGTCCACGGGAGTCTGCGTGCCCAGATACACCGAGAACCGACCCTCTCTCACCTCGAGGTCGCGGGTCTCCGACCAAAGCTCGGAGCCTCCGCTCTCGTTGTCGTAGAGGCGAAAGGTGACCGTGGTTGTTCCGTCGATCGGCGCGTCGTCCGCGTCGGTCAAAAACCCTTGCACCGGAAGTGTGTCCGGCACCTGAGCGGCCGCAGGCGCAGCAGCGAGCGTCACGAGTGCGACGAGCAGAATACTGAGGTACGTCGAGTTCATGGTTGCCCCCCGAGTTCGAGTGTGACGTCGGCGTCGGCGGTTCCCACCGGTCGACCGATCTTGAGCTGCAGTTTGTGGTTGGTGGATGTGGCTTGCCCGGTGCCTGAAACCGGGATGAGGCGGGTTGGTCCGGTCGCCGAAACGCCACTGTCCGTATCGGCATCGGACTCAGTATCCGAGCCGGTGTCATCGATCGCATCGGCGTCGGTTCGACCGTCGCCCTGCGTATCGGAGCCAGCGTCGACCGCTGCATCTGTCGAATTATTCGAGCCCGATCCGTCGGACTCGCAGCCTGCGCACGCCGAGAGGGCGAGCGCGACGGTCAGTAAGAGAAGGTAGGCGGCAGCCCGACGTAGCCGGGCCCAAATTTTAAGAGGCATGTTCTATCCTACTTCAGTGCGCGGTTAACTGAAGTGCAGGATAGAACGCGAGAAAAATATGTTGAATACCCCAGATGGGGTAGCTTTCACACGACCACGTCGGCCCAGATCGGCAGGTGGTCAGAGGCTTCGCGGGCGAGCTCGCCGTCTTCCACGCGGATGCGTTTGATGGTGGTATTTGGCGCGGCAAAGATGCGGTCGAGTTGGACGGTGGGCATCTTCGACGGAAACGTGCTGGGGCCGCGAGAGGGGCCGAGGTAGCGCTCGAGCAGGTCGAGGTTCGAGCTGCCGCCCCACCAGATATTGAAGTCGCCCATCACCACCGTGGCCTGTTGCCTGGGGCGCGAGACCACGTTTTGCAGCAGTCGGGTCGCCTGCTCGCGACGCTCCCACTTCTTGAGCCCGAAGTGCGTGCCGACGATACGGACCGGCTTGCCCTCGACGTCGATTTCGACGTCCAGCGCTCCGCGCGTGCGGCGTCCGGGCACCGCCAGGTCGTACATAGACATGTCGGTGATCGGGAAGCGGCTCATCAGGGCGTTTTCCCGGAAGTTTAGAAATTTATCGACGTCCGGGCGGGGATCGGCGAGTAGGTCCAGGCCCAGCTGGTTGGCGACGATTTCGGCACAATAGGCGCCAGTTCGCTCGTCCGTGTGGTTAGTTGCTTCCTGGAGGGCGACCACATCCGGCTCGAGCCTGGCGAGGACGTCGGCGATACGCCAAGCGTCGACCTTTTCGTCACGTCCCGTCCACTTGTGGCAATTGTAGGAGACCACGCGAATCGTCGAGGGGTTCGGAGATTCGGCACCCAGGCTGCTGGTGCCCGTCGAGTTGGTCCACGACGGATGCGGCTCGATAATCGAATATTCGTGGTTGCGGAGGAACCCGCAACCGCTCGAGACGGCAGCAGCCGAGAGCGCGGTCGCGCCCTGCAGCCCGAGGCGCAGGAAGCCCCGGCGAGTCCACTTCTTGTCGCTCATACTTCGTTCTCCGTGCTACCGCCGACATATCCGGACACTGGCTATCACTCGCCGTGTGTCCGGATGGGAACTGCTAGGGGTGTCTCTAAGTCCCGAGGATAGCTGAGTTCTCGGGAAAAATCGAAGGCCGATTTCATCTGCTCTCGATCGCGGTAGCACGGCAGACGTACGCATGCCTGTCCACCACAGAGCAGGCGTAGTCAACCATTTAGCCTGCGGCTACACGGCTTCGAGGGCGCGCTGCAGTCGAGAGTCTGCTTCCTCGACGACCTCGTCCATGCCCTCGACGTCAACCACGCCGAACATCTCGCGAGGCTTGAGGATACCCACGACCGCGTTGCCATCGTCGTCTTCTTTGACCACGACGTTGCACGGCAATAGCAGACCGATCATCTCCTCGGCCTGCAGCGCCTGGTAGGCGAGTTTCGGGTTGCAAGCCCCGAGGATCTTGTAGTTGTCGAAGTCGACGTCCAGCTTCTTTTTCATCGTCGCTTTGACGTCGATCTCGGTCAGGACACCGAATCCCTCGTCTTTAAGGGCAGCCTCCACACGCTCGAGCGCATCCTCGAACGAAGTTCCTGTGAGCGTTCGAATATAACCATAGTCGATATCTGGCATGTGCATCTCCGGTACATGAGTCGAAATGGGTTCGCCTGTCGCTTCGGACTCGAACCTAAGAGCACCGGCGAGTCTTTCAATGGGCAATGGAGCACACCGGCGTTGTAATGGTCAGTTGCGGGCTTATCTTCGCACAACGTAGTGTTCACTCATGTTTGATGAGCCGGCAAATCGCTGTCCCAATTTTTTCTGATGCTGACACCCCACTGATGAAGCTCTTCTTTGCGACACTCATCTGCGCGATGTCGCTGGCCGCGGCGTCGACAACGAGTGCGCAGTCCCCACCATCCGAACAGCCTCAGTCGACGCAACGACCGGAATCGGCGGAGCCGGCCGCTGCGGCTTCGCCGGACGTCACCCCCGACGATTTTTACATCACGCCGGACGGCGAGCTCGTCGACGCATCCGAGGCGATGGAGTGGTCGCGCGAGGTCCGGGATGGCCCCGTGACCTGGTGGCGGGCGCTGCTCGAAGACGGCATTCTTATCGGGAGCGGCACGCTCTGGTACGTGCTCAATACCTCGGTGAATTCGCAGGATTTCGACCTGCAGGCCGGCCCCGAGACCATCTGGAAGAAGATCACCGACCTGGATCAGGTGCGCTTCGACAACAATACATTTTTGTTCAACAACGGCTGGCACGCGTTGACGAGCCTGGGGTATTACCACTTTCCCCGCGCGAATAACTTCGGTGTCTGGTCGTCGCTGGGGATCGCGTTCGCGTATTCGACCGCCTGGGAGTACGCGTTCGAGATTCGCGAGAAGGTCAGCATCAACGATCAGATCGTCACGACCGTGGCGGGTCTGGCGCTGGGCGAGGTGACCTACCAACTCGGCGAGTATTTCAATAGCCCGCAGAGCCGCGGGAACACAGCGGGTCGGATTCTGACGGGGCTTTTCGGCTCCCCAAGACTACTCCACCGCTGGATGGACGACGAGCTCGAGGATCCGCTCGCCGAGAGCTACGAGCCGTATGGTGGTGATATCTGGCACCGATTTTCGGCGTGGGGGGCCTACGACTTTCGCGCAGGCCCGGCAGAACGCGGGGAAACGACCACCCGCAACAACGGCTCTCTCGGGGTCTCGACCCGAATGGTCGTGCTCCCCGGTTACCTGCGCCCGGGAGACTACTCGACGTGGTTCTTCGACGGCCGCATGACCAATATGGACTTCGAGATCGGCTTCGGACCGCGCGGTTTCGAGCACATCGAGATCTTCGCGGAGGCGGGCGTGCTCGGCTACCACACGCAGGACATCGACTACGACGGCGAACACCGCGACGGCTCCGCGGTTTCATTCACCCTGAACAACGCGTATCGCGTGGTCCACCAGAACCACGACTTCTGGGAGGACCAGCGCGGGATCGTACACCTGCTGGGGCCGGGGGTGCGGCTCGTCGAGTTCCAGGATGGGCTGAAGATGGAGGCCGATCTGAATGCCTACGTCGACTTCGCGGCGATTCGTTCTCAGGCATACCTGCCGTGGCGGGCGACTTACGGTGACGAGGGGATTCGTACGGAGCTGTCGAATCACTCGTATTACTTCGCGTGGGGCGGCTCGTTGATTCCGCGGCTTCGCCTCGAGTACGGCGAATTCAGCCTCGAGGGTTCGATGATCGTGAGTGCGTACGATTCTATCGATGGGCTGGACCGCTTCGAGGAGGAGATCACGCGCGTCCTCGTCCTCAACGACACCGTCGTCGAGCACCACCTCAGCCTCGGGCTTCCCTCACCGGTCGAGGGGCTGGGGCTGAACCTCGTATACGAGCACACGCGTCGGACCAGTCGGATCGACGATCTACGCGAGGTGAACAATCTGCACGAGCTTCAGACGCGGATTCAGTACGAGTTTTGAGTCTGTCTCGTTCAGGCGAGCCAGAAAAGCAGGAAGTAGACAAGCCCAAACAGCAAGCTTGGTACGGCCCAAAGCTGCTTGTCTGCAGCGGTCAGCCCGCCGAGGACCAGGGTCGCGATGCCGAGCGGGAGGCTCAAGTACGTGACTCCGAGGTCCATGGTTTGTGCCAACCATCGGTCGGTGAGGATTTCCAGGCCGATGGAGCCCACCGCTACGCAGCCCGTGCCGCTGCCCAACAGCGCCAGGATGGCGTAGGGCGACGAGGAAAAGAGCCCGGGAATCTCGTCGCTGGAGCCGCCCGAGGACGTGTTCGAGGGCGTTTTGTCGGATTGCTCGGACGGTACCATGTCGGTGTCTCAGACGAAGAACTGGTCGCTGTAGAATTTGTGGATGCGCTTGAACGTCACCGCGCCAAAACCGTTGGCGACGATGCTGAAGATTACCAGTGTTTTGAATAGCCAGGACAGTGGCCTGCGTCCCACAGCCAATAGAATGATCAGGTACGGCATATAATCCAGGCTGAAGCGATAACCAAACTGCTCGTAGCCGGTATTCTGGTAGAGCAAGTGCAGCGCCGCGGTCACTCCCACGACCGTCCAGAGCAGTCGCCACCAGAATTTATCCTCGGTGCTCTCGCGCTTTTCGGGCAGGAAGAGATAGAAGAAGACGGGAGTCGTCAAGAACAGGCTCATGCCGTGCTTGCTGACGATGATATAGGGCGCATCGGGTTGGAAGCGCGGCAGCAGTGTCAGCAGTGCCGACAGATTTTTGGAGAGGAAGTGGAAGTTGAACAGCCCGTAGCGCTTTATGCGGTCGAGGCTGCCTCCGGCCAGGTAGGTGTGTCCGAACTCGGTCAACGACTCGAAGCGCAGGTGGTTCATCCACAGCAACGACAACCCTACCACA
>JBNJFZ010000228.1:0-7406 GCA_051747295.1 Myxococcota bacterium
CGTCCGACGGCTCGTGGGCGCGCCGCGAGCGGGCATCCCGCTCCCGGTACTTCCCCTGCGAGCCGCATCGTATGGATTCGAAGCGCTCGCCGCGCTGGTACCGACGTTTAACCCGCCGCTGACCCCGGGGCGTCTCGATCTATTTCTCGCGGACCGCCGTATCTCAATCGCGAAGGCGCGCCGAGAATTGGGATTCCACCCGGAGCATGTCGACCTCTACGACATGTTTGGTTGGACCTATATTGGGTATGTCCGTGACGGCCAACTCAACGCATAACAAGAAGGCTGACTCGCCCCAAACGCCGAGCGACAGCCGCGCACATACGTCACGAAAGTGGACACTTCAATGACTGTCGCGTAAAAATAAGCTCGGTCGATCTGGTCGCCCTGGACCCATCGCATGAATGACAAACACGCAAAACCCGAGCCCTTGGTCACAGTCGTGGCCCCGTGTCTCAATGAGGTCGACAGCGTCGAGCCGCTCGCCGGCAAGCTCGACGACGCCTTGTCCGAGCTGACCGGATCAGACGACCGATTCGAGATCATCTTCGTCGACGACGGCTCGAACGACGGGACGGGCACACGACTGAGGGATGTCAGAGACCGGTATCCGAACGTGCGGGTGGTCACCTTTCGCCGAAACTTTGGGAAAGCGGCCGCGCTCATGGCGGGATTCGAGGCAGCGCGGGCCCCACTGGTCGTCTCGATCGACTCTGATTTGCAAGATGACCCCAACGCGATCGAAGGTCTCCTGGCAAAGCTGTACGAGGGTTACGACGTCGCGAGCGGGTGGAAGATCGACCGGCAAGATCCGCTCGGCAAGCGACTTCCATCGCTGATCTTCAACAAGACGCTCGCCCTCTTCTCCGGAGTCGAGCTGCACGACTACAACTGCGGCCTCAAGGCCTATCGCGGCGAGGCCGTCGAAGAACTGCACATTTACGGCGAGCTGCATCGCTATATCCCGGTGCTGCTGCACTATCGGGGCTTTCGAGTCACCGAGCTCCCCGTGGCGCACTTCCCCAGGAAGCACGGTCAGTCCAAATACGGATTCGAGCGCTTCACGCGGGGCTTCTTGGACCTGCTCACCATCATCTTGCTGACGCGTTATGCGTCGCGGCCGCTGCACGCGTTCGGTGGCGTCGGGCTCGTCGTGGCAGCGACCGGATTCGCAACCCTGGCGTACCTGACGGTGCTCAAATTCGCCTACGGTGTGGCCCTGAGCGACCGACCGCTGCTGTCGCTGGGGGTCCTGCTGCTCGTGGTCGGCGTGCAGTTCATCTCGACCGGATTGCTCGGCGAGATGTTGGCCCGCGAACATCAAGAGAAGCTGCAGCCGTACGTGTTGGACACCGATGAGACTTCCGAGTCCGAAGCCGCGCTGCGCCAGCTATTCGGTGCGAGGCCGCGGCTTGAAGCGACAGCCCCCGAAAACGACAGCGAGGAGGCCGAATTTGCGGCTGAATCGTCCATCTCTCCCGCAGCGAGCTAGATCAGCTCCATGACGACCGACATCACACCAGCGCAACACGAGCGCGAGCCATTCGGCATCACGTACGACCGCCTCCGACTCGACCTGGTATTCGACCAGCTCCTGAGTCGGTATCCCATTCAAACGGTGCTCGAGTATCCAGCCGAGGGGGCCAAGGCGATGCCGTCGATCTACAGCCTCGGCCTCGCCGCCCGGGGCTGTGACATCACTCTGGTGAACCCTTCCGAGCAAGGGCTCGACGTCTGGCGAGATCTGGGGCTCGAAGACCGCTTCGAAGTCGTCGAGGTCGACGACTTGACCAGGCCTTCGCTGCCGACTGACGAGTGGGACCTGGTGTGGAACTTCGTGAGCGTCGGGTTTCGTAGCGACTTCGACCGTGTGCTCGCCTCGATGGTCGAGCTGTCGCGCCGGTACGTCCTGACGGTGCACTGCAACGCGTATAACTTCGGCTACCCCTGGCACCATATCCTGCACTGGGCGCTAGATATCCCGTGGACGCACGGCGAGACCGACTATTTCTGGCCCCACAAGGTACGCGAAGCCTATCGGGCATGCGGCGCGAGCCCGATCGACTTCGGATTGTTCGACATGCCGGGATGGCCCGACCCTCCCGGCTTTCGGGACGTGCGCCTGCACCTCTCCGGGGGAGACGACGTCGAGATCTTCGACTGGACCGCGCCCATCGCCGACTTCTATCGCAGCGGTGAGATGTCGATGGGGCTCGAGTTCCTCAGCACGATCGAATCGTCCCGCGTCCCGGCGTCCATTCGCTTCGTCTTCAGCCATCTTTTCTACGTGCTCTCCGACGTCCGCGAGAGCATTTGACGAGACCGGCACGGCACTCGCGCTGGATAGGGGACAGAGTTCAAGGCTCGGGAATTGTGTGGTCAGGACAAAAGAAACGCGTGAGAAATTGACAGGTTCGCCTTTGCGCTGGTAGTTTCGGTGCGAGTGTAAATACTCCGTTCCCATTGTGTAGCGAGCGCGACGTGCCCCACCTGCACGTGGGCGCGAACAGCTTGTTTAGCCTCAATCACGGCTCCGTATTTTATGTCGAACGACTCAAAAGATCGGTTTGGAGAACTTCTCGTCCGCGAGCAGGTTATTTCTCCAGACCAACTCAGAAAAGCTCAGCAAAAATCCAAGCGGGAGGGCAGCCGCCTAGGTTACGAACTCACTCGCCTGGGCTACGTCGAAGAAGGCGACCTGACCTCGTTTTTGAGCAAGCACTACGGCGTGCCATCGGTCAACCTCTCCGAGATCAATATCCCGGAGAATATCATCGAGCTGATCCCCCGAGAGGTCGCCGAGCGCCACCAGGCGATGCCGGTCAATCGCTCCGGCTCGACCCTCGTTGTCGCGATGGCAGATCCGTCGAATATCTACGCCATCGACGACCTGAAGTTCATGACCGGCTACAATATCGAGGTCGTGGTCTCGAGCGAGTCGGCCATCGAGGAGGCGATAAACGAGTACTACGGGGCGAGCAACGACGTAGACTATGATTACGATGAGATTCTCGGGGACCTCGACCTCGACGACGTGGACTACGTCGATGAGGAAGAGGGGGCGATGGATGTCAACGACCTCGCCCAGGCCTCCGAGGATGCTCCGGTCATTCGACTGGTGAACCTGATCCTCGTCGACGCCATCAAGCGCGGCGCATCCGATATCCACATCGAGCCCTACGAGAAAGACTTTCGCGTGCGGTTTCGCGTCGACGGCGTCCTCGAGGAGGTCATGCGACCGCCGGCGAAGCTCAAGAACGCGATCACATCTCGCATGAAAATCATGGCGAACCTGGATATCGCCGAGCGACGGCTGCCCCAGGACGGTCGTATCAAGCTTCGCATGGGTCGCAACCGCGAGATGGACTTCCGCGTGAGCGTCCTCCCGACGCTCTTCGGAGAGAAAATCGTCCTGCGTCTCCTGGACAAGTCCAACCTCCAGTTGGACATGACCAAGTTGGGGTTCGACGCCGAACCTCTCGAGGTCTTCCAGACCGCGATTCACCAGCCCTACGGCATGTGCCTGGTCACCGGGCCCACCGGTTCCGGTAAGACGACCACGCTGTACTCGGCGCTGAGTGAGCTAAACAAGGTCACCGAGAATATCTCGACCGCAGAGGACCCCGTCGAGTTCAACCTCCAGGGCATCAACCAGTGCCAGATGAAGGAGGCCATCGGGCTCAACTTCGCTGCCGCGCTGCGCTCGTTCTTGCGTCAGGACCCCGACATCATCATGGTCGGTGAGATCCGTGACTTCGAGACGGCTGAGATCTCGATCAAGGCCGCTCTGACCGGTCACATGGTCTTGAGCACGCTGCATACCAACGACGCGCCGAGCACCATCAGCCGACTGCTGAATATGGGAATCGAGCCGTTCCTGGTCGTCGCGGCGCTCAACGTCGTCGTGGCCCAGCGACTCGGTCGACGAATTTGTGAGGACTGCAAGGAACCCCTGGACTTCCCGCCGGAGGCCCGGCGCGACCTGCAGATGCCGGAAGAGCACATGGACGCCGAGATTTTCCACGGCCGGGGCTGCTCGAGTTGTGGTGACAGCGGCTATCGCGGGCGAATCGCGTTCTACGAAGTCCTGCCGGTAAACGACGAGTTCAAAGACTACGTCTTGCAGGGCTACTCGACGGCCGAACTCAAGGCAGAAGCCATCCGCATGGGCATGGATACCCTGCGGCAGGCGGGCATCAAGAAGATGGTCAGCGGCGACACAACCCCCGAGGAAGTCGCCCGAAACACCGCGCCGGATGGCTGAGATGACCTCTCTGCGCGTTCGATGACACGAAGCGAAAACGCTCTTTCAGGAGCCTGCGTACATGGCAAATCTACACCAACTACTCAAAGTGATGGTCGACAAAGGGGCCAGCGACCTGCATGTCACGGTCGGAAGTCCCCCTCAGCTGCGAATCGACGGTACGCTCGTGCCGTTGAAGACCAAGAAGCTGTCACCGCAGGAGACGCGTACGTTGTGCTACAGCGTGCTGACCGACGCTCAGAAGCAGAAGTTCGAGACCAGCAACGAGCTCGACCTCTCGTTCGGCGTCAAAGGGCTGAGCCGCTTCCGTGGCAACGTCTTCATGCAGCGCGGCGCGGTGGCCGGTGCGTTTCGTAAAATCCCCTTCGAAATCCTCGGCTTCAAGGAGTTGGGGCTCCCACCTGTCGTCGGACGCCTGGCCGACAAGCCGCGTGGACTGGTGCTGGTGACCGGGCCGACCGGCTCGGGTAAGTCGACCACGCTGGCCTCGATGATCAACAAGGTCAACGAGGAGAAGCGACTGCATATCCTCACGATCGAGGACCCGATCGAGTACCTGCACCCCCACAAGAATTGTCTGGTCAACCAGCGCGAGGTCGGAGCCGACACCGACGGATTCCAGGTCGCACTGCGCTACGTGCTGCGACAGGACCCCGACGTCGTCCTGATCGGTGAGATGCGCGACCTCGAGACCATCGAGGCGGCTCTTACCATCAGTGAGACCGGCCACCTGGCTTTCGCGACGTTGCACACGAACAGTTGTGTACAGACAATCAACCGTATTATCGACGTGTTCCCCTCACACCAGCAGGCTCAGGTGCGAGCGCAACTATCGTTTGTGCTCGAGGGGGTCATCAGTCAGCAGCTCATCAAGCATAAATCCGGAGATGGTCGCGCGCTCGCCTCGGAGGTCATGATCCCTACTCCCGCGATCCGCAACCTGATCCGTGAGGACAAAGTCCACCAGATTTACAGCCAGATGCAGGTCGGTCAGGCCAAGAGCGCGATGCAGACGATGAACCAGTCGCTGTTTCAACTGCTCAAGAAGAACCAGATCACGCTGAATGATGCGCTCGCACGAAGCTCCGACCAAGATGAACTGCGCACGATGATCGACAAGGGCAACCTGTCGGTGAAGTCGAAGAGCTCGTCAGGCGGCCGAAATTCGAAGATTCGATACACCTGAGCCGAGTTGATCGTCGTAGACTTTTTTTGACAGGTGCCCTTCGGGATGTTGAGCTAGTCTCGATACGCACTACGGGAATCTTAGAGAGACCAGATCCATGCCTACTTTCGTCTGGGAAGGAACCACCGACGCCGGGGAAACAAGAACCGGCGAGATGAATGCAACCAGCGCTGACGAGGTGCAGGACCGACTCAGACGCCAGGACATCAGTCCTTCCAAAGTCAAAAAGAAGTCCGACTCCAAGGGACTCAACTTCAATATCGGCGGTGGCGTCCCGCTCAAGAGCCTCGTGGTCTTCACCAGACAGTTCGCCACGATGGTCGACGCAGGTCTACCACTGGTCCAGTGTCTGGATCTGCTCGGAAACGCCGAGCCGAACCAGAACTTCAAGAAGATCATCCTCAAGATCAAGAGCGACATCGAGGCGGGCTCGACTCTGGCCGACGCCATGTCGAAGCACCCGGCGGCATTCGATAACCTCTACGTCAGCCTGGTCGCCGCCGGTGAGGTCGCCGGTATTCTGGACACCATCCTGAATCGACTGGCCAAGCAGATCGAGAAAGCCCAGGAGCTTCGGCGAAAGGTCAAGAGCGCGTTCTCGTACCCGGTCATCGTCCTCGTCATCGCGGTGCTCGTCGTCTTCATCTTGCTCTACAAGGTCATTCCGACCTTCCAGAACATGTTCCAGGACATGGGCGGCGGGGAGCTTCCGGGTCCGACGCAATTTGTGATTGAACTTTCCGAGTTTGTACAATCGAACTTCTTATTGCTCACTGGCGGCATGTTCTTGCTAGCAATAGGCGCGACCGCCTTCATGCGATACGAGCCAACGCGGGCGATGTTTGACCGTGCAGTACTCAAAGCCCCCTTATTCGGTCCACTCGTTCGAAAGACGGCTGTGGCCCGATTCACGCGTACTCTCGGCACCATGGTCTCATCGGGCGTTCCGATCGTAGACAGCCTCGAGATCGTCGCTCAGACCGCCGGCAACATGACCGTCGAGAAAGCGATCCTGCACGTAAGAGACAAGATCAGCGAGGGTCAAAATATGGTCGACCCCCTCATGGAGACCGGGGTCTTCCCACCCATGGTCGTCCAGATGATCGGTGTCGGTGAGTCGACCGGTGCGCTCGACACGATGCTCGCCAAGATCGCTGACTTCTACGAAGACGAGGTGGATGTCGCCGTCGATAACCTCACGTCGATGCTCGAGCCGCTCTTGATGGTCTTCCTGGGCATCGTCGTCGGCGGTATGCTCATCGCGATGTACCTGCCGATCTTCACCCTCGCCGGAAATATCAAGGGCTAGAACGGACTCGGGGCTCGACCTTAGACGGCCCCCAAACCCGACACAGCCAGACACTGCATGGCCACCCGAACCGACGAGCAGCTCGACCTGACACTGCGGGAGCGGCTCGAGGGCCTTATGGCCTTCCGGGTAGTCGTCGTGACGCTCCTTCTCGGAAGTGCGGTCGCGTTCGACGCGCAGGCCCTCTCGAGCCTCTCTGACCCAAAAAACCTGATACTCCTCAGTGTCATTGTCGGCACTTACCTGCTGACAATTGGCTACGCGGTCCTCCTCCGCAGAGAACAGAACCTTGTACCGCTCGCGCGCGCCCAGGTGCTCAACGACATGGTCGTGTCGGTTGTACTGGTCTTCGTGACGTCCGGCCTCGACAGCCTTTTTACGTTTCTGTTCTTCTTGAACATCATCTCGGCGGCCATTGTCGTCGGACGTGGCGCCGCGCTGATCATGGCCGGCCTCACCTCGATGTGCCTGATCACGCTCGCCCTGGACGCGGCTGAGGTTATCCAACTCGCCGATTTCTCTACCACGCGCTCGTCTCGAACGATCGGAAATCTGGCGTACACCGTCGGTGTCAACTCGGTCGCGGCCTTCCTGATCGCCGTGCTGGCAGGTTACCTGTCCGAGCGCCTGGGCCGCGTCGCCGGCGA
>JBNJFZ010000229.1:0-7398 GCA_051747295.1 Myxococcota bacterium
GTGGCGGCTGTTCGGCGAGTGGGGCGACTATCCGCCCGGCACGTTTCCGCCGGGGTGGCTCTGGTGCTTACCGCCGTCTGCGGAGGTCGGGCCGCGCCTACCGTGGCAAAAACGCAGACAGATGGCGGCTTAGACCGCCAACGGAAAGTGCGCGGGCTGGTGCTGGAGACTTCGGAGTCGGAGGAATTCGCGGAGCAACGGTATCAGGTCGAGGCCTCGAAGTATTCTCCCAAAACCCATCGAAGGCGAGCCTCTCCGGGGCATGCAGAGGTGTGTCTTGTACCGCATGCTGACCCCGCTTCCCGCAAAAACCGGCCCGGCGGCAGTCCAATTTCACACAAATTCGGGCCGAAAATTCGATTTTCGGGGCCAAACCCGCTCCGTATTCTCACACCCCATACCGGAAGCGCCCAGACTTCATCCCGAATCCCAATAATTATCCCCGTTCTAAGGGACTAACCTGGCACCAACCTGGTTCGTTGCAATTGGGGGTTAGATGGGCTTTGGCGGGTGGTTTCCGCGGTCGATACCGTTGTCGCTTCCGGCGCATGTGCGAGATTCCGCAGGAAGGATGAATCGGAAGCGCTTCGGGGCGGGTTCAGCGGGGATGGGGTTGTGAGGCTGCCGCCGCGGCTTGGCAAGGGGCTCACGATTTCCGACACTCGGGGCGTGAATGTCTCGACCCACAACCGCGTGACCTCGCTCGCCTTCGCGCTGACGATCTTCGTGAGCGCGACGCTGCTATTCGTGGTCCAACCGATGGTCGGTAAGATGCTCTTGCCGCATATGGGCGGAAGCTCGTCGGTGTGGACGACGTGCATGCTCTTCTTTCAGGCGATGCTCGTGCTCGGCTACGGATACGCCCATGTCCTGGCCCAGAAGCTCGCCCCGAAGCGGCAGGTCTGGTTGCACCTGGTGCTCCTGGTCCTGGCGCTGGCGGTGAGCCTGCCGTTCACGCTCGACGCACAGCTTTTGGAGTCGTCGTTCGGGCCGCTGGCCACGCTCCTCGGCGCCCTGTTCGTGGCGATTGGCCTGCCGTTATTTGTCGTGTCGAGCAGCGCGCCGCTCTTCCAGCACTGGTTTGGCTTTACCGGCCATCCCGATGCCGACGACCCGTACTATCTGTACGCGGCGAGCAATGCGGGGAGCATGCTGGCGCTATTTGCGTATCCGTTCGTGGTCGAGCGGCTGATGACGGTCGAGACACAGGCCGAGTCCTGGGCGTGGGGCTTCGGTGGGCTCACGCTGCTCGCGGCGACGTGCGGCATGCTGGTGCTCGGCTCGCGGGGCGCCGTCGCGAAAGAGGATGACGCGGTCGCCACGAGAACGGCCGATCCGTTGACGTGGAAGCGCCGTGGCTGGTGGCTGCTGATCACATTCATTCCCTCGAGCTTGATGCTGGGCGTCACGCATTATCTGACGACCGATCTCGCGTCGGTGCCGCTCTTCTGGGTGTTGCCGCTCGGGCTGTACCTGCTGAGCTTCATCCTGGTGTTCGGTCGCATGCCTTTTTTCGACAGGACGCTTCGCTTCGTGTTGCCGCCGGCCACGCTGCTGCTGATGGGGGCGACCGTGACGAAGGCGTTGCCCATGTCAGCGCTCGTGGTCTGCCACCTCCTGCTGTTCTTCGGTTTCGCGATGTATTTCCACGGTAAGCTGGCCCAGGACCGCCCGCATACCGAGCACCTGACCGAGTTCTATATGTGGATGTCCGTGGGTGGGGCGCTCGGCGGCGTATTCAACGCGCTGCTCGCGCCGGTGCTCTTCGACTGGAGTGTCGAGTTCTTCCTGGTGCTGGCGTTGGCCATCGCGCTGATGCGCCCGTTCGGGGTGCCGGTCTCCGAGGATGAGGATCAGGACGAGGCCGGCGCGACCACGTTCGTGTCGCACAAAGAACGAGCTCTTCGGATCGGCTCGGCGGTCTTGCTCGTCGTCGCGGTGGCGGACTGGGTCCTGGCCGTCGATATGTTCTTCGTGGACAGCTTCTCGACGCTCTTCGGCTTCGCGCTGGTCGCATCGGTATTCGTCGGCTTCAGCGTGAAGTTTCCGATGACACGATATATCTGGGTCGCTCTCGTGCTGCTGGTCGGAGCGGCCATGGACGAGGACGTCGAGTCGACGGTGGCGATCGAGCGTAGTTTCTACTCGGACTATCGCGTCTACGAGCGCAATATGAACGGCCATCGCATTCGCGTCTTGTCGATGGGGACGACACAGCATGGGCTGCAGGACATCGATCCCGGCCACGAATATCGCCCGGTGGGCTACTACCATCCCGCCGGGCCGATCGGCGATATCTACGGCTCGGTGGCCCACGAGGAGGTCGCCGTGGCCGGGCTGGGTGCCGGAGCGCTCGCCCCGTACACCAAATTGGGTACGCGCTTTACGTTCTACGAGATCGATCCGGTGGTCGAGGCCGTCGCGCGCGAGCAGTTTACCTATCTGGATCACTGTGGGGACAAGTGCGAGGTCCAGATCGGCGATGCTCGAAAGCTCCTCGAAGAAGAGCCGCCCGGCAAGTTCGACCTGCTATTTATGGACGCGTATAGCTCGGACTCTGTGCCGACCCACCTGCTGACGCGCGAGGCCGTGGAGCTGTATATGTCGCGGGTCAAAGAAGACGGCGTCGTCGTGTGCCACGTGTCCAATCGCTACCTCGACGTCGAGAGCGTGGTCGGCGCCATCGCCGAGGATCTCGGGTTGGCCACCCGCACGCAGGCCTACCGGCCGCAGGGCGTCGAAGAAGAAGCCCTGGCGTACACCGCCGTCTACACGGTGCTCGCCCGTGACGAAGAGGACCTCGGGGCGATAGCTGACGATGAGTATTGGCGCGAGACCGATCGCGCCGATGTCGTCTGGACCGACGATTTCACCAATATCGTCTCGGTCATGTACTGGGACTGACCTCAATAACTACATACGGCGAAGACCTGCCGCAGATCGGTGAGCCCATCGATCGCCTTCTCGATGCCGTCCTGCACGAGCGTGCGCATGCCCGACTGCTGGGCCGTTCGGCGCAGGTCGTCGATATTTTCGCGCCGCTGAATGCTGGCGCGCACGTTCTCGTTGCTGATCAGTAGCTCGTGAATGCCGACTCTGCCGCTGTAACCCTTCCCATCGCATTGCGGACAGCCGGGCGATTGGTACAGCACCAGTGGCTCGCCATCGAGTCGCTGCTCGAGGCGTTCCGCTCCGTAGAGAGCCTCGATCTCGGCGCGCTCGTCGGGCGTCGCCTCGTAGGACTCCTTGCAGCTCGAGCACAACCGGCGCGCCAGCCGCTGGGCAAGGATGGCGATGAGCGCGTCGGCGAAGCTAAACGGATCCAGTCCCATGTCGACGAGGCGAGTGACGGTCTCGGGCGCGCTGTTGGTGTGGAGCGTCGAGAAGACCAGGTGGCCAGTCAGCGACGCCTCGATGCCAATCGTCGCAGTCTCCGGGTCGCGCATCTCGCCGACCATGATGACATCGGGATCGGCCCGAAGAAACGAGCGCAGCGCGTTCGCGAACGTGAAGTCGATCTTGGGGTTGACCTGGACCTGCCGAAGCCCATCCTGCGTGATCTCGACGGGATCTTCAGCCGTCCAGATCTTGCGCTCGACGGTGTTGATCGAGTTGAGCATCGCGTGCAGCGTCGTCGTCTTGCCCGAGCCGGTCGGCCCGACCGCCAAGATCATGCCGTACGGTCGCTCGACGGCGTTTCGCAGCTCGCGCAGGTTGCGCTCAGTCAGCTCGAGGCGCTCGAGCGGCATCGGCTTGCCGCCGGCCAGGATGCGCAGCACGACGTCTTCATCGCGGCCGGTCGTCGGCACCGTCGCCACGCGCAGCTCGATTTGACGCTCGCCGATCTTGAACTTGATCTTGCCGTCCTGGGGCTTGCGGCGCTCGGTGATATCCAGGTTCGACATGATCTTGATGCGTGCGACGAGCGGGGCGCGCTGCGATGCCGGCAGCGACCGATACGATTGAAGCACGCCATCGACGCGAAACCGCACCTGAACATCATTTTCGGGGCCATTGGGCTCGATGTGGATATCTGAGGCCTTCTCGCGAAACCCGTCGATGATGATCTGGTTGACCATCCGGGCGACCGCGCCTTGCTGCTGGCCGGCGACGGTGACGTCGCTCTGGGTATCTGGCGCTTTGTGGTCGGCATCCTCCTGGAGCTCACGCAGGATCTGCTCGAGCTCGGCGGCGTTCTTCTGGCGCTCGACGTCGTCGATGATCGGTCGCAGGTGGCGGTCGATCTGGGAGGGCGTGGCCACGACCTCGACGAGCTTCTTGTCGAGCGAGAACCGCAGCAGGTCCAGCGCTTCCATCGCCAACGGGTCGCTCATCGCCAGCACCAACTCGTCTTCGGTCGACTCGACCGGGACGAGCTCATGGCGCTTCACGAGGTCCATCGGCAGCTCTTCGAACCCGCTGGGGTCGATCGAGCGTTTGTCCAGGTCGACGAACTCGAGGTTGAACTTCTTGGCGAGCGTGCGCGAGATGTCGCGCTCGCTGACGACGCCCATCTGGACGAGCACCTGGCCCAGCCGCACGCCTCGTCGTCGTTGCTGCTCGTCGAGCGCCCGCTCGACGTCGGCCTCGTCTGCCAGCCCGGCCTCGACCAGGACCTCACCCAGCCGAAGCCGGCCGCGCTCCTCGTCTTCGACGACCATCGACTCTTCATCATCGAGCTCGGTGTCGCGCCGCCCGAGGTCTTTGACCGCATCCTCGACTGCCTCGGATGAGACGGATCCCTGCTCGACCAGGATCTGGCCGAGGCGGGTATTCTGCAGTGCGGCCTGCTCCTCGAGCCCCTCCTGGACGTCGATGTCTCGAATGAGGCCACTATCGACCATGATCGAGCCGATCGGTGCCTGATCCTCGACCGCGTTCACGCCATGCTGGAAGAAATAGACGCGCTCAAACCAGCTGTAGTTGGAGATCGGGTATCCGTAGAAGCCCAGCCGATCGTCGACCGTCTCCGGCGATGCGGTGATGACGAATCGTGTATCGCCAGGGACGTGGACACAGTATTCCTCGCGCTCCTCGGGCATCACATGTTCGTCGGTTCGGCCTTTGTGGAACGCGACGAACGCCAGCTTCTCCGGCGGATAGGTCTCGAGCGAGTCTTCGATCTTTCCGTCCGCGGTTTTTGCCGGGAGTCGAAGGTCGAGGCGCTCCGACGTCGGGTCGAACGCCTTCAAGTATCCGATTTTCGAACTTCCATCGATCAGCCCAACGGTTGCTCGCGGTCGCTGCGTCTGGTCTGGTCCCATATAGGTCTGTCCAGATTAAAAACCAATTAATCTTTGTGCGAGGATTCTGCTTGTAGTTACATATATTTGCAAGCTGGTTTCTCCACCGGACGTTCATCGCTAATCGCTTGTTCCTGGCGGATTCGTCCACATTTTTGTGATCGTTACGCGCTAAAAAGTGTGGAGATACGATGGAGAGGGACACTGAAGTCGAGTTGATGGACGAATTTGCCGACCGGACGGGTCTGACTTCAGACCAGCAGCCAACGCGGTATCTATGGACCGACGCGTATGCGGTCTGCAATTGGGTCGGCTTCGCCCGAGAGCTCGAGGAGTCGCGGTTCCTCGAGCTCGCTGAGGCGCTGGTCCACCAGGTTCACCACGTGTTGGGGCGTCACCGTCAGGACGACGATCGCGAGGGATGGCTGAGCGGTCTGGAGGGCACGGATGCACAAGAACATCCGACGATGGGAGGGCTGCGCATCGGTAAACCGAAACCCGAGCGCGGGGCGGATGAGTCCTACAACGCGCGCGCCGAATGGGACCGCGACGGTCAGTACTTTCACTACCTGACCAAGTGGATGCACGCGCTGGATATCATGGCGCGCGCGACCGGAGAGCTGCGCTACCACCGATGGTCTCGCGAGCTCGCCAACACCGCTCACGATGCATTCGTCTATCACAGGACCTCGGCGGATGCTCCGCGGATGTACTGGAAGATGAGCATCGATCTGAGTCGACCGTTGGTCCCGTCGATGGGGCAGCACGACCCGCTCGACGGGCTCGTGACCGCCGTACAGATTCGCGACACGGCTCGTCAGCTCGATGGCGTTGCGGACTCGACGCCGCTGCAGCGTCCGGTCGACGACTTTGCCTATATGATCGAGGGCCGAGATTTCGCGACCGACGATCCGTTGGGTCTGGGCGGACTATTGATGGACGCGGTTCGCGTCGCGCAGGTGGACGCAGGGGCTTCGATCTCGGCCGAGGCGCTCCGCGATGACCTGCTCGACTCCGCCCATCGCGGGCTGCAACGCTTCGTCAGGACCAACCCGCTGCAGCGACCTGCCAGGTCTCGATTGGCGTTTCGGGAGCTCGGCCTGGCCATCGGGCTCGAGGGAGTGGAGCTGTTGCATGACACCCTCGCGGAGGCGAGCGAGGCAGGTGAATCCCTGACAGCCCTGCAGCAGCGGGATGAGCTGGTGCGAAGAGTGGTTAACTTCTGGCTCGAGCCGGGCAGTCGTCGCGAAGCAACCTGGACGGGGCACCGAGACATCAATGAGGTGATGTTGGCCACAGCGCTGTCGCCTGCCGGTGTTCTCTCGCTGCAGTGAATCGTCGGCTAGACCCATGCGCCGACTCGTTGTATGCGATCGACGTGCCTCAACGACTCTACAACTGGAGGATTACCGATGGTCTCGCACATTTTCGACGACGCTGCCTGGACCGAAGTCGATGGCTTCGACTTCGAGGACATCACGTACCATCGCGCGAACGACACTGGATGCGTTCGCGTGGCCTTCGACCGCCCCGAATGTCTCAACGCGTTTCGACCCCAGACGGTCGACGAGCTGTATCGAGCGTTGAATCACGCGCGCCAGTGGTCCGACGTTGGGTGCGTATTGATCACCGGGAATGGCCCGTCCGAGAAGCACGGAAAGTGGGCGTTTTCCTCCGGTGGGGACCAACGCATCCGTGGGGCGGACGGCTACCAATACGAAAAGGACGAGGGCGAGGTCGATCCGGCCAAGCTCGGCCGGCTGCACATCCTCGAGGTGCAGCGCCTGATTCGCTTCATGCCGAAAGTCGTGATCGCGGTCGTTCCCGGGTGGGCGGTCGGTGGAGGGCATAGCCTTCACGTCGTCTGTGACATGACCCTCGCGAGCAGAGAACACGCGGTCTTCAAGCAGACCGACCCGGACGTGGCGAGCTTCGACAGCGGCTACGGCTCGGCGCTCCTCGCCCGTCAGGTCGGTCAGAAGCGCGCCCGCGAGATCTTCTTCCTCGGCCGAAACTACGACGCCCAGGAGGCCTTCGAGATGGGCATGGTCAATGAGGTCGTCGACCACGATGATCTCGAGGCGGTCGCGCTGGAGTGGGCAAGCGAGATCAACGCGAAGAGCCCCACAGCCATGCGCATGCTGAAGTTTGGCTT
>JBNJFZ010000230.1:0-7288 GCA_051747295.1 Myxococcota bacterium
CGTCCAGGGCATCAAGAACGTACTCAACTTCTCCGCCGAGCACGGCTCGGAGGCCGGGCGCCAGTACGTCGCCACCTGGAACTCCGCCTTCCTCCAGTCCAACGACCTCGCCGAGGCCTTCGCAGCGTTCATGCAGCAGCGCGATCCGGAGTTCAAAGGGGAATAGGAAGCTGCGCCCGACACGGTCGGAATGTCCGGCCTATCTTGTCGTTTCACCCACGTATTGTTAGGACTTGGGCGGCACGGGCCATTTCCCGCGACCCAGAGACCGAGATAGACAATGGCTAAGAAGATATCCCTGCCCGTTTTGGAGAAGCGCGAACCGACCGGCGATGACCGCGTCAGCGGACCGGCACGGCCGGAGTATAAGAACCAGCCGGATACTGCCGGCGACCGGCCGCGTTGGATCCGCAAGCGCGTCTCGATGAACAAGGAGTTCTTCGAAACCCGCAAGCTCGTTCACGAGGCCGATCTCCATACCGTCTGTGAGTCGGCAAACTGCCCGAATATCGGTGAATGTTGGAGTCGCAAGGCGCTGACCTTCATGATCCTGGGCAACGTGTGCACGCGCTCCTGTGGTTTCTGCGACGTGATGACGGGCAAGCCCAACGAGGTGGACCGCGACGAGCCTCGTCGCGTCGCCGACGCGCTCTCCGGCCTGGGCCTCAACTACGTCGTCATCACAAGCGTCGATCGAGACGACCTCGACGATGGCGGCGCGGGCATCTGGGCCGAGACCATCCGCCTCACCAAGGACGTCTGCCCGGATCTGGGCCTCGAGGTGTTGACACCCGACTTCAAGGGCGACCTGGACGACGTGGATACCGTGCTCGACGCAAAGCCGGACTGCTTCGCCCACAACATCGAGACCGTCGAGGAGCTCCACCGGGTCGTACGGCCCCAGGCCAAATACGAGCGCTCGCTCGCCGTGCTCGAGCGCTCCGCGCAGCGCGACGATATCCTCACCAAGAGCGGCATGATGCTCGGCCTGGGCGAGACCAATGAGCAGGTGCTGTCGACGATGCAGGACCTGGTCGACGTAGGCGTCGAAATCCTCAACCTCGGCCAGTACCTGCGCCCGAGCAAGCGCCACCTGCCGATCAAGCGCTGGGTGACGCCCGAGGAATTCGACATGCTCGCCAGAGAGGGCGAGAAGATGGGCTTCGACCACGTCGAGGCCGGCCCGCTGGTGCGATCGAGCTACCGCGCCGACATGCAGGCCGAAGAAATCCAGCGCAAGCGAAACCAGGAAAGCGCAGCAGCCGGCGAATGAGCGTGACGACACCGAATCAGCGGCGCATCGTCGACGTGGACTGGTCTGTCTACGTCATCCTCGACCCTCGCGTCGTCCCTGAAGACAAGTCGTTGCTGGAGGTGGCAGAAGCCGCGATCCAGGGCGGCGCCGGCGTCCTCCAGCTGCGAGACAAGGGCTCGGACGGACGCCAGCTCGTCGAGCGAGCCCGCTCGCTCGCCCGACTCTGCCGACAACACTCTGCACATTTTGTGGTGAACGACCGCCTCGATGTCGCGATGGCGGCCGGTGCCGACGGCGTGCACCTCGGACCGACCGATATCTCGGTCCGCGATGCGCGGCGCGTGGCTCCCGGACTCATCATCGGCGGTTCTGCCGGCACCCCCGAGCTCGCACGCGACTACCTCGACGCCGGCGTCGACTACCTGGGCGTCGGCGCGATGTACGAGGCGAGGGCGAGCAAGCCGGATGCCTCTGCGCCGCGCGGCCCGGCTGCGATGGCGAAGATCCGCGAACTCACCGACATTCCTCTCATCGGTATCGGTGGCATCGACGCCGGCAACGCCGCCGCCGTCATCGAGGCCGGCGCCAGCGGCGTGGCAGTCATTCGAGAAGTAGTCAAAGCCAGAGATCCCAGGGCCGCGACCGCTGATCTTGCCTCAGTTGTTAAGACGACTCTGTCCTCGAGATAGCTTCCTCATCTACACGAGTGGACGTTCCACGGCCGAGTTTTGGCCCACTCGATCCGGATTAGCCGTCGAAATGGCGAAAAGGTTCGGTGCGCGGGCTTCTGCGCCCGCCGCGCGCCGAGCCTTTCACGCCACTTCCGACGAAGCTATCGGGTGTGGTGGCGCTGATCCGGATTGCGTGGGCAACGCGGTCTATGCATTGCACAGATTGTAAGTGGGAATTACAATTTGTGCCTATTCGACAGGGTTATAAATAGCCTTGCCGATGCGTCAGAGGCAATTTCACAGTCGCGCCAGCGGCGCACCCACGGTGATGTCATACCCTGGAGCCAGGTGAATACGGTCGACTGGAATTGAGTCATTCCGACCGAGAGAGCTGGTTTTCCTCGCTCCCCACCGGCATCGAGTGCGATCGTCCATCCTCGCGCTCCTCCGGTTCGTCTACATTGTGCGTGGCATGCGGTGCGCGAGCTTTCTAGCTCGCCCCGCGGCTTTCTAGCCGCGCCTTGCGTGCGGCCACACGTCCGAAACGCCCCACATAAAAAACCCCGCTCGCACGAGGCGAGCGGGGTCGGTGTGTTCGGCTAGCTGCGGGGGGCGTTAGCCCTGGATGCAGCCTTCATCGATGTCGCCGTCACAGTCGTTGTCGATGCCGTCGCAGACCTCCGGCGAGCGACCATTCGGGCAATCGACGCAATCCTCGTCGATCTCACCGTCGCAGTCGTTGTCGAGACCGTCGCAGATCTCATTCTCCGGGACGCACTCCGGGTCACCGCAGCCCTCGTCGATGTCGCCGTCACAGTCGTTGTCGATACCGTCACAGATCTCGGCGCTTCGGCCGTCCGGACAATCGACGCAGCCGTTGTCGACGACACCGTCGCAGTCGTTGTCCGTACCGTCGCAGATTTCGTTCTCGGGGATGCAAGCGTCGCAACCCTCGTCGGTTTGGCCGTCGCAGTCGTTGTCCGTACCGTCGCAGACTTCGGGCTCGGGGACGCAAGCATCGCCCGGGCAGCCCTCGTCGACGTCGCCGTCGCAGTCGTTGTCGTCGCCGTCACAGACTTCCGGCTCGGGAGTACAACTCGTCGAGGGGCAACCCTCGTCGACGTCACCGTCGCAATCGTTGTCGATTCCGTCACAGATCTCGGCGTCGGGCTGACAGCTGCTCGTGCAGCCTTCGTCGGTCTGTCCGTCGCAGTCGTTGTCGATGCCGTCACCGCAGATCTCGGGCTCGGGCGTGCAACTCGTCGAGGGGCAACCCTCGTCGACGTCACCGTCGCAATCGTTGTCGTTGCCATCGCAAATCTCGGGGACACAGTTGCCACAACCTTCGTCGACCGTGCCATCACAGTCATTGTCCACGTAGTCGCAGACCTCTTGGCCGGTGGGAGAGCAGGAGGTTTCACAGCCGAGCAAGATCTCGAGCTCGGTGGTGGCCGGGTCGGAGCTCTTGAGGTCGTCGCACCAGGTGCCCGTCACCTCGATGGTGTCCGTGCCGCTGTCGTAACTCCATCCATCCGGCGATGTGCGCGGGATGGTGGTGCGGGTATTGGAGCTCGTATCGATCTTCTCGACCCACATCTTGTCGGAGTCGGGCGGCGCCGAGTTGAGCTGGTAGGTGCAGGAGAAGATATCCTCCGCGATGCTCTCGAGCGCTGTCTGCAGCGACGACTGGTTGGTCGTCATGAAGTAGGAGTTCGGGCAATCCGGGTTAGCGTTGTGGCCCGCGGTCGCGAAGCTCTGGAGCGCGTTCTCATTGGCCCCTGGCATGCCGACCCAGTAGATGATGATGTCTTCGGAGCACGCGTTAGCAGCCTGGTTGCGGGTGCGCGTCGTGTCATTGGGCACACCGTCGGTGATGATGACCAGCGCATCGGTGCGTTGCGGATCCAACGGATCGGTGTTGGTCGACTCGGTGAGCCAATCGCTCAAGCCGTTGCTTTGAGCCGGCTCGTTGCGAACGTCCTCGATGGCGTAGGAGGTTGGTGTGCCGCCACTCGGGCTGTAGCTGGAGTACGAGCTACGGAATGTACTCGGTGCCTGGAACCCGATCTCGAGCGCGAGCTCCGCGCCGCCATCACCGCTGAGTGTGGAGCCGAAGACTGAAAGCGCCCATCGGAAGTTTCCGAACTCAGCCCAGTTCGAGAGGTCGTCGAGTGCGCCGGTCGCAAAGCTCCAGCGCGTCGGGCTGTCCCATCCCATCGAGCCCGACCTGTCGAGCGTGATGTGGATATTCGGCTCGATCTGCTGGAAGCTGCCGGTCTGCGTCTCGCAGATATTGCCGGCTGGCGCGGTCTCGCAGGAGTCGCCGGTGCCGTCGCCGTCGGAATCTGTCTGGTCGTAATTCGCCGTATTCGGGCAGTTGTCGCAGGCATCGCCGACCCAATCGTTGTCGGAATCAGCCTGGCCGCCGTTGGGCGTGTTCATGCAGTTGTCATTGATGTCTGCGATGCCGTCTCCATCACTGTCGCGGTTGGCGTCGTAGCCACCCACGCACGCATTCGGATCCTGGGAATCGTTCGCGACGTCCGGGCAGTTGTCGCAGACATCACCCACACCGTCACCATCAGAGTCGACTTGCTGTGGGTTCGCGTCGTTCGGGCAGTTGTCGAGTCCATCGACCACGCCGTCGCTGTCGCTGTCGTCGACCAGCGGTCCGCTCTCGCAGACATCACCGGTGCCGTCACCGTCGGTGTCGGTCTGGTCGGAGTTCGCGAAGTCGGGGCAGTTGTCGCAGGCATCGCCCACGCCGTCACCGTCGGTGTCGGTTTGGGAGCCATTGCTGGTCTGGGGGCAGTTGTCGGCGCCATTGCGGACCCCGTCGCCGTCGATATCGGCGTCCGGGTCGTTGAGGCCTTCGCAGGCATCACCGACGCCATTGTTGTCGGCATCTTCCTGGCCGGCGTTCGCGACGTTCACGCAGTTGTCGCAGTCGTCGCCCACCCCGTCGTCGTCGGTGTCATCCTGACTCTGGTTCGAGGTGCGCGGGCAGTTGTCATCGGCGTTTCGCACGCCGTCGCCGTCGAAGTCACCATCGGGGTTGTTCAGGTCGGCACAGGCATCGGGGTCCTGCGAGCTATTCGCCACGCCCGGGCAGTTGTCACAGACATCGCCGACGCCGTCGCCGTCCGCGTCCTCCTGGCCGGCGTTGCTGTCGTTAGGGCAGTTATCCTGGACGTTCACCACGCCATCGCCATCATCGTCGGCGGTCAGATCTCCGGGACAGGCGTCACCGACGCCGTCTCCATCACTATCTTCCTGGAGCGCGTTGGCGACCTCCGGGCAGTTGTCGCACACGTCGCCGACACCATCGCCGTCGGTGTCTTCCTGGTCTGCGTTCGGAGTCTGGAAGCAGTTGTCATCGCCGTCGCGCACGCCGTCACCGTCGGTGTCGGCATCCGGGTCGGTCACGACCTCACATGCATCGCCGGTATCGTCGCCGTCGGTGTCTTCCTGGTTCTGGTTGGCGACATTGGGGCAGTTGTCACAGGCGTCGCCGACAGTATCGGAGTCGCCGTCTTCCTGGTCGGGGTTTTCGGTGTCCGGGCAGTTGTCGTACTGGTTGCGCACGCCGTCGCCATCATCGTCCTGCCAGTCCTCGCAGAAGTCCCCGATGCCGTCGCCGTCGCTGTCTTGCTGATCGAAGTTTGCGACGTCCGGGCAGTTGTCGCAGGCGTCGCCCAGCAAGTCGCCGTCGGAGTCGGACTGGTCGGGGTTCGCGTTGCACGGGCAGTTGTCCGAGCTATTGGCGATGCCGTCGCCGTCTTCATCCCCGTCAGAGGAGAGTTGGCTCGGATTGCAGGCCGGCTCCGTGTCTTCCTCGACGTCTTCGGAGCCGTCGCTTGTATCCTCTTCGTCGGCATCGCTGGCGTCGTCGACCATGACATCGCCGGCGTCATTGTCGCCGTTGTTGCTCGAGTTATTCGACCCCGATCCCGACTCATCGGGTCCGCAGCCGGCAAACGCCAGCGAGATCATCAGAATAAATATGCCCCAGAACTTGCGACTCTTCACGACGAATCCTCCACAATAGTTTGCCGGCCCGATGCCCAATTAGTGTTCACACACGAGATACTTTAGGGATTTTCTGGTTCAGAAACAACATGATCACGAAGAAATATCAAACGAAAGGGACCGCCAGACCGTGTGAGTCGGGCGAGAGCATCGCCAGCGCAAATGCCATGACCGGACGGCCCGTTCCGTGCTATAAGCACGGTCGTGTCTGCACCCGTTTTTTGGAGTGGCTTCGATCTCGATGAAATACCGCGTGCCGGTCGCATATCGTATCCACGAAGGTCTGGTCGTGGCTCAGGCGCTCGCCGGGCTTCGCATCAGTGCCGCAGGTGCGACCGAAGAGGACGCGAGGACCCGGCTGACCCGCCTACTCGCCGACACGCTCGGACGCCTGCACCCGCGCAGGCTCGCCGGAATGGACATTCCCTTTTCATTCGCATCGCGTCGGCTAGATGTGCCGGTCTTCGAGGTCGATCTCGGGGCGTTTACGCGTGAGGGCGGGCAGAAGCTCGCGATGCCCGTGGACGTCGTCACCGCCGACGTCGGTGCGCAATTCGAGCTGGTCGGAGCTCCGCAATTCGGCACCTGGATGTGGCTGGCAGCCGGAGAGGGCACCGAATACACCGTCGAGCGGCTGCAGAAGAAGCTCGAACCGCGGGCGCGGACGACTCGTCTTCACGGGCCGACTCCGCAACTATTCCGAGTCGAGGATCTCGAGGTGGAGTTCGAACCGCTCGACGTCCGTGAAGTCGAGCTGGACACCCTCTGGCTCGATGCGCTCCCGCCGAGCGGGCAGGGCGATGGCGAGTCCGGTGGAAAGCTCGAGGAAGTCGCCGAGTCGTGGACGTCTCTAAGCCCTGTCGAGCAGGCGCAGCGCGGGATTGAACCGATGTTCGACCACGAGTCGTCGCTCGAGCAGCTCGAGGAGATGCTCCGAGCCGCCGAACCGACCGCCGTCGTCCTGGTCGGGCCTCACCGCGTCGGAAAGACCAGTCATATCCGTCACCTCTCGGCCAAATGGGCCGCAGGTCCGGCCCCGGAGATCTGGTTCGCCGATCCGCCGCGACTCGTCTCGGCGGACGTGATGTCCGGCGGCTGGCAGCAGCAGGCAGCCTCGGTGGTCGAGGAGATCGCCGAGTCGGGCGACGTGCTGTACATGGGGCGTCTGGTCCAGGCCCTCGATGCCGGCAAGTATTTCGGGAGTGATTACAACCTCGCCCAATTCTTGAAGCCGCAGCTCGCCGAGCTCGACCTGCGAATCGTCGCGGAGGCCACACCCGAGGAGTGGGCCCGCATCGAGCAGCGCGATGTCGGATTCGCCCGGGCGTTCAAC
>JBNJFZ010000231.1:0-7287 GCA_051747295.1 Myxococcota bacterium
CCGTGGGATTCTTCGATAAACTCTTCGGTAAGCGGACGATCGAGGCTCGCGAAGCAGAGTTTGCCGGCGACGTCTATCCCGAAGGACCGAACGAGCTCGAACGCGAGGTCCGAGGGCTGCTCGCCGCGGCGAGTTCGACTCCGGTCCCGGGATTGCGTGCGCTCATCGCGCCGCACGCGGCCTACGAATTCGCCGGGCCCGTCATGGCCGAGGCCTATGCGTCCGTCGCGGCCGACGAGCAGGACGTGAACCGCGTCGTGGTCCTCGGCTCCTCGCGGCTCGTGCCGTTTCGGGGGCTCGCGCTCGACTCGTGGGAGGGCTTCGAGACGCCGCTGGGCGTCCTCGAATATCCGACTGACGGGTTCTGGGATGACGCGCCAGCCCACGTTCGTCGCATGGCGGCGGCGTTCGACCCCGAGGAGAGCATCGAGGCACAACTGCCTTTCGTGCAGGTCATCTTCGACGATGTTCAGCTTGTACCAGTACTCGTAGGAGACGCGACTGCCGGGCAGGTCGCCGACGCGCTGGAGTGGCTGCTGGACGACCGCGCGCTCGTGGTCCTGAGCGCAAACCTGAGCTACGACGTGACCCTCGATCGCGCCGAGGCACTCGACGCGCACACCGAGGACGCCATCCTGGCGGGCCAGCCGGACGAGATCACCCGCGACCACTCGACGAGTCGAGTCGCGATGCGCGGCTTGCTGGCGCTGGCTAAAAAGCGCGGGTGGTCGGCGCGTTGTCTGGCGCGCAGTAACTCCCGAGAGCAGGGCGGCGGCGCGGATAATGTGGTCGGATACGGTGCGTTCGCGTTTTCATGAGGCGATAAAGTGCCGGCTCATACCGCCTTCGAATCCTTGGCGTCGGATGCCTCTTCGATGCCCACGCGCGACGTCTCCGAGAGTCCGGGCTCCACGACCTTTGCCGTGTCTTTGCTGCTCTGACCCGTCTTGGCCTGGCTCCGCGCCTCGAGTCGTTCTTCGAGCAGGTCGCGCGCGACACTCATGAAGTCTCGCTCCGTGACGATGCCGACCAGCTTGCCGTTTTCGACAACCGGCAGGGACGAAATTCTGTTCTCGCGCATCAACTTGATGGCGGAGACCGTGGACGTGGTCGGCTCGACGGTGATGACGTCGGTCAACATGATGTCGCTGACCGGCACGGACGTCTCGTTGGAGCGCTCCTCCAGCAGTGACTTCATGATGTTCCGGCGCGTGACCAGGCCGACCAGCTGATGGTCGTTGTCCTCGACCGGCACGTGCCGGACATGCTGCCACTCCATCACGGAGGCAACCATGTCGATGATCTCGTCCTCGTTGACGGTAAAGAGGTCGGTCGTCATGTACTGCCCGACATATTCGTAGTGGTCTTCCCACGCCGCCTTGTCGGGCATGTCTGCCAGCTCCCACTCGTGTCCGAGCTTCTCGGTGGTCTGGTCATGGACGAGCGCCTCGGTGATACCGGCGAGTCGCTCGGCCACACTGCCCTTGTCCTCGCAGGTATTGAACGATTCGAGCATCCAGTCGGCGCCGGTACGCTCCTTCTGGACGCGCTCCTCGATGATCCCCAGGTAGCGGTCGATATCGTCCTGGTCGACGCCACTGGACGACAAGCCGTTTCGCGCCAGCGGCAGCAACTCGCCGAGCACGAGCTCGCGTACGTTGGCATTCTTGCCGTTGAGCCAGGTCATCGGCGCGCCAAGGCCGTAGCGCGCCGCCGAAAAGAAGTTATTCTTCGCGTCGATAAACGCCATGTGGTCGGTGATATCCTCGTACTCGATCATCAGGCCGCTCATCATGCCAAACCAGAAGGCCGCGTTGGCGACTTCGTCGGCAGGCGTTGGCCCCGAGGGCAACACGCGGTTCTCGATGCGCAGGTGCGGCTTGCCGTCGGAGATGCCGTAACAGGCGCGGTTCCAGCGATAGACGGTGCCGTTATGCAGCCTGAGCGCGGATAATTCCGGCGCCTCACCCTTTTCGATGGCCTCGAAGGGGTCTTCGTCGACGTCCGTGCTCAAAAGCAGCCGGAATCGCGAGATGTCGTCGCGGAAGATCTCGAGCACCGACTCCTCGATCCACTTGTTGCCGAAGCTCACCCGCGGTGTCAGCTCGCGCATGTGCGAGCCGGGAGAGCGTGTATCGACCGACTGTTGGAAGAGCGCGATGCGCGTCTCCTTCCAGAGCCTCTTCCCGAACAGCAGCGGGGAGTTCGTCGCCACCGCGAGCACCGGCGCAGCGACGGCCTGCGCGAAGTTGTAGAGCCGCGCAAATTCATCTGGCTCGACCTGAAAGTGCACCTGAAAGCTGGTGTTACACGCCTCGAGCATCACGTTGTCGTGCTCGACGATGAATTCGTCGATGCCCTTGATGTGGAACTCGTAGGCTTTGCCCCGAAGCCGCGTCATCGAGTCGTTGAGCGCGTGATAGCGCGGCTTGGGCGTCATGTTATCCAGCCCGAGGTCGGCCTTCTGCATGGTCGGCAAGATCCCGACCAGCGCCACGTCGCAGCCCACCTTCTGGGCGGCTTCGCGCGCTCGGAGCACGTTTGTATTGAGCTGCTCTTCGAGACGGCTGAGGCAATCGCCGCCGAACTCGGTCGGCTCGGCGTTGAACTCGATGTTGAACTTACCGAGCTCGGTGGTGAACAACGGGTGGTCGAGCTCTTCGAGGACCTCGAGTGACTTGAGCGCGGGGCGATACGCATCGTCGACCAGGAACATCTCCTGCTCGGCTCCGATGCGTCGGATACCCGTCTCGAACATGTCGTTCTCGAGCATCTCTTCGAGCGCTCGAACGTCCCGAAGGATCAACTTCATGAAGCGCCGCAGTTCCTCACCGCTTTGCTTCTCGTGCACATTCTGCTCGCCCATTTTCAGGCCCTTTTGGCCGGTAAATCAGTGGTTTGGGAACCCAGTGTATCGCATTTTGACGCACTGCGACAACAGCGTCGTCGACGACAGTGTCATCAGTGAGCGCGCTCAGGCATGGTTTATCGCCACGCGGTCATGTTAACCGTTGCCATATTCCTTCTCTTTTTCCAAACGTGTGTAGCTTCAGCGGCGAGACGGAACACTTGTTGTTCATTGGCTTTTCGACGGAACGAGACCATCGATGGCTACATTTGTAAAAGACAGCTCGAGCGAGCGTTCGCGGCCGCGAGTCGTCATCCTCGGAGCGGGCTTTGCGGGGCTGTACACGGCGAAGGGGCTCTCTGGAGCCGACGTGGATGTATACCTCGTCGACAAGGAGAACCATCATACCTTCCAGCCCCTCCTGTATCAGGTGGCGACCGCGGGCCTGGAGCCCGCACAGGTCGCTCAGCCCATCCGCGGTGTGCTGCGCCGCCAGGAGAACGCGCGTGTTTTGATGGCCGAGGCGCTCGATATTCGCCGCGAGGATAAGACCGTCGTGCTCGATACCGGAGAGCTCGAGTACGACTACCTGGTCGTCGCGACCGGCGCGGTCCCGAAGTACTTCGGCCCGGACGCCTGGCGGGACAACTCCACGCCGCTCAAGACGGTCGAAGACGCGCTGGTCCTGCGCCGCAAGATCCTCACCGCCTTCGAGACCGCCGAGCAAGCGCAGGACCCGGACGTCGTCCAGGAATGGCTGACCTTCGTGATCATCGGTGCCGGTCCGACCGGTGTCGAGATGGCCGGTGCGATCCGCGAGATCGCCGCCGAGGTCATGAAGCGCGACTTCCGAACGATCGATCCCGAAGAGGCGCGCGTCGTGCTCATCGACGCGATGCCGCATGTCCTGAATTCCTATCCGGAGGAGCTGTGTGAGAGAGCCGAGCAGGACCTGCGCGACCTGGGCGTCGAGCTCATCCTGGACACGCCGGTCGATGATATCCGCGAGGATGCGGTCGACGTGGGTGACGAGACGATTCCGTGCCGCACGGTGATCTGGTCGGCCGGAGTCGAGCCCTCCGATGTGCTGGCTGCACTCGACACCGAGTATGACGATCAGGGCCGCGCGATCATCGGCCCGGAGCTGACGCTACCCGACGACGATTCGGTCTACGTGCTCGGCGACGCCGCTCACTTCGACCACAACACCGACGAGCCGCTGCCCGGACTCGCCCCGGTGGCGATTCAGCAGGGCAAGCAAGCCGCCGAGAACATCCAGCGGCGCGTCGAGGGCGAGCCCGCCGAGCGCTTCGAATATTGGGACCGGGGCCAGATGTCGACGATCGGACGGGCCAAGGCGGTCGCGCTGGTCGGCGACTGGCACTTCGGAGGGTTCGTCGCGTGGCTTGCCTGGCTCTTCGTCCACCTGATCTTTCTGGTCGGGTTCAAGACCAAGATCATGGTGCTCATCGAGTGGGTCTACTCCTACCTGATGTTCCGGCGCGGTGCGCGCCTGATCATCGGTGAGAGCGAGCGCGAAAGACCCGCGGAGGATATCATCTTCCACGACGCCGATGCGGACGCAGACAGAGTGGTCGAGGAACCGGAAAAAGCCGCGGTATAGTGTTGGGCTGCGCCCAGGATGGGCGCAGCAGGCGTCTTACTTCACGATCCGCGTCGCTTCTTCGAGCCGGCGCTTCACGATCTGGTTGGTCTCTTCTTTCTTCGCCTTGTTCAGCGCGTCCAGTGCGGCGTCGCTGTCGATCTTGCGCAGCGCCTCCACGGCGGTCAGCCGAAGCTGAACGTCGTCTCGGTACAGGTACGGCTCGATGGTCGAGACGCCATCGGCCCCGAAGTGCTCTGCCAGCAGCCCGAGCAGCGTGTGGCGCACCATGTCTTCGGTGTCCGAGTCGGCCAGCATGGCCTCGTACAGCGACTGAACCTCGTCGTCGGCGTAATAGCCCAGCGCGCGAAGGGCGCGCTTGCGGTACAGCGGAAACACCCGCTCGTCCTGCGCGTACGCCATCAATACCTGACGCGTGTTCGGGAGTTTGTCCTCGAGCTGCTGCTTGCTGGGCAGCCCGTGGTAGCCCGAGAGGAGCAGCCGCGCGGTCTTCGCGACCGACGGTTCCAGTTGGTCGACGCTCTTGGGGGCGCTGGCCTGCGGGAGGTTCTGGTCTGGCTCATCCGCCGCGTCCCCCGCTGCTGCGGGGGCGGCGACGGCGAGCATGAGTCCGGCGATGGCTGTGGTGATGAGTTTTTTCATCGTGATGTCTTTGTCTGCAAAGTAGTTGAAGCCGAAACGGATTCGGCCCGATTGTCTGACGGGCCGCCGACGGGATTTGTTCACGCCGACGGCCGAAAAGATCAGTCCTTGGTCAGCGGGTTCGACTTCATCATGAAGGTCTGGCCGGCCGAGACCTCGGTGTGGCCCTTCCCGGCGAGCGGGAACATCAGGTTGTTGAGGTCCGGGCAGTCGCTGGGGAAGTCGCTGCTATCGCACTCGGCCGTGTCATCGACCGGGTCCGTGCCGCGTCCGTCCTGCTCGGTGGTGTGGAACAGCCCGAGGTAGTGACCCACCTCGTGCGCGATGATGAGCCCGGTGAACTCATTGCCGTCCACGTCGCTGTTGGTGAAGCGATCGGGGACGGTCCGACCCATGTATTCGCTGGTGAAGACCACGCCGCTGGCCGGCGTCCCGTGGAGTCCGGCCGGGCCGGGCAGCCCCATCGAGATGCCGATGGCGCCGCCGAGCTCCATGCCCTGGACGAAGAAGATGTTGGCGCTGAGCGCCTCGTCGTAGCCGCCTGCGGGGCGCGTCGAGGTCGCGACCAACTCTTGGACGGCGCGCTGCGAGCGGACGATCGAGAATTCGGTGGCCGCATCCCCGGTGACGTCGATGTAGTTGATATTGCCGATCTCGAGGCCGACCTGCTGGTAGATGCGGTCGAACTCGTCGATGGTGGCCTGGAAGTCGGCGTCGTTCGGCGCTGTGGATGCGTCCACGTCGGGCAGGCCGACCAGGTGGATATTCAGGTCGATCGTGGTGCCAGGCGTCGACTCCTCGAGCTTGTAGTAGCATAGCTCGCTGGCGTCGGTCTCGACCTCCATGGAGTGGACGCCCGGCTGCGCCTGCGAGCTAAAGGCATCGATAGCCGGCATGATCAGCGGGCTGAGCACGCCGAAGATCTGTGCGGTTGCGAGTTGGAAGCTGTTGTTGCCGCGAAAGTCCACCACGGTATCGTCGGGCAAGACCACGTTGTCCGGGGCGAGCTGGCCGCCGTCGGGGAGAAACGGGGTCACCATATAAGAGGTGGTGTCCTGGGCGATCTCGTAGTCGAAGCGGGCCATTTGATTCTCGACCGTGACCCCGCAGGTGATGTCGAATGGGTAGCTGGCGAGGTCACCGAAGTCGAAATCGGCGGATTGCTTCGGGCCACAGAAACCATCGCCTCCGTTGACCGGATAGCACTCGTAACCGTCGCGGCAGTCGGCGTTGGAATCGCACATGCGAACGCAGAAGGGTCCCTGCCGGCTGCGATAGCAGCGGTTGTCGAATTGGTCGCCGCCTTCGCCGCGGGCGCAATCGGTGCGGTCTTCGCACTGGGTCGTCGTGCAATAACCATCGGCCCAGCCTTCGCCGGTGATGCAGGTCCCTCCAGCGCAGTCTGCGTCGCTCTCGCAGGCCTCGCCGTCAGCCGAGCCGTCGACCGCGATGTCTTCGGTGATCGGGCCGCAGCCGCCCTCGCCGGCCTCGTTGGCCAGGCACTGATAGCCGGCGCGGCAGTCCGCGTCACTGGTGCATTCGGCGGCGCAAAAGGTCTCCTCGGCCGCGTTCATACAGACCGAGGCATCCGGGCAGTCGGAGCTCGTTTCGCACGAGTCTGTCGTGCAGTAACCCCGCGGAAAGTCTTCCGAATCCAGGCATCGTGCGCCTTCGCATTCGCTCGGAGCATCACAGGCCACGCCGACCGCTGCCCCGGGGGCTGTCGTGTCGGCCTCGTCGGTGTCCTCGTCGACGTCGGAGGTGCCGGCGTCACTGCCGGGCGAATTCCTGTCGATGTCGAACCCGGAGCCTCCTCCGGGTGTCCCATCGTTGTTGCCACAACCAGCAGCGAGGAGTGCGGCGGCGAACCCTATCAATAACCACTTACGCATGATGTCCCAATTGGCGGAGCGTTCCATTTTCTCACACCAAAAGAGTGCTGCAAGATCCCTTCCAGTTAGTTTTCTTACGGTGCCTGGTCGGGATAGGTTGCGAGCCCACCTCCTTCCCTACGCCTGTTGTGCGACCGCCCTGTGCAACACCGTCGAAATCGGGTGGGCGACGCGAAAAAACGGTTGGGTCGCGGTCCGGGCGGTGGATCACGCGTTGGACGTCGTGGGGCGGTCATTTGGTCGTCTCGGGCGCGCCCCGGCGAGCTCGGATGTGCGCAGAG
>JBNJFZ010000232.1:0-5098 GCA_051747295.1 Myxococcota bacterium
GGCATGGTCCTCGGGCAGGTCGCTGGCGACCTCGAGGAATTTGAGCGTGTTGCTCAGCGCCCGGTCGAGCCTGGCGTCGAGCTCGGTGGACGTCGACTTACTCTGGGCGGCGAGCGACTTTCGCTGCCGCCAATCGTAGGTGCGGTTCATCGCCCGGGCACACACCTGAGCACAAGTCTCGGCGCGCGCTACCCCCTCTTCCTTGCTCCATGCTCCGTGCGCGATATCGGTCATCGGTATCGGTCATCGGTATCGGTCATCGGTCATCGATATCGGTATCGGTCATCGGTATCGGTATCGGTATCGGTATCGGTCATCGATATCGGTCATCGATATCGGTCATCGATAACGCTCCACGTGCCGTTGTCTCCGCGATACCCTCGGCCGCCCCCTTTTCGAGTGAGGGCCGGCCGACGGGTCGCCGACCAGACCTTCAAGCGCGGCGACGCCGACCTGCGCGACCAGGTTGTCCGGTCAGCACGATCGGTGGTACTCAACATCGCCGAAGGCTCGGGTAAGACGGGCCGAGCACGGCGTCACAGTTGAACTGGGATGCTAGCCGAGCATTCATACTGAGGGAGAGCGTTCTGCCCACCATCGTGCACCGCGACTTTGATGAGGGCCACCATCTCGGGTCCAAAAGGGGAATTATGCGTCGACTGTTGTCTCTTGCTGTTGCATTGACGGCATTCGCGTGGTGTGCGCAAGTCAGCGCTCTTCCGGATTGGAGCGAGCCGCAGTTCGTCGACGAGCCGATCTTCGGGAAGGGAAACGCGGTCGCGTCCTCGCCCATCGTCGCTTCGAACGGAACGCACCGCCTGGTGGCCTGGACGCGAAATACCAGCGCGATCCTCGGGGTGCGGGTATCGCTCGACGGCGAGTTGGTCGACACGGAGCCGTTCGTCATCACCGCGCAGGGCGCGGTCGGCGACGTGAGCGTAGCCTCCAATGGAGATGGCTTTTACGTGGTCTGGGAACGAGAACTCGGGACGTCCGAGCAGGTCTGGGGCGTGCCCGTCGCTGCCGACGCGACCGTCGGCACGCCCGCTCCGTTCTCCGAGCCAGGGGACGGGGGACACTCCCCGGGTGTCGCGTGGAATGGCAGCTACTACATGGTTGGATGGATCAAGGAGCGGGGCTCCGCGGCTGTGTCTGCCAGACGTGCCGACGACGCCAATGGACCGGTCGGGTCGCTGGCCTTCCCGGTCGCGACCGTGTCCACCTCGGCCGACGGATTAGCGGTGGGCTCGAACGGTGACGGTTTTCTGATCTCGTGGGTCGATCGCAACTCCGCTAGCCCCCTCAACGCCGCTCGCATCTCCAGTGACGAGATCGTGCAAGACGTCTCGCCGATTGCGATTTCACAGGCCGATACGTCTGCGCGCGACACGGCCGTCGCGTCCGATGGCACCGATTATCTGGTTGCGTGGAGCGAGGAAGGCGCGAGCGACCGAGACATTCTGGCGACGCGCGTCGAAGCCGCCACCGGTGACCTCCTCAACTCCAATCCCATCTCGATCAGCGACGCCAGCGGCTCGCAGGAGCATCCAGCCGTCGTGTACGACGGCTCGCAATTTATGGTGGCGTGGAGCGATGGACGCCCGATGGACGGAGAAACGCCGTATGCCACGCGCGTCCAGACCGATGGGACGGTCGACGACTCGAGCGGCGTGCGCGTGTCCAACTCTGCGGCTGGCAATCGCAGTGAGGTGGCGCTCAGCGCCGATGCCGCCGGTACGCTCGCCGTCTGGGAGGATGATCGCTGGGGTGGCGGCCAACTCGCCGGCGCGCGACTCGCGGCCGATGGCACGGTCGAGGATGTCGACGGATTCTTCGTCTCCCCGATGCCGAATACCCAGCAGCGGCCGGCCGTAGCGGCCAGCGACTCGGGGTTTCTCGTCGTCTGGGAGGATTCGCGAGGCTACGAGACGCAGCGGGATATTTATGGAATGCGGTTTGGGTTGGACGGTGCGCCGCTGGACAATGAGCCGTTCGTGATCTGCGAACACGAGGCGGTGCAGTGGCGTCCGACCGTGGCCTCGAACGGTGATGATTACGTCGTTGCTTGGCAGGACGAGCGCGAGTCCGTGCCGCTGTTATTCGGCACGCGTATCTCCGCGGACACCGGCGAGGTCAATCAGGTGGGCGGCGTTCGACTTGCCGCCGGCTCGAACCCCCAGCAATACGCCGCCATGGCATCCAATGGCGACGACTACCTGCTGGCGTGGTCCGACGGGTTTGGAACGACCGAGCGCAGCGCTGACGTGCGCGCCCGGGTGATCGACGGAGGTACTCAGAATATCGTGCAGTTCGCGGCGTCGACGGAGATCTCGAGCGTTGTCGCCGTCCAGAGTGAGGTCAGCATTGCCTCGAACGGCGAGGACTACGCAGTTGCGTGGAGTGAATTCCAGGACCGCGAGACCTTCAAAGATATCGCGGCGAGGGCAGTCGCGGCGGACGGCACGCCGCTCGGCGAGGCCGAGGTGCGGGTGGTAAACGCCGCGAACGACCAGCGTTGGTCGGCAATCGCCAGCGATGGGCAGGACTATCTCATCGCGTGGCAGGACGGTCGCGACAACAACCCCGACATTTACGCTGCGCGCTTCTCTGCCGACGGCAACCTGTTCGATTCCCGGCCGTCCATCCTGCTGAGCGAGGACGTCAAGTCGGAGTCTGGCGTCTCGTTGACGTTCGATGGCGAGCGCTACCTCGCGTTATGGAGTCGAGACATCCCGGGCCGGCCGACCGCCAAGCTCATGGGACTCGAGGTTGAGCTCGACGGCACGCTGGTCGGCCCCGTCGGGGGGACTGAGGTTCGAGCATACGGCACCGAGCCGGCTGCGGTCGCGAGTGTGGACCGTGTGATCTTCGCGGCCTGGGAAACCAGCCCGGAGTCGCTCGGATTCGCGGATCGGTTGGAGACGTCGGTTGGACGCCCTCTCGAGGGTGACACGGGGGGAGACGCTGGCTCGACGGACGTGGGAGATGTCGGGGCAGGGGACTCAGGCGACACGGACGCGGGCGATACCGGTGCCGACTCGGATGATATCGGCATGGGCGCTATGGACGCGGAGGGCGATGCCGGCCAACTCAACGACAGGGCATCGGAGGGTGGGTGTCATTGCAGCTCGACGGGTGGGTCGAGGAGCGGCTTCTTTCCGGTGCTTGTGGTTCTGTTCGCAATCGGACTTCGCCGTCGACGCGCATGACGCGTATCACGCTCCGCTGCACCCTCGATGCGGACATACCATTTGCTCTGACATACGAGTTTGAAGGCAACTGCAAAATGGTCATGACTTTTTTGCAGTAGCCTTCAAAATGGTCATTTCGCGCGGGGACCACCACGAAATCGCGTATCAGACCTGAAAATGCGGCTCTCTATTTGACTAATTTTTAGGCAACTGCAAAATGGTCATGATTTATTTGCAGTAGCCTTAAAATTGGTCAGCGATGCGTACTCGGATATATGACAGCCTCTTGACCGACCATCTCGATGACAACCGGCAGATGGCATTTGTGTCGGGTCCACGTCAGGTCGGAAAGACGACCACCTGCCGCACCGTAGCTGAGAACGCTTCCGAGTCTTCTGACTCCTGAGAAGAAACCCTCCACGTCGTCAGACCGGCTGATTTTCACGAGTTCTGCGTCGTCTTGCATCGACGTAGCCTGCGGCTACGCCTGCTTCAGCCGACTTCGAGCTCGCAAAAATCATCTCGGCCTGACTCGGTCCGGGTTTCTTCACAGGAGTCACTATCTGAACTGGGACAATCGTGATCATCGCCAGATCATCCTGGGCGGTCCCGCTTCCATTGCCGAGCATGCCGACTCGAGTCGTCTTCGCGAGCAGCCACCGGTCCTCGTGCTCGACGAAATCCACAAGTGGAGTGACTGGAAAGACCTGCTAAAAGGCCTCTTCGACACCTACTCCGAGAAGCTCGACATCATCGTAACCGGCAGCGCGCAGCTCGACGTCTATCGCCACGGCGGAGATAGCCTGATGGGGCGATACTTTCCGTATAGGATGCACCCGCTTTCGGTCGCCGAACTGCTCTCCCCGGAGCGGCCGGACGACTCTGCACTGCAAGCTCCGTCAGAACTTGCGCAGGGCGACTTCGAACGACTGCGGCAAATGGGTGGTTTCCCGGAGCCGTTCGAGCGCAACGACCGCCAGTTCTATAATCGGTGGCGCAGGCTTCGCAGCCAGCTGCTGTTTCAAGAAGACCTGCGAGAGCTGACCCGGATTCGCGAGCTCGGACAGGTCGAGACATTGTCGATGTTTGTCGCAGACCGCGTCGGCGCGACGGTCAACTACTCGAGCTTTTCAAGAGACATCGGGGCCTCCGTCAACACAATCAAGAGCTGGCTGGAGACCCTGGAGCGGCTGTACTACTGCTTTTCCGTGAGGCCCTGGCACAAGAATGTAACGCGAGCGCTTCGCAAGCAGCCCAAGTATTATTTGTGGGATTGGTCCGTGATCGACGACGAAGGTGCGCGCACGGAGAACCTTGTCGCCAGCGCGCTTCTGAAGGCGGTGCACTTCTGGACGGACGTCGGTCTCGGCGAGTTCGGTCTGCATTTCATTCGCGACAAACAGCAGCACGAGGTCGATTTCGTCGTTGTTCGCGATCGCGAGCCCTGGTTTCTGGTGGAGGTCAAGTCGTCCGCATCGAAGTCCCTATCCGGCTCACTCGAGCGGTTCCAGGAGCAGACGGGCGCAAAGCATGCCTTTCAGGTGGCGATGGACGCGCCCTATGTCGACCGGGATTGTTTTTCAGTCGAGGAGCCCACGATCGTGCCGGCGCTGACGTTCTTGTCTCAGCTCGTCTAACAACGGTGACGAGAGCGTCGGCGGCAGCCGAAATTGTGGGATATCGAACCCCCTCTGACGGCATTTCTACGCTGGGTCCCACCGTAGAAATGCGGTCAGGCGGCGATTCCGGTGCCGACGCCAGCTCGGATGACGCGTATCACGCTCTGCCACTCCGGTTTACAGCTATCGTTTTCGCAACTTCGACGGGTCGTGGATATTCGATCAACCACGGGACGGTTGCCCCAGGCGCCGAACGTGTCCAATATCATGGCGTCGTGTACCTCCGTT